>NZ_CP099397.1:4595000-4943047 GCF_021495345.1 Pseudomonas hydrolytica
GACACCGCCGAAAACAGCGCAGAAGACGCTGACGAGAACATCCTAGAAACAGCCGACACCACCACTCCCTCCGACCCCAACCACCACAACATCACGGTGAGCAACGGCGATACGCTTTCTACCGTATTCGCCAAGGTCGGCCTGAACGCCAACGATCTGCATGAAGCCCTCAATAGCAACAAGGACGCCAAGCAGTTCAGTCGCCTCAAGGTCGGCCAGGTGCTGGAGTTCGAACTAAATGAAGATGGCAAGCTGAAGCATCTGCAAAGCAAGCTCAGCGATCTGGAAACCATTCGCCTCAGCCGTACCGACAAGGGCTTCGATTTCGAGCGCGATCAGGTCAAACCCGAGGTGGTGACCACCTACAGCCGCGGCGTGATCAACAGCTCGCTGTTCCTCTCGGCAAAGCGTGCCGGCCTGTCGCACAGCCTGACCATGGACCTGGCCAACGTCTTCGGTTACGACATCGACTTCGCCATGGATATTCGCGAAGGCGACGAGTTTGAAGTGATCTATGAAGAGAAGGTGGTGAACGGCAAGCGTGTCGGCACCGGCAACATCCTCTCGGCGCGCTTCACCAATCGCGGCAAGACCTACACGGCGGTGCGTTACACCAACAAGCAAGGCACCACCAGCTACTACAACGCCAATGGCGAAAGCATGCGCAAGGCGTTCATCCGCACCCCCGTGGACTTCGCCCGGATCAGCTCGCGTTTCTCCACCGGCCGCAAGCATCCGATCCTGAACAAGATCCGTGCACACAAGGGCGTCGACTATGCTGCGCCACACGGCACACCGATCAAGGCAGCTGGCGACGGCCGCGTGACTCTGGCCGGCCGCAACGGCGGTTACGGCAACACCGTGATCATCCAGCATGGCCAGCGCTACCGTACGCTCTACGCGCACATGCAGGGTTTCGCCAAAGGCATTCGCAACGGCGCTAACGTCAAGCAAGGGCAGATCATCGGGTATATCGGTACCACTGGCCTGTCCACCGGACCTCACCTGCACTATGAGTTCCAGGTCAACGGTGTACACGTCGACCCGCTCAGCCAGAAGCTGCCGATGGCCGACCCCATTGCAGCGAGCGAGAAGCAGCGCTTCATGCAACTGAGCAAACCGCTGATGGCACGCATGGACCAGGAAAAGGCCACCATGCTGGCCTCCAATCAGCAGTAAGCCGTGCCCCTCTATATTGGCGTGATGTCCGGTACCAGTCTGGACGGACTGGACATTGCGCTGATCGATCAAGGTCAGCGCCCCCACCTTCTCGCCACGCTCTACCGCCCCATGCCAGAACGACTGCGTAGCGAGCTGCTGGCGTTATGCAGCGCTGGCGACGACGAGCTGGCACGCGCAGCCATTGCCGAACAGCACTGGGTGGAACTGGCCGCCGCCGCCGTCAACGAGTTGCTTGAGCAACAGAACCTGAGCGCACAGCAGATCCGCGCCATCGGCAGCCACGGTCAGACCGTGCGCCACGAACCGGCACGCAGCTTCACCATTCAGATCGGCAACCCGGCACTGCTGGCCGAGCTCACCGGCATCTGCGTGGTCGCGGATTTTCGTCGGCGCGATGTGGCTGCAGGCGGTCAAGGTGCTCCTCTGGTCCCCGCCTTTCACCAGGATCTGTTCGGCGATAACCAACGGCACGTAGCCGTGCTCAATGTCGGCGGCTTCAGCAACCTCAGCCTGCTTTCACCGGACCAGGAGATTCTGGGATTCGACAGCGGCCCCGGCAACGTTTTGCTCGATGCCTGGATTCAGCATTGCCAGGGCCTTACCTATGACCGTGATGGCGCCTGGGCTGCCAGCGGCAACGTACACCCGGAGCTGCTGAAACGACTGCTGAGCGATCCCTTCTTCGCCGCGCAGGGTCCGAAGAGCACCGGGCGCGAGCTGTTCAATCTCGACTGGTTGCTCGGCCACCTGCGGGCCTTGCCACAGCTGGCCAGCGAGGATGTTCAGGCGACGCTGGTAGAGCTCACCGCATGCAGCATCGTCAGCGCACTACGCAGCGCCCAGGCACAAACGGATGCTCTGCTGGTATGTGGCGGCGGCGCCCACAACGCCTGCCTGATGAAGCGCCTGAGCGAGATGCTGGCAGGAACCGACGTGAGCAGCACCGCGGCCGAAGGCGTGGACCCGGACTGGGTCGAAGCCATGGCCTTCGCCTGGCTGGCGCACTGCGCACTGGAAGGCATTCCAGGCAATCGCCCGAGTGTCACCGGTGCCAGAGGTCTGCGCGTTCTCGGCGCCATCTACCCCGCCTGAAAACGAAAACGCCGCGCATCAAGCGCGGCGTCGTCATGAGGCGAAGACTTCAGATCGAGAAGGACGATCCGCAGCCACAGGTGGTGGTGGCGTTGGGGTTCTTGATCACGAAGCGCGATCCTTCCAGCCCTTCCTGATAGTCGACCTCGGAGCCCACCAGATACTGGAAGCTCATGGCATCGACCACCAGACTGACGCCCTCGCGCTCGACGATGGTGTCGTCCTCGGCTACATCCTCATCGAAGGTGAAGCCGTACTGAAAGCCCGAGCAGCCACCGCCCGTGACGAACACGCGAAGCTTCAGCCGCGGATTACCCTCTTCATCGACCAGGGTCTTCACCTTGCTTGCAGCACCCTGGGTGAAGTGCAAGGGGGCAGGGGTGAAGGTTTCGACGCTCATGCTGTGACTCCCGGCGCCATGCGCCATACTGCGTTGGGCGTGCATTATCCGCTTGCCCGAGAAAATTGGTCAACTATTGCTCGGTATCCAAGGTGGCCGGCAGCTCCAACGGCCGCTCGCCGTCTTTCAGATGGAAGAGCCTGCCTTCGATCTGCGCGCCCATGGCCATCTCCATCAAGCCGTAGTGCAGGTTGCCCCGCACCCGAGCGCGCGCGCCCAGCTCCAGATGGCCGGCGGCGAAGACATCACCGTTCACCTCACCATCAATCACTATATGGGGTGCACGCACCTCACCTTCAACCAGGCCACCTACGCTGACCCGCACCAGCCCTTCGGTGGCAAGCAGATTGCCAGTAACCCGGCCATCCACCTGCACCGCGCCCTGAAAACGCATATCGCCCACCAGCTCGGCGCCGGCGGCAATCAGGCTGGTCTTGCCGCTGAAACGCTGCAAGTCAGGCTTGGCCTTGTCTTTGTTCCACATGGGTGGCTATTGCTCCTGGTTTATCCAATCGAACGTACGATCCAGCGGCTTGTCACCTTCGACTTCCGCACGGACTTTTACCTGACGCGGCTCGAAGCCATCAGGCAGTTGCATCTCGCCGAAGCGTCCGGCCTCGGGAAATGACTGAAAATGCTTGAAGGAGAACGGGATGCTGGCCTCGCTCACCTCACCGGACAACTGCGACAGGTCCAGACTGACGTCCTTGCCGCCCTGTTGTCCTTCGACGGTGATCCGCAACTTGCCCTTTAGCGGCTCGTCACTGCTCCCCACACGACTCATCAGCACTTTGTAGCGGAAATGGCCGGGCGAGTCCGTGGCTTGCAGCTCAAAGGCGCGGATACGGATGCCTTCGCGACGACTGGCAGGCGCCAGCACGCCCTTGTAGAAGGCCAGATCCTGTTGTTGCTTGAAGATCTGCTCCTCGAGCAGCTTGATGGTGCGGCGATTCTGTTCGATGGCCTGCTGGCTGACCTTGTCACTGCTGCCGACCACGGCCAGACGCTGACGCAGCAACTCCAGTTCCTGCTCCTGCTCGGCCAGCCTGGCCAGCAGAGCATGGGTTTGATCCTCCACCTGCTGGCCGTGCTGCTGGGCCCCGAAGAAGCCCAGCAGAAACGCTCCGGGAATGGCCAGCAGCAGCAAGACCAGTATCCAGCGGCGTCGACGCTCTCGACGCGGATCGCTGAGGCGGACCTCCCAGGCCGGCGTCACGGCAACAGGGCCGCGTGCGACAGACCAAGACGCTCGTCGAGACCGAAGAGGATGTTCATGTTCTGTACCGCCTGGCCGGAGGCGCCCTTGACCAGGTTGTCGATCACCGACAGCACCACCACCAGGTCGCCACCCTGCGGGCGGTGCACGGCGATGCGGCAGACGTTGCCACCACGCACGCTGCGGGTTTCCGGGTGGCTGCCGGCCGGCATCACGTCGACGAAGGGCTCATTGGCGTAGCGCTGCTCGAACAGTGCCTGCAGATCGACCGAGGTGTCGGCCACGCGGGCATAGAGGGTCGCATGGATGCCGCGGATCATCGGCGTCAGGTGCGGCACGAAGGTCAGACCGACGTCGCCACCAGCTGCCAGGCGCAGCCCCTGACGAATCTCCGGCAGGTGGCGATGGCCCTTGACCGAGTAGGCCTTCATGCTCTCGCCGGCCTCGCAGAACAGCGAGCCAACGCTGGCACCACGGCCGGCGCCGCTGACGCCGCTCTTGCAGTCGGCGATCAGGCTGCCGGCATCGGCCAAGCCGGCTTCCAGCAGTGGGATCAGGCCGAGCTGAGTAGCGGTCGGGTAGCAGCCGGGTACGGCGATCAGGCGCGCCGTCTTGATCGCCTCGCGGTTGACTTCGGGCAGGCCATATACCGCTTCGCTCAGCAGCTCGGGAGCGCCGTGCGGCTGGCCGTACCACTTGGCCCACTCTTCGGCGTCCTGCAGGCGGAAGTCGGCGGACAGGTCGATCACCCGCGTGCCGGCGGCCAGCAGCTCACCGGCCAGCGCATGGGCGACGCCGTGTGGCGTGGCGAAGAACACCACATCGCAGGCACCCAGCGTGGCGACGTCCGGCACGCTGAAGGCCAGCTCCGGATAGTGGCCGCGCAGATTGGGGTACATCTCGTCGACGCGCAGGCCGGCCTCGGAACGGGAAGTGATCACGGCCACCTCTGCCTGCGGGTGTTGCGCCAGCAGACGCAGCAGTTCGACACCGGTGTAGCCCGTGCCGCCGACGATACCGACCTTGATCATCACATGCCCCTTTGCAAAAGCCATTGGAAAGCTACCGATGATAAAGCCGCATCGGCCAAGCTCCAACCGCAGAGGTGACGCAGGCCGTCGCCTGCCTCTACTATCGAGACCATTTTTCAGCGCGAGAAGCGAAAATGCTCTATCTCTGGCTCAAGGCTCTGCACATCATCGCCATGGTCTGCTGGTTCGCCGGCCTGTTCTATCTGCCGCGCCTGTTCGTCTATCACGCCATGAGCAACGACGCCACCAGCCACGAGCGCTTCTGCATCATGGAGCGCAAGCTGTATCGCGGCATCATGCTGCCGTCGATGATCGCCACGCTGGCGTTGGGCATCTGGCTGCTGACCCTCAATCCCGGCTATTACTTCAGCCAGGGCTGGATGCACGCCAAGCTCACGCTGGTCGCTGCCCTGGTGATCTATCACCACCTGTGCGGCGCCCAGCTCAAGCGCTTTGCCCGCGGCGAGAACAGCCGCAGCCACGTGTTCTATCGTTGGTTCAATGAAGCGCCGGTGCTGGCCCTGCTGGGCATCGTCATCCTGGTCGTCGTCCGCCCCTTCTGAGGAATTCGCCATGTCTCTGCCCGCCCTGCTCGAACAACGCCTGCGCCTGCCGCTGGTGGCTGCGCCGATGTTCCTGGTGTCCAATCCGGCACTGGTCAGTGCCTGCTGCAACAGCGGTATCGTTGGCAGCTTTCCGGCGCTGAACCAGCGCGAGAGCGCCGGCTTCGCCGCCTGGCTCGACGAGATCGAAGCCAGTCTTGCGGCTGACGCCGCCCCCTTCGCCGTCAACCTGATCGTGCATAACAGCAACCCTCGGCTGCAGGCGGATCTGGCCATCTGCGTCGAACGCCGCGTGCCCATCGTCATCACCAGCCTGGGCGCGGTGAAGGAAGTGGTCGATGCCGTGCACAGCTACGGCGGCCTGGTGTTCCATGACGTGACCACCCGCCGCCATGGCGAAAAGGCCGCCGAGGCCGGTGTGGACGGTCTGATTGCCGTGGCAGCCGGCGCTGGCGGCCACGCCGGCACGTGGAGCCCCTTCGCCCTGCTGGCGGAGATTCGGCAGTTCTTCGACAAGACCGTGCTGCTGTCCGGCTGCCTCAATCACGGCCACGAAATTCTCGCTGCCCAGCTGCTCGGCGCCGATCTGGCCTATATGGGCACACGCTTTATCGCTACCCAGGAAAACAATGCTTCCGAGGATTACAAGCGCATGATCCTCGGTGCCCAGGCAGCCGATATCATCCACACCCCGGCGGTATCGGGCGTGCCGGCCAGTTTCATGCGCCAGAGCCTGGAGCAGGCCGGCTATGACCTGAAGCAGCTGCAGAACAAGGCCGACATCAATTACGGCGAAAAACTCAAACCCATGGATGAGGAAGCCAAGGCCTGGAAAACCGTCTGGTCGGCCGGCCAGGGGGTTGGCGGGATCGACGACCTGCCGTCGGTGCAGGAGCTGGTAGCGCGACTCGATCGCGAATACCGGGCCGCCCTGGTGCGCAGCCAACAGCTGGGGCAACGCTGGCCGCGATGAAACGCCGCCATCTGCTGGCTGTGGGCGCCCTCGGCCTGCTTGCGGGCTGGGCGCTGCGACCGCACGATCGCGGCCAGCAGCACGACGCCTATTTCGCCGCACTCAACCGCCTTCTGCAGCAGGAAGGCGATGGTATTCCAGCGCTGCTGCTGGATCTGGACCGCCTGGATGCCAATGCCGATCTGCTCGCCGAGCGATTGAACGGCCGTCTTGGCTTGCGCCTGGTGAGCAAATCGCTGGCCAGCGTGGGGCTGCTCGAATATCTGGCCAAACGCCTGCAAACCCAGCGCTTCATGGTCTTTCACCAGCCGCAGCTGAACCGCCTGGCGCGCAGTTTCCCGCAGGCCGATCTACTGCTGGGCAAACCCATGCCGGTGCATGCCGCGCTGAACTTCTATCGCCAGCTGCCAGGCCATCTTGGTTTCACCCCTGCCCGCCAGTTGACCTGGCTTATCGATAGCGCAGAGCGGCTGCGCCAGTACGCCGAGCTGGCCCAGGCGCTGGGGCAACCCCTGCGCATCGCCCTGGAGATCGATATCGGTATGACGCGAGGCGGCTTTCGCGATCCGCAAGCCCTGGGCCAGGCCCTGCAGCACCTGCAGGACCAGCCGCAGCTGCAACTGCAGGGGTTGATGGGGTATGACGCGCACGTCGCCCATGCCCCGCCCTGGACCGAGCAACGCCGGGTTTTCGCCGATACCAACGCCCGTTACCGCGAGTTCCTCGCCGCAGCTCGGGCGTTCCCTCAGCTCTGGCCGCGGCAACCGCTGCTCAACGGCGGTGGCAGTCTGACCTACCCACTGCACAGCCGCTCGGACACTCCGCTCAATGAGGTCGCGGTGGGCTCCGCTCTGCTCAAGCCGGGCGACTTCGACACGCCTGCCCTGAGCGAACATCAACCGGCCCTGTGGATCGCCAGCCCGCTGCTCAAGGTAGCGGACGGCGCCCTACCCTATCTGGGCGCCGTGCAGCCGCTGATGAACGCCTGGAATCCCAATCGCGAGCATGCCTATTACCTCTATGGGGGGCGCTGGCCCGCACACCCCGTATCGCCGGCCGGACTCGACTACGACGCCCTGTACGGACGCAGTGCCAATCAGGAGCGCCTGATCGGCAGCGCGGCCACCGGCCTAAGAGCGGACGACTGGGTTTTTCTGCGCCCGGCAATCAGCGAGGGTCTGCTTGGCGGTTTCGGCGAAATGCGTCTGCTGCGCGCAGGCCAGCTGGTCGGTCGCTGGAGCACGCTGCCCACCGGCTGAAAGACGAATGCGAACTGTGCTGCAGGCCGCTTGTATATTGGCCTTGCCGCACTCTAGGCTTAGCTCACCCTCACAACTTCCCGCAGACAAGGAAGCCCGCATGAATCAACCGCGCTACAAGATAGTGTTCGACGGCGAACTGATGCCCGAGACCACGCTGGAAACGGTAAAGGAAAACCTGGCCCGCCTGTTCAAGAGCGATCTTGCCCGTATCGATAGCCTGTTCAGTGGCGCGCAGGTGGCACTCAAGCGCGATCTGGGCGAGAACGAGGCCAACCAGTACCTCACCGCCCTGCAGAACGCCGGTGCCCGGGTCCGCAAGGAGCTGGATCAGGCCGCCAGCCTGAGCCTGGTGCCCACCGATGATCATCAGGAGGAAGCGCCTCAAGAAGCGGCTGCGACGTCCGCCGCCAGTACCAGCATGACCTGCCCCAAGTGTGGCCACGAGCAGCCCAAGGCAGACGAATGCTCGGCCTGCGGGATCATTATCGAGAAGTATCTCGCTCGCCAGGCACAGCTGGCCGCGTCGCCTCAGCCAGCCTCGGCGCCCGCCAGTGCATCGCCCTATGCCCCGCCTCAGGCGAATGTCGCCGAGCAGCTGCCGGAGTTTTCCGAGCTCAAGGTATTCGGGGTCAGCGGTCGGATCGGCCGCGTGCGCTACCTGGGCTGGCTGATGGCAGTCACCCTGTGTTTCATGCCCATCCTGCTGCTGGGAACGGGCATGGCCGCCTTCTCCTCGACGCTGGCGATGCTGCTTCTGGTGCTCGTCAGCATCGGCGCCATCGTGATCAGCATCTGCATCGGCGTACAGCGCCTGCATGACATCGGCTGGTCCGGCTGGCTGCTGCTGGTCCACCTGATACCGATCGTCGGCAGCGTGTTCGCCCTGCTGATGCTGATTATTCCCGGTACCCAGGGCGTCAATCGCTTCGGCCCGCCGCCACCGCCCAACAGCACGGCGGTCAAGGTACTGGCCTGGCTGTTCCTGCTGGTGCCGATCACCGGCATCGTCGCCGCCATCGCCATTCCCCAGTACCAGGGCTATGTCGAGCGCGCCGCCGAGTTCCAAGAGCAATAGCCCGGCACCATGCCCAGCTATGCATTGATCACCGGCGCCTCCAGCGGCCTCGGCCTGGCCATGGCCGAGGCCTTGGCGCGTCGGGGGCGCAACCTGATATTGGTGGCCAGACGGCGCGACGCGCTGGAGAGCATCGCCTGCGAGTTGGCGCAGCGCTTCGGCGTCGACGTGCTGTTTCGTCTGTGCGACCTCAGCGAGCCACTGCGGATATCCGGACTGCTGCATGAGCTTGAGCAGGGGCAGTGGCGGATCGACCTGCTGGTGAACAACGCCGGCCTCGGTTGCGCAGGCGCCTTTCTCGAACAGGACTGGGGCCGCGAGCAGGAGCAGCTGGAGGTCAACGTGCTGGCACTGACGCGGCTATGTCACGCCATCGGCCAGCATATGGCCGAACGTGGCGGTGGGCAGATTCTCAACGTGGCGTCGGTCGCAGCCTTTCAACCGGGCCCCTGGATGAGCAGCTACTACGCCAGCAAGGCCTATGTGCTGCACTTTTCCGAGGGGCTGCGTGAGGAGCTGCGCCAGCGTGGTGTGCGCGTTTGCGTGCTCTGCCCCGGTCCGACGCGCAGCGCCTTCTTCCGCGCCGCCGGGATGAACGTCAGCCGCCTCGAGAGCAGCAAGCTGATGATGAGCGCGGAAGAGGTGGCGTTGATCACCGTCCGCGCCCTGGAAAAGAACCGCGCCATCATCATCCCCGGCTGGCGCAACCGTCTGCTGGCGTTGAGTTCGCGCCTGGCACCACGCTGGCTGGTGCGCAAGCTCAGCGGCCGTCTGACACGCCCCTTCACCCAAGGCTGATACAGCCTCAACCGGCGTTGACCGTCCGCCCATCGGCCCATTGTCGTAATGCAGCCAGACGCTCGGCCATCACCACCGAGAGCGGCGCGGTGCTCTGCAGCGCGCGCAGCAGCAGATGCTGATCCACCGCCTGCTGCTGCGCCTGCCCGGCGTACAGCGCACTGACCACCGCCTGCTCGATCTCCGCACCAGAGAAACCCTCGCTGGCCGCGGCCAGCTGCGCCAGGTCGAAACCGGCCGGTTCCAGTTCGCGGCGCTGCAGGTGGATACGAAAGATCTCGGCGCGCACCTCGGCATCGGGCAGGTCGACGAAGAACAGCTCGTCGAAGCGCCCCTTGCGCACCAGTTCGGGGGGCAAGCGGTCGATGGCATTGGCCGTGGCGACGACGAATACCGGAGCCTTGCGTTCGGCCATCCAGGTCAGCAGGGTGCCGAGCACGCGCTGGCTCACGCCGCCGTCATGATCGCCGCTGGCCAGGCCCTTCTCCACCTCGTCCATCCACAGCACGCAGGGCGCCATCTGTTCGGCCAGGCGCAGCGCCTCGCGCAGGTTGCGCTCGGTCTCGCCGAAGAACTTGTTGTACAGGCAGGCGAAATCCAGGCGCAGCAGCGGCAGCCCCCAGAGACCAGCGACCGCCTTGGCCGCCAGACTCTTGCCGCCGCCCTGCACGCCGACCAGCATCACGCCCTTGGGCGCATCGATACCCTTGCCTTCGAGAAAGCCGGCCTGACGCTCGGCCAGCCAGCGCTTGAGGTTGAGCAGGCCGCCGACATCGGCGAAACGCGCGGTGTCGTACTCGAAGCTGAGCACGCCCTCCAGATCCAGCAACTGGAACTTGGTCTTGTTCAGCTCGGGAATATCTTCCTGGGTGATCGCACCGTCGTCGCAGATCACGTTGCGCGCCAGGGCACGCGCCTCGGCATGGCTGAGGCCGCGCAGATTCTTCACCACCTGCTGCAGGGTGCGATTGTCGGTACGCACCCGCGCACCGCGGTTGCGCTCGCTCCAGCGCGTCGCCTCGTCCCGCACGATGCTCAGCAGTTCGTCTTCCGAGGGCAGCGCCAGGCTGAAGCGCGCCGCGTAACGCTGTACTTCGGCAGGCAGTTTGAGGGCATGCGACACCAGCACCAGGGTCGGCTTGTGCGCCGCCTCGCTCATGGCGATTTCCTTGAGCAGGCGAACCAGCCGCGGGTTGTCGTCGAGAAAGGGGTGCAGGTCGCACATCACGTAGAGGTTCGGCTGCGGATCGGCCTTGATCATGCGCAGCGCCGCTTCCGGCTCCAAAGTCGGCGCCTCGTCCACCGGCGCGCCCCCGAACCCCAGGCGCTGCAGCCCCTCGGTCACCGACCAGGTGTGCAGACCGAGGCCGCGCTTGACCGCCAGGCCGGTCAGGGTTTCCAGCACGCGCATCTCGTCCCAGGACTCGATGACCACCAGCTTGACCTTGGAATCCAGCACCAGTCCCAGATCGTGAATATCGTTCTTCAACACGCACTCCTTGTGAGGTTTGCCAGCCAGCCATGCAGGGTTAACATCCGCGGTTTGCAATAACGGGAGCTCGCTGCATGGACTGTCCTAACAGGCAGATCGTCGCCGGAGGCATGGCGTCGTGCAAGTATTGAAAGCGTGCCGCAGTCACACCGCCTTGTCTCTGGCGATAAGCGCGAGCCTGGCGCTGCTGGTGGCCCCCCAGGCCTGTAACGGTCAGACGCTCACTGACGTCCTGACCGGCGGCGGCATGGGACCTGAGATGGTGGTGGTGCCCGCCGGGCAGTTCCTGATGGGCGATGGCAGCGGCCGCGGTAACGACAACGAGCGGCCGCAACGGAGCGTGGCAATCGACAAGCCGTTCGCCATCGGCCGCTACGAGGTCACCTTTGCCGACTGGCAGACATATGCCGAAGCCAACAAGCTGCCCATGCCAGATAACGAGGGCTGGGGTCTTTCCGCGCAGCGCCCGGTGATCCACGTGTCCTGGCGCGATGCACACGCCTATGCGCAGTGGCTGTCGCGCGAGACCGGCGCGCGTTACCGCCTACCCACCGAAGCCGAGTGGGAGTACGCGGCGCGTGGCGGCAGCCAGACCTATTACTGGTGGGGCGACGCACTGGACAGTGATGAAACCCGGCCCCGCGCGCACTGCCGCGGTTGCGCCAGCCCTCGCCTGCTGCGTAACAAGACGGCTACAGTGGGCCAGTTTCCGGCCAACGGCTTCGGCCTGCACGATACCGCCGGCAACGTCTGGGAATGGACGGCTTCGCGCTTCACGCAGAGCTTCGATGGCAGCGAAACGCAAAGCGCCGGCCTGCTCGACAGCAGCCCGCGGGTGGTTCGCGGTGGCGCCTGGAACAGCGGCCCGACCTACCTGCGCAGCAGCATGCGCGACCTCAAGCAGCCGCATCACCGCGACTATGCCCTGGGTTTTCGCGTGCTGCGCGAATTGCCCTGAGCTCGGACGTCCCAGTCACTTTGCAGTAGACTAGTCGCGTTGTGTTTTCCGGAGGTGCCCCATGGCCAGTGAACGCCAGTACTCCCCCGTCGATCGCCTGCTGCTGCAGGCCGATGCTGCGCTACGTACCCTGCTGCCCTTCAGTGGCGCATCCAGCCGTCCGTCTCCGGCCATCGTTCAGGCGGAAACGGATCTGAACCCCGAGGAGAGCCGGCATATCGCCGGGCTGATGCGCATCAACCATACCGGCGAGGTCTGCGCCCAGGCGCTCTACCAGGGCCAGGCGCTGACCGCCAAGCTGCCGGAAGTAAGCAGCGCCATGGAGCACGCGGCCGACGAGGAGATCGATCACCTGGCCTGGTGCGAGCAGCGCATCCGCGAGCTGGGCAGTCATCCCAGCGTGCTCAACCCCTTGTTCTACGGCCTGTCCTTTGGCGTCGGCGCCGTGGCCGGCCTGGTCAGCGATCGGGTCAGCCTGGGGTTCGTGGCCGCCACCGAAGATCAGGTGTGCAAGCATCTGGATGAGCATCTGGAACAGATTCCCGAACACGATGCCAAGTCGCGCGCCATCCTCGAACAGATGCGCATCGACGAGGAGCAGCACGCCAACAGCGCCCTGGCCGCCGGTGGCGTGCGCTTCCCGGCGCCGGTGAAGTTCGGCATGACCCTGCTGTCGAAGGCCATGACCAAGAGCACCTACCGCATCTGAAACCAACAAGGGCGCCAATCGGCGCCCTTGTGGTTTACAGCGTAGAGGCCTAGCCCAGCTCGACGATTTCGTAGTCGTGGCTGATAGCCACCCCGGCACGGCCCAGCATGATCGAGGCCGAGCAGTATTTTTCCGCCGACAGCTCCACCGCGCGCTTGACCTGGGCTTCCTTCAGCCCACGGCCCTTGACCACGAAATGCAGGTGGATCTTGGTGAATACCTTGGGCTCCTCGCTGGCGCGTTCGGCGTCGAGGAACACCTCGCAGCTTTCCACCGGCTGACGCCCTTTGCGCAGAATGCTGACCACATCGAAGTTGCTGCAACCGCCCAGGCCGATCAGCAGCATTTCCATCGGCCGAATGCCGAGGTTGCGACCGCCGGCATCGGGCGGGCCGTCCATCACCACGGCATGGCCGCTACCGGACTCGCCGAGGAACAGGGCTTCACCGGCCCACTGCACGCGCGCTTTCATTGATTCAGGCTCCCTGGGTGGAAAGTTCGGCAGGTTAGCACAGCCATGGAATCCCCTGCTGTGTGGCCTGTGCGACAAAGTTCCACGGAGTAGTGTTAGCCAAGTCGCAAAATACGCCCTGGTCATCGTATGTCTGTTAAGCTGACGCCGGAATGCTGGCACACTTGGCCGGATAACCAATAAGAAATTGCCGTTGGATAAAGGCCTTCATTTTTCATATTCGGGACTCGGGCATGGTTGCTATTACCCTCACACCTAAAATCAAGAACCTCGACAAGCTTCTCGCACACTGTCATCGCCGTCGCTACACCGCCAAAAGCACCATCATCTACGCAGGTGATCGTTGCGAAACGCTGTTCTTCATCGTCAAGGGCTCGGTCACCATCCTGATCGAGGATGACGATGGCCGCGAGATGATCATCGCCTACCTCAACTCTGGCGACTTCTTCGGTGAGATGGGCCTGTTCGAGAAGGATGGCGCGGAGAAGGAGCGCAGCGCCTGGGTACGCGCCAAGACCGAATGCGAAGTGGCGGAAATCAGCTACGCCAAATTCCGCGAACTGACCCAGCAGGACCCCGACATCCTCTTCGCCCTCGGCAGCCAGATGGCAGAGCGCCTGCGCAACACCACGCGCAAGGTCGGCGATCTGGCCTTCCTCGATGTCACCGGCCGCGTCGCCCGCACCCTGCTCGATCTGTGCAAGCAGCCGGACGCCATGACCCACCCGGACGGCATGCAGATCAAGATCACCCGCCAGGAAATCGGCCGCATCGTCGGCTGCTCGCGGGAGATGGTCGGTCGCGTACTCAAGTCCCTGGAAGAACAGGGCCTGGTGCACGTGAAAGGCAAGACCATGGTGGTCTTCGGCACGCGCTGAACCCCGCCCCATGAAAAAGCCGGCTTGATTGCCGGCTTTTTCGTTTACTCGGGGTCCTTGCCGACCACCGTCGGCCGCCCACGCTCGGGAAAGAACAAACGCTGCAGCTCGGCCCCGGGGCTCTCAGCCCGCATGAAGGCCTCGCCAACCAGGAAGGCATACACCTCGCTGATCTCCATCAGCTCGACATCGGCGCGGTTGAGAATGCCACTCTCGGTCACCACCAGGCGCTCACGCGGAATGCGCGGCAGCAGGTCCAGAGTGGTTTCCAGACTGACCTCGAAGGTGTGCAGGTTACGGTTGTTGATCCCCACCAGCGGCGTATCCAGAGTATTGAGCGCGCGCTCCAGTTCGTTGCCATCATGTACCTCCACCAGCACGTCGAGGCCGACATCCTTGGCCACCGCGGCCAGTTCGGCCATGCGCACGTCATCCAGGCAGGACACGATCAGCAGCACGCAATCGGCGCCGAGGGCGCGGGCCTCGACGATCTGGTAGGGATCGACCATGAAATCCTTGCGGATCACCGGCAGCGCGCAGGCGGCGCGAGCCTGCTGCAGGTATTCATCGGCACCCTGGAAGAAATCGATATCGGTCAGCACCGACAGGCAGGTGGCACCGCCGGCCTCGTAGCTGCGGGCAATATCGGCGGGCACGAAGTCGGCGCGCAGCACGCCCTTGCTCGGCGAGGCCTTCTTGATCTCGGCAATCACCGCCGGCTGCTTGCGCGCCGCCTGCTCCAGCAGCGCCCGGGCAAAGCCGCGCGGCGCATCGGCGGCGCGGGCGGCCGCTTCCAGTTCGGCGAGGCTGACCTGGACGCGGCGCGCGGCCACTTCCTCGAACTTACGGGCGACGATCTTCTCCAGTACGGTTGGCACGCTCACCCTTCGTTCTCCTGTTTGAATACCGCGGTAAAGGACACCAGCTCCTCCAGCTTCTCGCGCGCCAGCCCGGTGTGCAAGGCATCGTGGGCCAGCTGCACGCCTTCGCGCAGACTACTGGCATGGTCAGCGGCGTACAGTGCAGCGCCTGCATTGAGCACGATCATGTCGGCGGCCTTCTGACCATTCTCGGTCTTGCGCCGCCCCAGCGCGTCGCGGATCAGTTCCAGCGACTGCTCGGCGTTGTCGACGGTCAGGCCGATCAGGCTCTGACTCTTGATGGCGAAATCCTCGGGCTGGATGCGGTACTCGCTGATCTTGCCGTCCTTGAGCTCGGCGACGAAGGTAGGCGCGGCCAGGCTGATCTCGTCCAGGCCATCCTGCGCGTGCACCACCAATACATGCTCGCTACCCAGGCGCTGCAGCACTTCGGCCATCGGCCGACACAACGCCTGGCTGAACACGCCGATGACCTGATGCCTGGCACCAGCCGGGTTGGTCATCGGGCCGAGCATGTTGAAGAGGGTGCGCAGGCCCAGCTCGCGGCGCGGGCCGATGGCGTGCTTCATCGCCCCGTGATGAGACGGCGCGAACATGAAGCCGACGCCCACGCTCTCGACGCAGCGCGCCACCTGCTCGGGCTTGAGCCCCAGGTAGACGCCGGCCGCTTCCAGCAGATCGGCACTGCCGCTCTTGCCGGAGACTGCGCGGTTGCCGTGCTTGGCCACCTTGCCGCCGGCCGCCGCGACGACGAAGGCCGCCGCGGTGGAGACGTTGAAGATATTCATGCCATCGCCGCCGGTGCCGCAGGTGTCGACCAGGCGCTCGGCGTCGATGACCACCGGAGCGGCCAGCTCGCGCATCACGCTGGCGGCACCGACGATCTCGTCGATGGTCTCGCTCTTCATGCGCATGCCCATGAGGAAGGCGCCGATCTGCGCGTCGGTGCACTGGCCGGTCATGATTTCGCGCATCACCGCCTGCATTTCCTCGGTAGTTAGATCGAGCTGGGCGACGATCCGGCCCAGAGCTTCCTTGATATTCATGCGCGCACGCCTCCGGTCTGCTTGAGGAAATTGGCGAACAGTTCGTGGCCCTGCTCGGTGAGGATGGACTCGGGGTGGAACTGCACGCCCTCGACGTTCAGGGTCTTGTGGCGCAGGCCCATGATCTCATCGACCGAGCCGTCTTCGTGCTGGGTCCAGGCGGTGATCTCCAGACAGTCCGGCAGGGTTTCGCGCTTGACCACCAGAGAATGATAGCGGGTCACGGTGAGCGGGTTGTTCAGGCCGGCGAATACGCCCTTGTCCGCATGGAACACCGGGCTGGTCTTGCCATGCATCACCTGGCGCGCACGCACCACGTCGCCGCCGTAGGCCTGGCCGATGCTCTGGTGGCCGAGGCAGACGCCAAGGATCGGCAGCTTGCCGGCGAAATGCAGGATGGCCTCGATGGACACCCCCGCCTCGGTCGGCGTGCACGGGCCGGGCGAGACGACGATGCGCTCGGGCTTCAGTGCTTCGATTTCGGCGATGCTCAGCTCGTCGTTGCGGATCACATGGACGTCGGCGCCCAGCTCGCCCAGGTACTGCACGACGTTGTAGGTGAAGGAGTCGTAGTTGTCGATCATCAAAAGCATGGTACGGCTCCTGTTATTCCTGGGCCTGGACGGCAGTCTGTTCGGCGAGCGCGACGGCGCGGAACATGGCGCGGCGCTTGTTCAGGGTTTCTTCCCACTCCAGCGCGGGCACCGAGTCGGCGACGATGCCGGCGCCGGCCTGCACGTGCAGCTCGCCGTCCTTGATCACCGCGGTGCGGATGGCGATGGCGGTGTCCATGTTGCCGTTCCAGGCGTAGTAGCCGACTGCGCCGCCGTAGACGCCGCGCTTGACCGGCTCCAACTCATCGATGATTTCCATGGCGCGGATCTTCGGCGCGCCGGACAGGGTGCCGGCCGGCAGGATGGCGCGCAGCGCGTCCATTGCCGACAGCTCGGGTTTCAGCTGACCGGTGACGTTGGAGACGATATGCATGACGTTGGAATAGCGCTCGATGACCATCTTCTCGGTGAGCTTGACCGAGCCGATCTGCGACACGCGGCCGGTGTCGTTACGGCCCAGATCGATCAGCATCAGGTGCTCGGCGATTTCCTTGGCGTCGGACAGCAGGTCGTCTTCCAGCGCCTTGTCCGCCTCCTCGCTGGCGCCGCGCGGACGCGTGCCGGCGATGGGGCGCACGGTGACCAGGCCATCCTCGACGCGCACCAGCACCTCGGGCGAGGAGCCGACCACATGAAAGTCGCCGAAGTTGAAGAAGTACATGTAGGGCGTCGGGTTGATGCAACGCAGCGCGCGGTACAGGTCGATGGGCGCGGCCTTGAACGGAATCGACATGCGCTGGGAGATCACCACCTGCATGCAGTCGCCGGCCAGGATGTACTCCTTGATCGCACGGACCGCCGCCTCGTAGTCGCCCTGGCTGTAGCTGGAGCGAAACGCCGGCTCATCGCCCAAAGGCGCAGACAGGTCCACGCCCAGGCGTGGGGTGATCGGCTGGCGCAGCTTGTGCAGGATCTCGCGCAGGCGCGCATGGCCTTGCTCGAAGGCATCCGGCTGCGCCGGGTCGGCCAGAACGATGCCGTGCATCTTGCCGGCCAGGTTGTCGAACACCACCACCGCGTCGGACACCATCAGCAGGATGTCCGGCGTGCCCAGCGCATCGGGATTCACCCCGGCAGCCAGCTTGGGCTCGACGTAACGCACGCTGTCATAGCCGAAGTAGCCCACCAGGCCACCGTTGAAGCGCGGCAGACCAACGATGGTCGGCACCTTGTAGCGCGCCTTGAACTGCTCGACGAACTCCAGCGGGTCGGCGCACTCGTGGCGCTCGACCTCGACGCCGTCGGTGCTGACCACGACATCATGGCCATGCACGCGCAGCACGGTGCGCGCCGGCAGGCCGATGATCGAATAACGGCCCCACTTTTCGCCGCCCTGCACGGATTCGAGCAGGTAGGAGTTGGGCGCATCGGCCAGTTTCAGGTAGATGGACAGCGGCGTGTCGAAATCCACCAGGGTTTCGCAGGCCAGCGGAATGCGGTTGTAGCCTTCGGCGGCTAAACGCAGGAATTCTTCATGGGTCATGATCAGCCTCATGGCTCGGGGAAAACGGTCGGGTGCAAACGGGCCGCGCGCAGCGGCAGGACGAAATCAGGCGCGCCAGCGCCAACGGGCCAGGGCCTTGATGACCTTCATCCAGAGTTTGCAGCTAACCACCACGGTGCGATCTCGACAGGCGGGGGAATAAGGAGAGCGGCCACGGTAGCGCAGCCGCTCGACCTAAGCAACCCGTAGGCGATTCGGCGATTGCCCGCAAGCGGGCTCCTGCGGGCAAATGCAATTACAGCAGCTCGGCCAGGCTATCGACCACCACCGCCGGACGTTCCTCGGCAATCGGCCGGCCATGGTTGTAGCCATAGCTCACGGCGACGCAGGGCACGCCGGCAGCGCGTGCGGCCAGCACATCATTGCGCGAATCGCCGACGAACAGCGCTTGTGCCGCCTCGACCCCAGCCAGATGCATCACCTGCAGCAGCGCAGCCGGGTCGGGCTTCTGCTGCGGCAGGGTGTCGCCGCCAATGATCCAGCGGAAGTAACCGCCCAGGCCGACCTGATCCAGCAGCGGCGCGACGAAACGCTCCGGCTTGTTGGTCACCACCGCCAGCTCCACGGCCGCCGTGCTCAAGGCTTCGAGCAGCTCGTGCACACCGGGGTACAGCGCGGTCAGGTTGTGGCAGTCGGCGTAGATATCGAGAAAGCGTGCCAGCGCCTGCTCCGTCTCGGCCTCGCCCACGGCCGAGTGATCCAGGCCACCAGCCAGGGCGCGCCGAACCAGCACCCGGGCACCGTTGCCGACCCACTCGCGAACCTGTTCCACGCCAGCAGGCGGACGACCCAGCTCGACCAGCATGCGGTCGACCGCTGCGGCCAGATCCGGCACCGAGTCGATCAGCGTGCCGTCCAGGTCGAACATCACCAGGCGCGGCAGCTCACCGCCGCACAGCGCGCGCAGCGGTTTCATCCACGCACCTGGGCCAGTTCGGCGCGCATGGCGTCGATCACCGCCTTGTAGTCCGGCTGGTTGAATATGGCCGAGCCGGCGACGAAGGTGTCCGCGCCCGCCTCGGCGATCTCGCGGATGTTCTGCACGTTGACGCCGCCGTCGATCTCCAGGCGGATCTCGCGGCCGCTGGCGTCGATCAGCGCACGGGCTTCACGCAGCTTGTCGAGGGTACCGGGGATGAACTTCTGTCCGCCGAAGCCGGGGTTGACGCTCATCAGCAAAATCATGTCGACCTTGTCCATCACGTACTTGAGCACGTCCAGCGGAGTGGCCGGGTTGAACACCAGACCCGCCTTGGCGCCGCCGCTCTTGATCAGTTGCAGGCTGCGGTCGATGTGCTCGCTGGCTTCCGGGTGGAAGGTGATGTACGACGCGCCGGCTTCGATGAAGTCGCCGATGATGCGATCCACCGGCTTGACCATCAGGTGCGCGTCGATGGGCGCGGTGATGCCGTACTTGCGCAGCGCTGCACAGACCATCGGGCCGATGGTCAGGTTGGGCACGTAGTGGTTGTCCATGACATCGAAGTGGACGATGTCCGCCCCGGCGGCGAGTACGTTGTCCACTTCCTCGCCCAGGCGGGCGAAGTCGGCGGAAAGGATCGACGGGGCGATGGCGAAGGGTTGCATGGCGCACCTCTGAGTGCTGAATCACGGTGGCGCGCATTGTAGCGGTTGAATGGCTATCTGGCAGCGCCACTGGATCAGGCGCGCCAATTCGTCTCACGGCAGAAAGCCCAGCCGCTTTCCCGGCGTGACCTTTATCCAACTGACAAGACACTGACTCAGGTGGTCACCTTTAACCCTTGGCACCGGACCGTTGCCGCGCTTACTGCCTTCGAGCGCCTCTCGAGACCGCCCGCCCTTACCGCAAGCGCTAATGGGCCAGATTGAATTCATGCGCAGGGAGCATCCCGCCACGTCTTCCCCGACGCTCGAACGCCAATCCTGCGCCAGATGCCTGACAAAAGCCGGGCGCGGCATTAGGCTCAGTTGCAGATCATCGGAGCCTTGAAGATGCGCCCAACTCTGCTTGCCCTACTCGGTTTCTACCTGCTCTCCTGTCTCTCAGCCTGGGCCAAGGAGCCGGCCGAGGACGCGCCGACTGATAGCGCCGACACCCCAGCGGCAAGCGAACGCCCTTTGCTGCCCGAACGCAGCGTCAGCGACGCGCAGACGCTGGAGCAACGCCTGGACAAACGTGAACAGCAAATGCTGCAGGCTGGTGCCGAGAGCTTTCTCGCCCTGTGGCTGCCCGCCAACGTCGGCGAACCCAGCGGCGCGGTGATTCTGTTGCCCGGCGACGTGGAAAACGCCGACGGCGCGGCCGCGGTCGGACCGCTTCGGCGCAAGTTGCCGGATGCCGGCTGGCACAGCCTGAGCATCACCCTCCCCGATCCGGATGGCGACCCGCTGCCGCCGCGTACCGCCAACTCCGAAACGCCCGCACCAGCTGGCGACGAAGCCAGCGACGCGGAGGCGGAAAGCGCTGCCAATGATTCGCCAGAGCCGACAGCCGCACCCGCCGCTCCGGAAATCAGCCCCGAACAGCGGCGCCAGGCGCATGTCGAGCGGGTCATGGCGCGCATCGAGGCGGCCATCGCCTTCGCCGACCAGCAGCAGGCCAAGGAAATCGTGCTGCTGGGCCATGGCAGCGGAGCGTACTGGGCCGCCCGTTACCTCAGTGAACGCAAGCCACAGAACGTGCAGAACCTGCTGATGGTGGCCGCCGAGCTGCCGGCAGGCTTCGCTCCGCCACTGGACGAGTTGGTGGCGCAGCTGCCGGTGGCCACTGGCGATTTCTACTACAAGGATCAGGCGAGCGAGCGCCAGGCAGCCCTCAAGCGCCTGCAGGCCAGTAAGCGTGCCAAGTTGCCTACTTATATACAGGTGGCCATGAAAGCCTTGCCCGGCAACCTGCCGGTTCAGGAGGAACAGTTGTATCGACGCTTGCGCGGCTGGCTGCAACTGCATATCCGCACCAGCGGCGGCTAGCGCAGACCTCGACGCTGGCGCACCACCGCATAGGCCTGATGCAACTGACGGGTGGTTTCGGTCGCCTCGCGAATTCGTTCCGGTGAGGCGCCGGAGCCGGCCAGCTTGTCCGGATGATGGCGGCTGAGCAGGCGGCGATAGGCGCGTTTGATCTGCTCCGGCTCGCTGCCTTCGTTCACCCCGAGCAGGCGCAAGGCCTCCTGGTAACTGCCACCCGCCGGGGTCGGTTGCTGTCCTCGGCGCGGCGCATATTCCTCGCCCAGGACGTCGAGACGGGCACTGTCCCAGCCCAGCCACTTGCCCCACAACAGGATCAATTCACGTTCGCTGGGCGGCACTCGTCCGTCGACCCAGGCCATACGCCAACAGGCACGTAGCAGTTGCTCGGCACGCTCGCGCTGGCGCTGCAGCGGTCGGCGCAGATTGTCGCGCCCGGTCTTGCCACGGGAGAAGGCCTCGATGGCGCGCCGCTGCCCAGCCTCATCGAGCGCCAGACGCTGCATCTCCGAGCGCGCCTGCTGGATGTGGCGCTGCACCACGCGGCCATCGCTCTTGGCCAGACGACCGAGCATCAGAAACAGCAATTCGTCGTCCGCCGGGGCAGCACGTCCGCCAAGGCGCTCGCGCAGATTGTCACAGCCGTGCAGACGCAGGCGGCGATCCAGCGCCTGCCCGAGCAGCCCGCCGAGCAGCGCACCGGGAATGCTGGCCAGCGCCAGGCCTGCGGCAGCCCCGAGCATGGTCGCCGGCCAGAGCACCTAGCGTACCTCCTGCAGCAGGCGTTCCACCTCGGCCAGGCGCTCATGGGTGCCAACGTCGATCCAGCACCCGGCATGGCGCTCACCGCTGACCTGCCCCTGTTGCATGGCCGAGCGCAGCAGCGGCGCCAGCTTGAAAGCGCCTGGCTGGCAGGCGGCGAACAGACGCGGATGCAATACAGCGATACCGCTGTAGGTCAGGCGCTCGCCCAGCGACTCGGCGTCCTGTACCTGACCCATCGCCAGAACAAAGTCTCCGTGCGGGTGATGCGCCGGGTTGTCCACCAGCACCAGATGCGCCAGGCCGCTCATGGGCTTGCGCAGCTCGGCGAACGGGTAATCGGTAAAGATGTCGCCGTTGACCACCAGAAATGGCTCATCACCCAACAGCGGTAGCGCCTTGAAGATGCCACCGCCGGTTTCCAGAGGCTCGCCCTCGGGTGAGTAAACGATGTGCGCGCCAAAGCGCGAGCCATCACCGAGGTAGTCCTCGATCTGCTGGCCCAACCAGGCGTGGTTGATCACCAGCTCGGTGAAGCCGGCGGCGACCAGGGCGCGGACGTGATACTCGATCAACGGTACGCCAGCCGCCTTCACCAGCGGTTTCGGCGTATGCAGGGTCAGCGGACGCAGGCGTTCACCCTTGCCGGCGGCGAGGATCATCGCCTTCATGCAAGTGCCCCTTCTTCTATCGCCAGGCTGGCGAACAGCTCACCCAACTCGGCCAGTTCCGGCCGGCGCGCCAGTACGGCGCGGATGTAAGCGAAGAAGCGCGGCACGTCACCCAGATACTTGGGCTTGCCGTCGCGATGGCAGATGCGCGCGAAGATGCCGATCACCTTGAGGTGGCGCTGCACCCCCATCAGATCGCTGGCGCGCAGGAAGTCCTCCAGCGACGCCTGCACCGGAATACCGGCCGCCCGTGCCCGTTCCCAGTATCCCTGCAGCCAGCCCTGCACCCGCGCCTCGGGCCAGCTGAGAAAGGCATCCTTGAACAGGCAGGTGATGTCATAGGTCACCGGGCCGTATACGGCATCCTGAAAGTCCAGCACGCCGGGATTGGGCGAGCTGTGCATCAGATTGCGCGGCATGAAATCGCGATGCACCAGCACCTTGGGCTGGGCCAGGGCGCTGTCGATCAGCAGTTGGCTGATGCGCTGCCAGGCCGCCTGCTGCTCGGCTTTGAACTCGACCTGCAGGTGGCGCTGCACGTACCACTCGGGAAACAGTTGCAGCTCGCGGCGCAGCAGGGCCTCGTCGTAATGCGGCAGATCGGCGTCCATCGGCAAGAGCTGCTGGGCCAGCAGCGCATCGATGGCATCGGCGAACAGCGAATCGGCATTGGCCTCGTCGATCACCTCGAGATAGGTCTGGCGGCCCAGATCATCCAGCACCAGAAAGCCCTGCTCGAGATTGGCAGCCAGCACCTGCGGCACATGCACGCTGGCACTGGCCAGTAGTGCAGCGATGCGCACGAAGGGCTCGCAGTTCTCCTGCGGCGGCGGCGCGTCCATCAGGATCAGGCTGCGCGCCCCGCTCTGCCAACGGAAATAGCGGCGAAAACTGGCATCGCTGCTTGCGGGGGTCAGCTCGGCAGCCGGCACCGGGCCCCAGCCTCGCTCGGCGAACAGCAGTGGCAATTGCTCGGCGAGCCAGACTTGCAGGTGTTGCAGACGTACATCGTGTTCAGGCATCAAGGGGTCTCCGACGGCGCTAGCCGTTGCGCGGGTCATGCTTTATTATCCAGCATCTTTTTCAGCCCATCGAGAGGCGTGCGGCCCCTGGGCCGGTAGCGCGCAGGAAGCCCGGACTAACAAGATGGCAGTAAAACACCCCGCGTTCCGCAAGAAATTCCCGCTGCTGGTTACCGGCAGTCTTCTGGCCTTACAGCCCGCGTTCAGCCTACAGTCCTTTGCCGCCGAGCAATACGATTGCCAGGCGTCGCCTACGGGCGGCTGGGCCTGTGCGCCAAAGACAGCCACCAGCGCCCTGCCTCCGCGTCCACAGCACAGCCGTAGCGCTGTCAGCACCACCAGCGGCTCTGCCACAGCAACTGCCACCAAGCAGGAACCGGCTCCGGTGTTGGTCACCGAGAGCAAGGGGCGCGCCCTGGCTTCGCGCAGTCCTGATTACAGTCATTTGGACTGGGTCCCGCGCGATAAGTTGACCGCCGCTCAGCTGGCCGAAGCAGGTCCCTACTGCGCGGGCGCCTATATCGAGCCCCTGCGTCCGGGCATGGATGACACCACCCCGCTCGACGAGTCGCCGATGTACGTGTCGGCCAAGGCCTCGCGCTACGAGCAGGAAAAGCAGATCGCCACCCTGGCCGGCGACGTGGTTCTGCGCCAGTCCGGCATGCAGGTCGAGGCCGACGAGGCCAGCCTGCACCAGGCCGAAAACCGCGGCGAGCTGGTCGGCAACGTGCGCCTGCGCGACAAGGGCACGCTGGTGGTCGGTGACCGCGCCGAGCTGCAACTCGACAACGGCGAAGCCCGTATCGACAACGCCGAATACGTGATGCATCAGGCTCACGTGCGCGGCAGCGCGCTCTACGCCAAGCGTGAAGAGACCGCGATCATCCGCCTCAAGGACGGCACCTACACCCGCTGCGAGCCGGGTGACAATGCCTGGCACCTGAAGGGCAACAACGTCACCCTGAACCCGGCGACCGGATTCGGTACCGCGACCAACGTGACACTGCGGGTCAAGGACATTCCGGTGTTCTACACCCCGTACATCTATTTCCCGATCGACGACCGTCGCCAGTCCGGCTTCCTGCCGCCGAGCATGGGCACCTCCAGCGACAACGGCTTCTCGCTGCAGACCCCCTACTACTTCAACCTGGCGCCGAACTACGACGCCACGCTCTACCCCACCTATATGGCCAAGCGTGGCCTGCTGATGGAAGGCGAATTCCGCTACCTGACCGAGAGCAGCGAAGGCCAGGTCGGCGGTGCATGGCTCAACGACCAGGAAGACGAGCGCAAGCTGCAGTCCGAATACGAAGACCAGCGCTGGATGTACAGCTGGCAGCACAAGCAGGGCCTGAATTCGCGCCTGCTGGCCGAAGTCGACTACACCGACATCAGCGACCCCTACTACTTCCAGGATCTCGATACCGACCTGGGTATCGAAACGACCACCTACGTGAACCAGCGCGGCACGCTGACTTATCGTGGCGACAGCTATCGCGCTCGCCTGAATCTGCATGCGTATGAGCTGGCAAACATCACCGACGTAACGCCATACGACCGCCTGCCGCAGATCACCCTCGACGGCAAGCTGCCGTTCAACCCGGGTGGCCTGGACTTCACTTACGGCACCGAGTACGTACGCTTCGATCGCGATCTGCGTTCGGGCTTCTTCATCAACGAAGACGGCGTCGCCGAACAAAGCTGGTATGACACGCGTATTCGCGGCCTGGCGCGTGCTACCGGTGAACGAGTACATCTCGAGCCTGCTGTCAGCCTGCCGCTGGATTGGACCTGGGGCTTTATCAAGCCGCAGGTCAAATACATGCAGACCCATTACGACATCAGCCTGGACCAGCAGGGCAAGAACACTCTGCTTGCCGAGCAGACCTACAAGGGTACGCAAAATCGCGGCGTCGGTCTGTTCAGCGTCGACAGCGGCCTGTACTTCGACCGCAACACCCAGCTGTTCGGCAAGGACTTCCGCCAGACCCTGGAGCCGCGCGCCTTTTATCTCTACGTACCGGAAGAGGATCAGACCGACATTCCGATCTTCGACACTGGCGAGCCGACCTTCAGCTACGCCTCGCTGTGGCGCGAGAACCGCTTCAGCGGCAAGGACCGTATCGGCGACGAGAACAAGCTGTCGCTGGGCGTGACCAGCCGCTGGATCGAGCCCAACGGCTTCGAGCGCCAGCGCTTCAGCATCGGCCAGGCCTTCTACTTCGAGGATCGCAAGGTACAACTGGCAGGTATCGATTACCGCGGCCGCCAGGACGCGACCTCGGACGTATCGCCTTACGCGCTGGAGTACCTGTATCGCTTCAACCGCGACTGGCGCTTCTCCTCCACCTTCAACTGGGATCCGGACCAGCACGCCACCCGCTCGGGCAGCGCAATGTTCCACTACCAGCCGGAAGACAACCCGAACAAGGTGGTCAACCTGGGCTATCGCTATCGTAACGACACCGTGCGCTACGACCGCGACAGCGGCACCTGGACCACCAACCCGGACTATGGCACCCCGGGCAGCCCCAACTACATCAAGAACTACTACAAGATCGACCAGCATGACTTCTCCGTCATCTGGCCGCTGGTTCCACAGTGGAGCCTGATCTCGCGCTGGCAGTACGACTACGGCCGCAACCGTACCCTGGAAGCCTTCGGTGGCTTCGAGTACGACAGCTGCTGCTGGAAGCTGCGCCTGATCAACCGCTACTGGATCGACTACGACGAAGTCAGCCTCAACCCATCGCGCAACGACGAGCCGGACCGCGGCATCTTCCTGCAGATCGTCCTCAAGGGCCTCGGCGGCGTTGTTGGCAACAAGGTGGAAACTTTCCTCGACCAAGGCATTCAAGGTTACCGTGAACGTGAAGACCAAGCTTTCTGATCGCCTGCGCCCCCTGCTGTTGGGCGCGGCGCTGCTGGCGGCAACGGCTCAGGCCCAAGTTCGCCCTCTCGACCGCGTAGTGGCCATCGTCGACAACGACGTGGTCATGCAGAGCCAGCTCGACGCGCGTCTGCGTGAAGTGCAGCAAACCATCGACAAGCGCGGCGGCGCCCTGCCGCCCGAGCACGTGCTGAGCCAGCAGGTGCTCGAGCGTCTGATCATCGAGAACATCCAGCTGCAGATCGGCGAGCGCTCCGGCATCCGCATCACCGACGAGGAACTGAACCAGGCCATGGGCACCATCGCCCAGCGCAACGGCATGTCGCTGGAACAGTTCCGCCAGGCCTTGGCGCGCGACGGGCTGTCCTACGCCGACGCGCGTGACCAGGTACGTCGCGAGATGATCATCAGCCGCGTGCGTCAGCGCCGCGTGGCCGAGCGCATCCAGGTCACCGACCAGGAGGTGCAGAACTTCCTCGCCTCCGATCTGGGCAAGATGCAGCTGTCGGAAGAGTTCCGCCTGGCCAACATCCTCATCCCGGTTTCCGAAGGCGCCTCCTCCAGCGAAATCCAGGCTGCCGACCGCCAGGCCCGCGAGCTGTATCAGCAGCTGCAGCAGGGCGCGGACTTCGCCCAGCTGGCCATTTCCCGCTCGGCCAGCGAAACCGCGCTGGAAGGCGGCGAGATGGGCTGGCGCAAGGCCGGACAGCTGCCGCCACCTTTCGACAGCATGATCAGCCAGCTGAACCCGGGCGAGGTCACCGAGCCGGTGCGCACGCCGGGCGGCTTCATCATCCTCAAGCTGATCGAGAAGCGCGGTGGCGACACCCAGGTGCGTGACGAAGTGCATGTGCGCCACATCCTGATCAAGCCCAGCGAGATCCGCAGCCCCGAGGAAACCCGCCGCCTGGTGGAGCGCCTGTACCAGCGCATCGTCGCCGGCGAGGACTTCGCCGAGCTGGCCAAGAGTTTCTCCGAGGATCCGGGCTCGGCCCTCAACGGCGGCGATCTCAACTGGATCGATCCCAACGCCCTGGTACCCGAGTTCCGCCAGGTGATGAGCGAGACCGCCAGCGGCGAGCTGTCCAAGCCGTTCCAGACCCAGTTCGGCTGGCACGTACTGCAGGTCATGGGCCGCCGCGCCACCGACAGCAGCACGCAGTTCCGCGAGCAGCAAGCTGCCAACCTGCTGCGCAACCGCAAGTATGACGAAGAGCTGCAGGCCTGGCTGCGCCAGATCCGCGACGAAGCCTACGTCGAAACCAAGCTGTAACAGCCGTTCCGAACGCAAGAGCCCGGCCCAGCGCCGGGCTTTTTCGTTCCTGGCCCGGCGGCGTACACTGGCGCCCCGCGTCGTCACCGAGACCGACCATGAATACGCAGCAACGCTTTGCCCTCACCCCTGGCGAGCCAGCCGGCATAGGCCCGGATCTTTGCCTTCTGCTGGCACGCGAGGCCCAGCCAGTACCACTGGTGGCCATCGCCAGCCTGGCACTGCTGGCCGAGCGGGCGCAGCAGCTGGGGCTGGCCATCGAGTTGCTGGCGGTAGGCCCCGAACAATGGCCGGATAGCCCGGCAGCAGCCGGCAGCCTGTATGTCTGGGATACACCGCTCGCTGTCCCGGCGCACGCCGGCCGCCTCGATCCGGCCAACGCCGGTTACGTGCTGGAAACGCTCACCCGCGCCGGACAAGGCTGTCTGGATGGCACCTTCGCCGCGATGATCACCGCCCCGGTGCACAAGGGCGTGATCAACGAGGCCGGCATCGCCTTCTCCGGGCACACCGAGTTTCTCGCCGAACTGACCGCGACCGAGCAGGTGGTGATGATGCTCGCCACCCGTGGCCTGCGCGTGGCGCTGGTCACCACGCACCTGCCGCTCAGGGATGTAGCCGCCGCCATCACCGCCGAGCGTCTGCAGCGGGTGACGCGCATTCTGCATGCCGACCTGCAGGCCAAGTTCGGCATTGCCGCGCCGCGCATTCTGGTATGCGGGCTCAACCCTCATGCGGGCGAAGGCGGTCATCTGGGCCGCGAAGAAATCGAGATCATCGAGCCGACGCTGGAGCGTCTGCGCACCGAAGGCATGAACCTCATCGGCCCGCTGCCGGCCGATACCCTGTTCACCCCCAAGCATCTCGAGCACGCCGATGCGGTGCTCGCCATGTACCACGACCAGGGCCTGCCCGTGCTCAAGTTCAAGGGTTTCGGTGCGGCGCTGAACGTGACCCTGGGCCTGCCGATCATCCGCACCTCGGTCGATCACGGCACCGCGCTGGACCTGGCCGGCAGCGGCAACATCGACACCGGCAGCCTGCAGGTGGCGCTGGAAACCGCCTACCAGATGGCGGCAGCCACCAGCGGCAAGTCACAAGCGGCGAGTTAATGGCGGCCGGCCATAGGGCCCGGCTGCAATCCGGGTCCAGCGCCGCCCTGTTTTCCCGGATTGCATCCGGGCTACGCCTCGCCAGCGTCACAAAATCCGCGCGCGCGACGCGCGTGCCTACAGCCGCAGCGTCTTTCGCTGTTAAACTGCGCGACTTTGCCTTATCGCTCTCGGCTCCTGCTTGATGCTTGCAGCCTGAGGCTTGGAGCTGTCGCCATGTCCGAATACCAACACCGCGCGCGCAAGCGCTTCGGCCAGAACTTCCTGCACGATGCCGGCGTCATCGACCGCATCCTGCGCGCCATTCGCGCCAAGGAAGGCGAGCGCCTGCTGGAAATCGGGCCGGGCCAGGGCGCCATCACCGAGGGCTTGCTCGGCAGCGGCGCGCAGCTCGACGTGATCGAACTGGACCTCGACCTGATTCCCATCCTGCAAGGCAAGTTCGGCGACAATCCGCGCTTTCGCCTGAACCAGGGCGACGCGCTGAAATTCGACTTCGCCCGCCTTGAGGCCGCTCCCGGCAGCCTGCGCGTGGTCGGCAACCTGCCCTACAACATCTCCACCCCGCTGATTTTCCACCTGCTGGACAACGCGCCACTGATTCGCGACATGCACTTCATGCTGCAGAAGGAAGTGGTCGAGCGCATGGCCGCCGGTCCGGGCGGTGGTGATTGGGGCCGGCTGTCGATCATGGTGCAATACCATTGCCGCGTGGAGCACCTGTTCAACGTCGGCCCCGGTGCCTTCAATCCGCCGCCCAAGGTCGATTCGGCCATCGTGCGCCTGGTGCCGCATGAGGTGCTGCCGCACCCGGCCAAGGACCACCGCCTGCTCGAACGCGTCGTGCGCGAAGCCTTCAACCAGCGCCGCAAGACGCTGCGCAACACGCTCAAGCAGTTGCTGCCCGCCGAGGCCATCGAAGCGGCCGGCGTCGACGGCAGCCTGCGGCCGGAACAGCTGGACCTGGCCGCCTTCGTTCGTCTGGCTGATCAGCTCGCCCTGCAGCCCGCGTCCGCACAGGACTAAACTGCCAATACGCTCAACGGATCTCCCGCATGTCCGACCCTCGTTATCAGATCGACGTCAGCGTCACCACCCGCTATCTGGCTGCGCAATCGCAGCCGGAGCAGAACCGTTATGCGTTCTCCTACACCGTGACCATCGTCAACAATGGCCAGCTGCCAGCCAAACTGCTGTCGCGCCACTGGATCATCACCGATGGCGACGGCCGCGTGCAGGAAGTACGAGGCGCCGGGGTCGTGGGCCAGCAGCCCGATATCGCCCCGGGCGCCAGCCACACCTACAGCAGCGGCACGGTGATGGCCACGCAGGTCGGCATCATGCAGGGCAGCTATCAGATGCTCGCCGAAGACGGCAAACGCTTCGATGCGACCATCGCGCCGTTCCGTCTGGCCGTACCGGGAGCCCTTCACTGATGGCCGTCTACGCCGTCGGCGACCTGCAGGGCTGCCTGCAACCGCTCAAGTGCCTGCTGGAACAGGTGGCCTTCGACCCGGCTCAGGATCAGCTGTGGCTGGTGGGCGATCTGGTCAACCGCGGCCCGCAGTCGCTGGAAACCCTGCGTTTTCTCTACTCCATCCGCCACGCCCTGACCTGCGTGCTGGGCAATCATGATCTGCACCTGCTGGCCGTGGCGCACAATATCGAGCGCCTGAAGAAGGGCGACACCCTGCGCGAAATTCTCGACGCACCGGACCGCGACGATCTGCTCGATTGGCTGCGCCTGCAGAAGCTGGTGCACCACGACGCCGAGCGTCAGATCACCCTGGTGCATGCCGGCATCCCGCCGCAATGGAGCCTGGCCAAGGCGCTCAAGCGCGCCGCCGAAGTCGAGGAAGTGCTGCGCGACGATGCCCGCCTACCACTGTTTCTCGATGGCATGTACGGCAACGAGCCGGCGAAATGGAACAAGGACCTGCACGGCGTGACCCGCCTGCGGGTGATCACCAACTATTTCACCCGCATGCGCTTCTGCACCGCCGACGGCACGCTCGACCTGAAGAGCAAGGAGGGCGTGGGCAGCGCACCGCCCGGCTTCGCCCCCTGGTTCAGCCATCCGCAGCGCAAGATGCGCGGCGAGAAGATCATCTTCGGCCATTGGGCGGCGCTCGATGGCAACTGCCAGGAGCCCGGCCTCTATGCCCTGGATACCGGCTGCGTCTGGGGCGGCGCGATGACCCTGCTGAACGTCGACAGCGGCGCGCTTCATCGCTGCACCTGTCCCAAGCAATAAGCGCCCGAGGCACACCCAAGATCACTCGAAGGTCCCCGAACATGAGCGAATTCAAGCGAATTTCCCCGCAACAAGCCCAGGAGCTGCGCAGCAATGGCGCGGTGGTTGTCGACATCCGCGACCCGCAGAGCTTCGCACTTGGCCATATCAGCGGCTCACGGCACCTGGACAACCACTCCTTGCACGATTTCATCACCCACGCCGACCTCGATGCGCCGCTGATCGTCTCCTGCTATCACGGCAACTCCAGCCAGAGCGCGGCCGCCTACCTGGCAGGCCAGGGCTTTAGCGAGGTGTACAGCCTCGACGGCGGATTCGAGCTGTGGCGCGCAACCTTCCCCAGCGAAACCGCGCAAGGCAGCGAAGAATAATTTTCGCCGAACCGGCAGGCCCCGCCCCCTCTGGCCTGCCGAGCTTTCCCGACGCACGGTAACATCCAGTTATCGTTGTCCCCGCCTTGACGCTCGGCAGAACGAACTATTCTGTTACTCAGGCCATCCCACTCAAGGTAGAGCCGGCCAACCGGCATCGGGCCATCGGTAACGACCTTTTAGGGTTTTGGGGGATTCTTCCCGGCTTGTCCTGAGCCGGGGTCATCCAGCACCCGCACGACCGATCCCGAGCCAGCTTTCAGCATCGAGCGAGGTGAAGTCATGAGTATTTTCAGTCACTTCCAACAGCGTTTCGAGGCGACCCGCCAGGAGGAGTACTCGCTGCAGGAGTATCTCGAACTGTGCAAACAGGATCGCAGCGCTTACGCCACTGCGGCCGAGCGCCTGCTGATGGCTATCGGCGAACCGGAGTTGCTCGACACTTCGACCAACTCGCGTCTCTCGAGAATCTTTTCCAACAAGGTGATCCGTCGCTATCCGGCCTTCGCCGACTTCCACGGCATGGAAGAGTGCATCGACCAGATCGTCTCCTACTTCAGGCATGCCGCGCAGGGCCTGGAAGAGAAGAAACAGATCCTTTACCTGCTAGGCCCGGTGGGGGGTGGTAAATCCTCGCTGGCCGAAAAGCTCAAGCAGCTGATGGAGAAGGTGCCCTTCTACGCCATCAAGGGCTCGCCGGTGTTCGAGTCGCCGCTGGGGCTGTTCAACGCCGCCGAGGATGGCGCCATCCTCGAAGAGGACTACGGCATCCCGCGCCGCTACCTCAACTCGATCATGTCGCCCTGGGCCACCAAGCGCCTGCAGGAGTTCGGCGGCGACATCAGCCAGTTCCGCGTGGTCAAGCTGTATCCGTCGATCCTCAACCAGATCGCCGTGGCCAAGACCGAGCCGGGTGACGAGAACAACCAGGACATTTCCGCCCTGGTCGGCAAGGTGGATATCCGCAAGCTGGAGGAATTCCCGCAGAACGACGCCGACGCCTACAGCTACTCGGGCGCGCTGTGCCGGGCCAACCAGGGCCTGATGGAATTCGTCGAGATGTTCAAGGCACCGATCAAGGTGCTGCACCCGCTGCTCACCGCCACCCAGGAGGGCAACTACAACAGCACCGAGGGCCTCGGCGCGATTCCCTACAGCGGTATCCTGCTGGCTCACTCCAACGAATCCGAGTGGCACAGCTTCCGTAACAACAAGAACAACGAGGCCTTCATCGACCGTATCTACATCGTCAAGGTGCCTTACTGCCTGCGCGTCACCGACGAGGTGAAGATCTACGACAAGCTGCTGATCAACAGCTCGCTGGCCAAGGCCCATTGCGCGCCGGACACGCTGAAGATGCTCGCCCAGTTCAGCGTACTGAGCCGACTCAAGGAGCCGGAAAACTCCAACATCTACTCGAAGATGCGCGTCTACGACGGCGAGAACCTCAAGGACACCGACCCGAAAGCCAAGTCGATCCAGGAATACCGCGACGCAGCCGGGGTCGACGAGGGCATGAACGGCCTGTCGACCCGCTTCGCCTTCAAGATCCTCTCCAAGGTATTCAACTTCGACCCGCACGAGATCGCCGCCAACCCGGTGCACCTGCTCTACGTGCTGGAACAGCAGATCGAACAGGAACAGTTCCCTGCCGAAGTGCGCGAGCGCTACCTGCGCTACATCAAGGAGTACCTGGCGCCGCGCTACATCGAGTTCATCGGCAAGGAGATCCAGACCGCCTACCTCGAATCCTACAGCGAATATGGGCAGAACATCTTCGACCGCTACGTGCTGTACGCCGACTTCTGGATTCAGGATCAGGAATACCGCGATCCGGAAACCGGCGAGATCCTCAACCGCGTGGCACTCAACGAGGAACTGGAGAAGATCGAGAAGCCGGCCGGCATCAGCAATCCGAAGGACTTCCGCAACGAGATCGTCAATTTCGTGCTACGTGCCCGCGCCAACAACAACGGCAAGAACCCCACCTGGCTCAGCTACGAGAAGCTGCGTGTGGTCATTGAGAAGAAGATGTTCTCCAACACCGAGGACCTGCTCCCGGTCATCAGCTTCAACGCCAAGGGCAGCAAGGAGGAACAGCAGAAGCACAACGACTTCGTCAAACGCATGGTCGAGCGCGGCTACACCGAGAAGCAGGTGCGCCTGCTGTCGGAGTGGTACCTGCGGGTTCGCAAGTCTCAGTAAGCCCTATCCGGCGCGTAGCCCGCGCCGGGTCATTCGCTGCCTGCCTGTGACTACGGGCAGGCTAGGGAGATGTCATGAGCTATGTGATCGACCGGCGCCTGAATGGCAAGAACAAGAGCACGGTAAACCGCCAGCGCTTCCTGCGGCGCTACCGCGAACATATCAAGAAGGCGGTGGAGGAAGCCGTCAGCCGGCGCTCCATCACCGACATGGAGCACGGCGAACAGATCAGCATTCCCGGCCGCGACATCGACGAGCCGGTGCTGCACCACGGCCGCGGCGGCAAGCAGACCATCGTCCATCCCGGCAACAAGGAGTTCACCGCCGGTGAACGCATCCCCAGGCCGCAGGGTGGTGGCGGTGGGCGCGGCAGTGGCAAGGCGAGCAACTCCGGCGAGGGCATGGACGAGTTCGTCTTCCAGATCACTCAGGAAGAATTCCTCGACTTCATGTTCGAAGACCTGGAGCTGCCCAACCTGGTCAAACGCCACCTGACCGGCGCAGATACCTTCAAGACCGTGCGCGCGGGCATTAGCAACGAAGGCAATCCGTCACGCATCAACATCATCCGCACGCTGCGCTCGGCCCATGCACGGCGTATCGCCCTGTCCGGCTCCAGCCGCGCCAAACTGCGCGAGGCGAAGGCCGAACTGCTGCGCCTTAGAACGGAAGAACCGGACAACTTCAGCGATATTCAGGAAATCGAAGCGGAAATCGAACGTTTGAGCGCGCGTATCCACCGCGTGCCCTTTCTCGATACCTTCGACCTCAAGTACAACCTGCTGACCAAGCAGCCCAACCCCAGTTCCAAGGCGGTGATGTTCTGCCTGATGGACGTGTCCGGCTCCATGACCCAGGCCACCAAGGACATCGCCAAGCGCTTCTTCATCCTGCTTTACCTGTTCCTCAAGCGGAACTACGACAAGATCGAGGTGGTGTTCATCCGCCACCACACCAGTGCGAAAGAGGTGGACGAAGAGGAGTTCTTCTACTCCCGCGAAACCGGCGGCACCATCGTCTCCAGCGCCCTGAAGCTGATGCAGGAGATCATGGCCGAGCGCTACCCGATCAACGAATGGAACATCTATGCCGCCCAGGCGTCGGACGGCGACAACTGGAACGATGACTCGCCGGTGTGTCGGGATATATTGATCAACCAGATCATGCCGTTCGTGCAGTACTTCACCTACGTCGAGATCACCCCGCGCGAACACCAGGCGCTGTGGTTCGAGTACGAGCAGGTGGCCGAAGCCTTCGCCGAAAGCTTTGCCCAGCAGCAACTGGTGTCCGCGGCGGACATCTACCCGGTGTTCCGCGAACTGTTCCAGCGTCGCCTGGTGAGTTGAGGGCCATGCCATGAGTGCCACTGCCAAAAAACGCCAGCCGCTGTCCACCGGCTCGGAATGGACCTTCGAGCTGATCCGTCAGTACGACAAGGAGATCGCGCGCATCGCCGAGCGCTACGCGCTGGACACCTACCCCAACCAGATCGAAGTGATCACCGCCGAGCAGATGATGGATGCCTACGCCTCGGTGGGCATGCCGCTGGGCTATCACCACTGGTCTTACGGCAAGCATTTTCTCGCCACCGAAAAAGGCTACAAGCGTGGGCAGATGGGCCTGGCCTACGAGATCGTGATCAATTCCGATCCCTGCATCGCCTACCTGATGGAGGAAAACACCATCTGCATGCAGGCGCTGGTGATCGCCCATGCCTGCTATGGCCACAACAGCTTCTTCAAGGGCAACTACCTGTTCCGCACCTGGACCGATGCCAGTTCGATCATCGACTATCTGGTGTTCGCCAAGCAGTACATCATGCAGTGCGAGGAGCGCCACGGCATCGATGCCGTGGAGGAACTGCTGGATTCCTGCCATGCCCTGATGAACTACGGCGTCGACCGCTACAAGCGCCCCTACCCGATCTCCGCGGAGGAGGAGCGCAAGCGCCAGAAGGACCGTGAAGAGCATCTGCAGAAGCAGATCAACGACCTGTGGCGCACCATTCCCAGGAGTGCGGACAAGGGCGGCGAAAAGGACAGCAAGCGCTTCCCGGCCGAGCCGCAGGAGAACATCCTCTATTTCCTCGAGAAGCACGCGCCGCTGTTGGAGCCCTGGCAGCGCGAGGTGATCCGCATCGTGCGCAAGATCGCCCAGTACTTCTACCCGCAGCGCCAGACCCAGGTGATGAACGAAGGCTGGGCCACCTTCTGGCACTACACCCTGATGAATGACCTGTACGACGAGGGCCTGGTCACCGACGGCTTCATGATGGAGTTTCTGCAGTCGCACACCAGCGTGGTCTATCAGCCGCCGTTCGACAGCCCCTACTACAGCGGCATCAACCCCTACGCCCTGGGCTTCGCCATGTACCGCGACATCCGCCGCATCTGCGAAGAGCCCACCGAAGAAGACAAGCGCTGGTTCCCCGACATCGCCGGCAGCGACTGGCTGACCACCCTCAAGTTCGCCATGACCAGCTTCAAGGACGAGAGCTTCATCCTGCAGTTCCTTTCGCCCAAGGTGATTCGCGACTTCAAGCTGTTCGGCATTCTCGACGACGATCAGAAGGACGAACTGCTGGTACCGGCCATCCACGACGAATCCGGCTACCGCACCATCCGCGAGCTGCTGGCGGCGCAGTACAACCTGGGCAATCGCGAACCCAACGTGCAGATCTGGAGCATCGACCGCCGTGGCGACCGCTCGCTGACCCTGCGTCACCAGCAGCATGACCGCAAGCCGCTGGGCGACTCCACCGAAGAAGTGCTCAAGCACCTGCACCGCCTGTGGGGATTCGACATCCACCTGGAGGTCTGTCAGGGCGACCAGCTGATCACCACCCAGCACGTGCCGCCGCGAGGAGAGACGGAAGGCGAAGGCGACTATCCGCGCCTCGACCTGGTCATCCCACCCATTTGATCGGTTGCCCGGCATGGCTAGGAGCCTCAGCATCGCAGGCAGACTCTGCGAGACGTCCTGCATGCGCGTATTTCTGGTATTGCTGTTGTGCCTGGGGCTGGCCACCTGTGCCAGCCATATCCCCCAGGCCCAGATCATCACCCCCGCCAACGACGCGCTCACCGGGCGTCACGGTTTCGAGCTGATCGATCCACAGTCTTCCCTGGAGGGTGAAGCGCCCTTTCCGGAGCGCTATCGTCAGCTGCCGCAGTTGCTGCTGCATGGCCTTTCCGCCCGCGGCTACCACGAAAGCCAGCAGCCGCAACTGCGCGTCTATTACTGGCTGGCGGTTCGCGACGAACCGCTGACCTTCAAGGTCGATGTGCCGCCGCCCAACCCGCTTGGTCCCTACCAAGCCATCCATCGCCTGCGTGACGAGACCGGCACGCTGCGCTTGCGCCTCACCGATCTGGACGAGCGCATCCTCTGGGAAGGCGTCATCAGCACCGGCCTGAGCCCCGCGCGCGACAGCGCCGAGTTGCTGGAGCGCGCCACCCGGGCGCTGACCGAGCAGATTCCGCTGGCCACCCGGTAGGGCGTCGCGGGCCGCCCAGGGCAGCGCAGCAATGGCAGGCTGGCGTATCAAGCCGGGGCGCGCGGCGCACCCTACCGATCTTCGGTATCCTCTGCACTCAACGGAGGATTCCCATGCAGATTTACAAAGTCGGCGGGGCAGTGCGCGATCGCCTGCTCGGCCGTCCCGTCAGCGAAGTGGACTGGGTCGTGGTCGGTGCCAGCGCCGAGCAGATGCTCGCGCTCGGCTACCGTCCGGTGGGCGCCGACTTTCCGGTGTTCCTGCACCCGCAGACGGGTGAGGAATATGCCCTGGCTCGCACCGAGCGCAAGAGCGGGCGCGGCTACGGCGGCTTCACCTTTCACGCCAGCCCCGAAGTCACGCTGGAAGAGGACCTGATCCGCCGCGACCTGAGCGTCAATGCCATGGCCGAAGACGAACAGGGCACGCTGATCGATCCCTACGGCGGCCAGCAGGATCTTGCCGCGCGCATCCTGCGCCACGTCTCCCCCGCCTTTGCCGAAGACCCGCTGCGCGTGCTGCGCGTGGCCCGCTTCGCCGCGCGCTATGCGCCGCTCGGCTTCCGCGTGGCGGATGAGACCCTGGGCCTGATGCGCCAACTGGCCGAGTCCGGCGAACTGGCCCACCTCACGGCCGAGCGCAGTTGGAAGGAAATCTCCCGCGCGCTGATGGAGCCGCGCCCGGACGTGTTCATCCAGGTGCTGCGCGACTGCGGCGCGCTGGCCGCCCTGCTGCCGGAGGTGGACGATCTGTTCGGCGTACCGCAGCCGCAGGCGCATCACCCGGAAATCGACACCGGCGTGCATGTGCTGAGCGTGCTGCGTCAGTGCGCGGAACACGACCAGCCGCTCAGCGTGCGCTGGGCCTGCCTGCTCCACGACGTCGGCAAGGGCCTGACGCCGGAGGCCGAATGGCCGCGCCATATCGCTCATGAACACAAGGGGCTGCGCCTGATCCAGGCGATCAACGAGCGCTGCAAGGCGCCGCGCGACTGCGCCGAGCTGGCAATGCTGGTCGGTGAATTCCATACCCACGGCCATCGCGCGCTGGAGCTGCGCCCCTCGACGCTGCTGGAACTGCTGCAGCGCTTCGACGTATTCCGCCGCCCGCAACGCTTCGCCGAATTCGTCGCCGCCTGCGAGATGGATGCGCGTGGTCGACACGGCCTGGAGCAGCGTCAGTACCCGCAAGCCGCGTACCTGCTCGGCGCCGCCGAAGCCGCGCGGCAAGTGCCGGTCAAGCCGTTGCTGGAGAAGGGATTGAAAGGCGCGGAGTTGGGCGAAGCGCTCAACCGCGAGCGCCTGAGGGCACTCAAGGCCTACAAAGCGCAACATGTCCCCTCGTAGGAGCCCGCTTGCGGGCGATCATCGCCGGCAAGCCGGCTCCTACAGAGCGCCGCAGCAACCGTAGCCCGGATGCAATCCGGGGCGATTCTGAGGCCGCCACCCGGATTGCATCCGGGCTACGAAGGGCGCGCCTGCAGCAGCTCCGTCGGGGTCAATTCGGCACCGCGCCACTGGAAGGCCGCCGGCCATAGCTGCTGATCGATCTGCGCCGACGCCCACAGCTCGGCGAACGAACGCCCATCCAGCGGATGCCGCAACTGCGGCGCCAGCAATGCCAGCGGCCAGAGCACGAAGGCGTTCTTTAGAATTTCCGCGCGCGGCAGCACCAGGCCGTTGAAGTTGCCAACCTGCTCGCCGTACAGCAGCACGTCGATGTCCAGCGGCAGGCCCTTGCGGTCCGGCGCGTAGCGGCCGTTATCGGCCTCGATGAATTTCAGCCGACGATCCAGCTCCAGCAGCGGCAGCTCGGTTTCGCCGACCACCACCAGGTTGAAGAAGTTGCCGCTCTTGATGCCCACCGCATGGCTCTCGAAGACCGGCGAGCAACGCATGTCATCGAGCAGACCGGCAAGCGCATCGAGCCCGGCGACAAGGTGAGCCTCGCGCTCGATATTGCTGCCAAGGCCGAGAAAGACCCGAGTCAGAGGCATCCGCGCTCGATCTCCACGCCTACGCCGCCACGCGCGGCCGGCACTGCGCCGGGCTTGGTCAGCTTCAGACGCATCCAGGGGATGTTGAACTCGTCCATCAGGGTCTGCACCAGACGCTCGGCAAAGGTCTCCACCAGAATGAACTGCGATTCGTCGGCGAAGGCCTGGATGCGTGCGGACACACTGGCGTAGTCGAGCGCCAGGTTGAGGTCGTCACCAGCCGCAGCAGGGCGGTTATCCCAGGCCATCTGCAGGTCGAGACGCAGGCACTGGCGAATCTCGCGTTCCCAATCGTAGGCGCCGATCACCGTGTCGACCTCCAGGCCCTCGATAAATACTCTGTCCACCTGCCCTCTCCGCGCCACGACAAGGACGCTGCACCTCGTTAGAATCGGGCCACCCCATGCCCTGGAATGGCCACCATGTTCTGGCTTCTGGCAATCCTTGCCTACCTGCTCGGTTCGTTGTCCTTCGCCATCCTGCTCAGCCGACTTGCAGGCGGGCCGGACCCGCGTGTCAGCGGCTCGGGCAACCCTGGCGCCACCAACATGCTGCGCGTGGCCGGCAAGAAGCTGGCCGTCATGACGCTGATCGGCGACCTGTTCAAGGGCCTGCTACCGATCCTCATCGCCAAGCTGCTCGGCCTCAGCCTGCACCAGCAGGCCTGGATCGGCCTGGCGGCAGTGGTCGGCCACCTCTACCCGCTGTACTTCCGTTTCCGTGGCGGCAAGGGCGTGGCCACTGCCGCCGGCATGCTGCTCGGCCTCTACCCGCCGGCCGCCCTGCTTGCCCTGGCGGCCTGGGCACTGGTTTTCCTGCTGACCCGCACCAGCTCGCTGGCCTCGCTAATCGCCACGCCATTGACGCTACCGCTGCTGGCCTGGCAACAACCGGCAGCCTTGCTGCCGGCCTGCGTGCTCACCGGGCTGATCGTCTGGCGTCACCGCAGCAATCTGCGTGACCTGTTCGCCGGCCGCGAGCGGCGCTTCTGACTGACAAACAACACCTGCCTATACCAGAGGCGCTTACAGCGCCGGCAGCGACTCCATCGGCCAGCGCGCCTGCACCTTGATCGCCAGGTCCTCGTGCTGCCCGGCCAGCAACCGCTGGCAACCGGCGTAGGCGATCATCGCGCCGTTGTCGGTGCAGAACCGCGGCCGCGCGTAGAACACCTTGCCCTTCAGCTCACCCAGCATGCGCTCCAGATGCTCGCGCAGGGCCTTGTTGGCACTCACCCCGCCGGCGATTACCAGGCTGTTCAGGCCGGTCTGCTTGAGCGCACGCTTGCACTTGATGGTCAGAGTCTCAACCACCGCCTGCTGGAAGGCCAGCGCGATGTCGCGGCGGGCTTGGTCGAGGTCGTCGCCGCTGTCGCGGCACTGCTGCCAGGTGTTCAGGGCGAAGGTCTTGAGGCCGCTGAAGCTGAAATCCAGCCCCGGACGGTCGGTCATCGGCCGCGGGAAGATGAAGCGCCCCGGCGTGCCCTGCTCGGCCAGTTTGGCGATCTCCGGCCCACCGGGATAATTCAGCCCCATCAGCTTGGCGGTCTTGTCGAAGGCCTCACCGGCCGCATCGTCCAGCGACTCGCCGAGCAACTGGTACTGGCCGATGCCATCGACCCGCACCAACTGCGTGTGACCACCGGAAACCAGCAGGGCGACGAAGGGAAAGGCCGGCGGCTGCTCCTCAAGCATCGGCGCCAGCAGGTGACCCTCCATATGGTGCACGCCAACGGCCGGCACGCCCCAGGCGAAGGCCAGCGCCTGCGCGCAGGAGGCACCGACCAGCAGCGCTCCGACCAGGCCGGGCCCCGCGGTATAGGCCAGCGCATCGATATCGCTCGGCTCGCGCCCGGCTTCGTCGAGCACCTGGCGGATCAGCGGCAGCATGCGCTTGACGTGGTCGCGCGAGGCCAATTCCGGCACCACGCCGCCATAGATGCGATGCAGGTCGATCTGGCTGAACAGGGCGTCGGCCAGCAGGCCGCGCTCGCTGTCATAGAGCGCGACGCCGGTTTCATCGCAGGAAGTTTCCAATCCCAGTACGAGCATGGAGCTTGAACCTTGGTTTGCCGCGTGGAACAAAGGCGCGCATGATAAGCGCCGCCCGGCGGAGCGGCCAGCGCTTTTCGATCAGAGGGCTTTGCATTCCTCGGCTCGAGGGGGTAACATCCGCAACCCTTAAAAACCGACGCAACCCGAGCCATTTTGCCGGGAACGCGTTCACCCCGGTAATTAATGAAGGTACGACCTGGATGCCAGCCGTCAAAGTTAAAGAGAACGAACCCTTCGACGTAGCCCTGCGTCGTTTCAAGCGCTCCTGCGAAAAAGCCGGTGTACTGGCTGAAGTTCGTAGCCGCGAATTCTACGAAAAGCCGACCGCTGAGCGTAAGCGCAAGGCCGCTGCCGCTGTTAAGCGTCACGCCAAGAAAGTGCAGCGCGAGCAGCGTCGCAGCGTTCGCCTGTACTAATCAAGTACGGCAACGCCCGAATGCCCGGCTCACGCCGGGCATTGCATTTGAAAGACTCCGCCTCGCACCTTAGCGAGTGAGCGGAGTTTTTGCTTTTCTACCAATCGTTGTCCCGCGCTCGCGCCGGACAGTATGCTGAGCGCCTATGGCCGGCCTGATTCCGCAATCCTTCATCGATGACCTGCTCAACCGCACCGACATCGTCGATGTGGTGAGTTCGCGCATCCAGCTGAAGAAGACCGGCAAGAACTACAGCGCCTGCTGCCCGTTCCACAAGGAAAAGACCCCCTCCTTCACCGTCAGCCCGGACAAGCAGTTCTACTACTGCTTCGGCTGCGGCGCCGGCGGCAATGCCCTCGGCTTCGTCATGGACCACGATCAGCTGGAATTCCCCCAGGCGATCGAGGAACTGGCCAAGCGCGCCGGCATGGACGTGCCGCGCGAGGAAGGTGGTCGCGGGCGCACACCGCGCCAGCCGGTGGACTCGCCGCTCTACCCACTGCTGGAGGCCGCCGCCGAGCATTATCGTCAGGCGCTGAAGAGCCACCCGCAGCGCAAGTACGCCGTGGACTATCTCAAGGGCCGCGGCCTGACCGGTGAAATCGCCCGCGACTTCGGCCTCGGCTTCGCCCCGCCCGGCTGGGACAACCTGCTCAAGCAGCTGGGCGGCGACGCCCTGCAGCAGAAGGCGATGATCGACGCCGGCCTGCTGATCGAGAACGCCGACAACGGCAGGCGCTACGACCGCTTCCGCGACCGGATCATGTTCCCCATCCGCGACAGCCGCGGCCGGGTGATCGCCTTCGGCGGCCGGGTGCTGGGCGACGACAAGCCCAAGTACCTCAATTCGCCGGAAACCGCAGTGTTCCACAAGGGCCAGGAGCTCTACGGCCTGTACGAGGCGCGCAAGCACAACCGCGATCTCGACGAGATCATGGTGGTCGAAGGCTACATGGACGTCATCGCCCTGGCCCAGCAGGGCCTGCGCAATGCCGTGGCGACCCTGGGCACGGCCACCAGCGAGGAGCACCTCAAGCGCCTGTTCCGCATCGTGCCCAGCGTGCTGTTCTGCTTCGACGGCGACGCCGCCGGGCGCAACGCCGCCTGGCGCGCCCTGGAATCCACCCTGCCGAGCCTGCAGGACGGCCGCCGCGCGCGCTTTCTGTTCCTGCCCGAAGGCGAAGACCCGGATACCCTGGTGCGTGCCGAGGGCACCGACGCCTTCCGCGCACGCATCAACCAGCATGCCCAGCCGCTGGCCGACTACTTCTTCCAGCAGCTGTCCGAAGAAGCCGACCCGCGCTCGCTGGAAGGCAAGGCCCACCTGGTGACCCTGGCCGCGCCGTTGATCGACAAGATTCCCGGCAACAACCTGCGCGCCCTGATGCGCCAGCGCCTGAGCGAGATCACCGGTCTTTCCGGCGAGGCCCTCAGCCAGGTGGCCAGCGCCCCGCGCAGCCACGCGCCGAGCACCATCAGCCAGGCGCCCAGCAGCGACTATCCGGATTACGGCGATATCCCCGATAGCGCCTATTACGACGCCATGCCGGATCTCGGCGGCTACGAGCAGCCCGCCCCGCCCCAGCAGCAGGCTTACGAGCGCAGCAACGACGGCGGCAAGGGCAACTGGAAGAAAGAAGGCGGCAAGTGGAGCAAGAAGGGCAAGGGCGATTTCGCCCCGCGCGCGCCGCGCACCGCCGTCAGCGTCGAATCGCCGCATCTGAGCGCCCTGCGCACCCTGCTGCACCATCCGCAACTGGCGCAGAAGGTGGAGGATGTCAGCCACTTCGCCGACGAGGAAGACACCTACGCGCAACTGCTGGTGGCCCTGGTCGGCGCCCTGCAGAAGAACCCCGGCATGCGCTCGCTGCAACTGATCGCGCGCTGGCACGGCACCGAACAGGGCCGTCTACTACGGGCCCTGGCGGAAAAGGAATGGTTGATTTCGGCGGACAACCTTGAACAACAGTTTTTCGACACTATAACTACTCTTGCAGCCCGCCAACGCGAGCGCAGCCTGGAGCAGTTGCTGCGCAAGGCCCGCCTAAGTGAGTTGAGCGCAGAGGAAAAAGATCAGCTGCGCGCCCTGCTAAGCCGTAACGCATTACCAGTCTCCCCCTCCCCAACTGGCGCGTAAGGGTCTTATTCAGGTATAATCCGCGGCTTGTTTTCAGCCCGCCAAGACCTTCAGTGGATAGGGTGTTATGTCCGTAAAAGCGCAACAGCAATCTCGTTTGAAAGAATTGATCAGCCGTGGTCGCGAGCAGGGTTACCTGACGTACGCGGAGGTCAATGACCACCTGCCGGAAGACATTTCCGATCCGGAACAGGTGGAAGACATCATCCGCATGATCAACGACATGGGGATCAACGTATTCGAGAGTGCTCCGGATGCGGACGCCCTGTTGTTGGCCGAAGCCGACACCGACGAGGCTGCAGCCGAAGAAGCCGCTGCCGCCCTCGCCGCCGTTGAGACCGATATCGGCCGCACCACCGACCCGGTGCGCATGTACATGCGTGAAATGGGCACCGTGGAACTGCTGACCCGCGAAGGCGAGATCGAAATCGCCAAGCGCATCGAGGAAGGCATCCGCGAAGTCATGAGCGCCATCGCTCACTTCCCCGGCACCGTCGAAGGCATCCTCGCCGAGTACAACCGTGTCACCACCGAGGGCGGCCGCCTGGCCGAAGTCCTCAGTGGCTACATCGACCCGGATGACGGCAGCGTGCCCGACGAAGCCGCCGCCCCCGTTCCCGTCAAGGAAGGCGCCGCCGCTGAAGAGAGCGACGACGAAGAAGACGAAGAGAGCGGCGACGACGAGGAAGAAGAAGGCGATGGCGGCCCGGACCCGGAAGAAGCGGCTCGCCGTTTCAGCGCCGTGGCCGAGCAGCAGGAGAAAGTCCAGAAGGCCCTGAAGAAGCACGGTCGTGGCAGCAAGCAGGCCACCGAAGAGCTGGCCGCCCTGGCCGAGCTGTTCATGCCGATCAAGCTGGTGCCCAAGCAGTACGACGCCCTGGTCACCCAGGTGCGCGACGCTCTCGACCGTCTGCGTGCGCAAGAGCGCGCCATCATGCAGCTGTGCGTACGCGATGCGCGCATGCCGCGTGCCGACTTCCTGCGCCTGTTCCCGGGCAACGAAATCGACATGGACTGGGCCGCCGACCTGGCCAAGGGCAAGGCCAAGTACGCCGAAGCCCTGGGCAACCTGCAGGGCGACATCCAGCGCTGCCAGCAGAAGCTGGCCGACCTGGAAGCCGAGTGCAGCCTGAGCCTGGCCGAGATCAAGGACATCAACCGTCGCATGTCCATCGGTGAGGCGAAAGCTCGCCGCGCCAAGAAGGAAATGGTCGAGGCCAACCTGCGACTGGTGATCTCCATCGCCAAGAAGTACACCAACCGCGGCCTGCAGTTCCTCGACCTGATCCAGGAAGGCAACATCGGCCTGATGAAGGCGGTGGACAAGTTCGAATACCGGCGCGGCTACAAGTTCTCGACCTACGCCACCTGGTGGATTCGCCAGGCGATCACCCGCTCGATCGCCGACCAGGCGCGCACCATTCGTATTCCGGTGCACATGATCGAGACCATCAACAAGCTCAACCGCATCTCCCGTCAGATGCTGCAGGAAATGGGTCGCGAGCCCACTCCGGAAGAGCTGGGTGAGCGCATGGAAATGCCCGAGGACAAGATCCGCAAGGTATTGAAGATCGCCAAAGAGCCGATCTCCATGGAAACCCCGATTGGCGACGACGAAGATTCGCATCTGGGCGACTTCATCGAGGACAGCACCATGCAGTCCCCGATCGACGTAGCCACCGTCGAGAGCCTCAAGGAAGCCACTCGCGAAGTGCTGGCCGGCCTCACCGCCCGTGAAGCCAAGGTCCTGCGCATGCGCTTCGGTATCGACATGAACACCGACCACACCCTCGAGGAAGTGGGCAAGCAGTTCGATGTCACCCGTGAGCGTATTCGTCAGATCGAAGCCAAGGCGCTGCGCAAGCTGCGTCACCCGACGCGAAGCGAGCACCTGCGCTCCTTCCTCGACGAGTAAGACCAGACCCCCCGGCCCAGGCCGGGGGTTTTGCTTCCAGCCCCCCCTATTTCTCTCCCGAGCGCTCGCCGCCAGTGAAGTCAAACTGCCATCCGTGCCGGCAGGGGGCTACACTGCAACGGACACTGGTTGCTATCAAAGAGGCGATCATGCCGCGCTTGCCGGCCATTCTGTTGTTGTGCCTGGCGTACTGGACGACCCCGGCCCTTGCCCTGACTCTCAGCGAGGAGGAACGCACCTGGCTGGCCGCCCAGGCGGAGCTGCGCCTAGGCGTGGATACTTCCTGGCCTCCGTTCGAGTTTCGTGACGATCAGGGCCGCTACCAGGGCCTGACCGCCGACTACGTCAGGCTGATCGAAAGCCGCCTCGGCCTGAAGCTGCAGCCTGTCGAGCCGAGCAGCTGGAGCGAGGTGCTGGACCAGGCCCGAGCCGGCCAGATACATCTGCTACCGGGCGTGATGTCGACGCCCGAGCGCCAGGACTACTTGGTCTTCACGCGCCCCTACCTGGACTTCCCCATCGTCATCCTGGCCCGCAACGGCGGGCCGCAGCCCAGAAAGCTCAGAGACCTCTATGGCCTGAAGGTCGCCGTGGTGGCCGACTACGCCCCGCACGAGCTGCTGCGCCAGCAGCACCCGGACCTCAGCCTGATGCCACTGCCCAGCGTCGCCGCGGCGCTGCAGGCGCTGGCCACCGGCCAGGCGGATGCGCTGGTCGGCGATCTGGCATCCAGCGTCTGGAGCCTGCGCCAGCTCAAGCTCGACGGCCTGTACATCAGCGGTGAAACGCCCTATCGCTACCAGCTGGCAATGGCCGCGCCGCGCAATCACGCGATACTGGCCGGCATCCTCGACAAGCTGTTCGCCGAACTCAGCCCCGCCGAAGTCGCGGCGCTGCAGACACCCTGGATCGGCAGCGTGCTGGACAAGCGCAGCGCCTGGCGCGAAGCCCTGCCCTACGGCCTGCCGGCGCTGCTCGGCCTGCTGGCGATCATCGCCATCATCCTGCGCATTAATCGCCGTCTTAACAGCGAAATGCGCAACCGCGAAGCGCTGGAGCAGGAACTGCGCAGCCGCGAGCAGCATTTTCGCGACATGGTGGAAAGCCTCTCGGCCATCACCTGGGAAGCGGAGTCCAGCGGGCTGACCTACACCTACGTTTCGCCCCACGCCGAGAAGCTGCTCGGTTACCCCCTCGAGGACTGGCTCCAGCCCGGCTTCTGGCAACGCCACCTGCACCCGGATGATCAACAGCGCACCCTGCGCCGCTGCCTGGAGCAATGCGCCGCCGGCGAGGATCACGCGCTGGAATATCGCCTGCTGGCAGCCGACGGTCATGTGGTCTGGGTGCGCGACATCGTCACCCTGCTGCAGCGCGGCGATCAGCAGGTGGTCCGTGGCCTGATGATCGACATCAGCGAGGCCAAGCAGACCGAACATGCCCTGCGCCTGTCGGAGCAGAAGTTCGCCTCGGTGTTCCAGCAGTGCCCGGACATTCTGGTCATCGCCCGCCGCACCGATGGTGTGCTGCTCGAGGTCAACGCCGCCTTCACCGAGCAGACCGGCGTCAGCGTCGAGCAGGCCCTGGGCAAGACCGCCACCGAGCTGGACATCTGGGGCGTTCCCGGCATCGGCCCGAACCTGCTGCTACGCCTGCAGGACCAGAACCTGCGCAACCTGGAGATGCCCTTTCGCCGCGCCGACGGCAGCCTGTTCACCGGCCTGATATCGGCCGAAGCCTTCCAGCTCGACGACGTGCCGGCGCTGGTGGTGGTGGTGCGCGACATCAGCCAGCTCAAGGCCACCCAGCAGCAGCTGCAGATCTCCGAGGAAAAGTTCGCCAGAGCCTTCCACGCCTCGCCCGACGGTCTGCTGATCAGCCGTATGCGCGATGGCTTGCTGATCGAGGCCAACGACGGCTTCACCCGCATCACCGGCTACCAGCTCGACGAAGTGGCCAACCAGAGCACCCTCAGCCTGGGCATCTGGGCCGACCCACAGGATCGTCAGCGCCTGGTCGAGCGGATTCGCCAGCACGGCAGCGTGCGCGACATGATCGCCCGGGTTCGCACCAAGAGCGGCCAGCTGCGCCTCTGCGAACTGTCGGCGCAGCCGCTGCCCGTCGGCGGCGAGGACTGCCTGCTGACCATCGCCCGCGACATCACCGAACGCCAGCAGATGCAGGAAGAACTGCAGCAGGCTGCCACGGTGTTCGAAAGCACCGCCGAAGGCGTGATGATCACCGACCTCGAACAACGCATCACCGCGGTCAACCGCGCCTTCACCGAAATCACCGGCTATGCCGAGGCCGAAGCCCTTGGCCAGCGCCCCAGCCTGCTCGCCTCCGGCCAGCATGACCAGGCCTTCTACAACGCCATGTGGCACTGCCTGGCGACCAACGGCCACTGGCAGGGCGAGATCTGGAACCGGCGCAAGAACGGCGAGCTCTACCCCGAGTGGCTGACCATCAGCGCGGTGCGCAACGCCGATAATCAAATCACCCATTTCGTCGGCGTGTTCGCCGACATCTCCAGCCTCAAGCACGCCCAGGCCCGCCTCGACCATCAGGCCCACCACGACCCGCTGACCGGCCTGCCCAATCGCCTGCTGTTCGAGAACCGCCTGCGCAGCGCGCTGGACGGCTCACGCGCGGAAGACCGCGCCGGCGCCGTGCTGTTTCTCGACCTCGACCGCTTCAAGCAGATCAACGACAGCCTCGGCCACCCGGTTGGCGACCAACTGCTCAGGGCCATCGCCGCGCGCCTGAAACTGCAGCTGCGCGACATCGACACCGTCGCCCGCCTCGGTGGCGATGAATTCATCATCCTGCTGCCGGGCCTGCAGCAGGCAGAGGACGCCGATCAGGTCGCGCAGAAGCTGCTCGACTGCTTCACCGCCCCCTTCGATATCGATCACCACGAGTTCTTCGTCAGCGCCAGCATCGGCATCAGCCTCTACCCCAAGGACGGCGCGGATGTCGCCACCCTGGTCAAGAACGCCGATGCCGCCATGTACCAATCCAAGGCCAAGGGGCGCAACCGCAGCGAGTTCTATACACGCTCGCTGACCTTCTAGGTCAACGAACGCATGGCCATGGAACAGGAACTGCGCCGCGCCCTGGAGCGCGACGAACTGTGCCTCTACTACCAGCCCAAGTTCTGCCTGCGCAGCCAGCGACTGGTCGGCGCCGAAGCGCTGGTGCGCTGGCCGCACCCGGTATTCGGCGACATCCCGCCGGATCGCTTCATCCCCGTGGCTGAAGAAAGCGGGCTGATCCTGCCGCTCGGCGACTGGGTGCTGCAGGAGGCCTGCCGCCAGCTGCAATGCTGGCAGGAGAACAGCCAGGGCTTCGGCACATTGTCGGTCAACCTTGCCGGCGCCCAGCTGCACCAGCCGAGCCTGGTTTCGCGCATCGGCGAACTGCTGCAACAGCACGGTCTGGCGGCCGGGCTGCTGCAACTGGAGATCACCGAGAACTTCATCATGAACCAGGCCGGTGATGCCCTGGACATACTCCACAGGCTCAAGGAGCTCGGCGTGCAGCTGGCCATCGACGACTTCGGCACCGGCTACTCCTCGCTCAGCTACCTCAAGCGTCTGCCGCTGGACGTGCTGAAGATCGACCAGTCCTTCGTCCGCGGCCTGCCGGACGACCCGCACGACCTGGCGATCACCCGCGCCATCATCGCCCTGGGTCAGAGCATGCAACTGACGGTGATCGCCGAAGGGGTGGAAACCAAGGCCCAGGAACTCTGTCTGGCCGCCGAAGGCTGCCTGCAGATCCAGGGCTACGTGATCAGCCGCCCACTCTCGGCAGAAGCCTTCACCCGGAAATTTCTCCCGCCAGGTCAAGCGGTTGGCGCTGGCGAGAACGCGTCGGTATAATCCGCCGGCCTTCTGGGGGCCTATAGCTCAGTTGGTTAGAGCAGAGGACTCATAATCCTTTGGTCCACGGTTCGAGTCCGTGTGGGCCCACCACCTTCAAAGCCGCGCACTGCGCGGCTTTAAGCTTTTTAGGGTTGTGGCATCTGGATCAGCCTATGGTCCAAAGGTACAAAATCGGTACAGTACTGGTTAGCCAGTCTGCCTTTGGAGTCCTTATCTGATGGCAACAATCGTCAAAACCCCTGCCGGCACATGGAAAGCCGTAGTCCGCAAAACGGGCTGGCCAACCAACGCCAAAACCTTCCGCACCAAGCGCGACGCCGAAGACTGGGCACGCCGCACCGAAGACGAAATGGTGCGCGGCGTGTACATCCAGCGCAGCGGCTCCGAGCGCATGACGCTGGAGAAAGCTCTAGAGCGCTACCTGTCCGAGGTGACGCCCAGCAAGAAGCCCACTACGCGCAAAGCCGAAGCCACCAAGGCCAAACAGTTGATCCAGCACCTTGGCAAATACTCCATGGCCGCCCTCTCCGCTGAAGTCATCGCCAAGTACCGGGACACAAGGCTCGGCACCCTGAGCAAGCGCGGCCTCCCCACCAGCAACAATACCGTGCGGCTTGAACTGGCCCTTCTCAGCCACCTTTTCACAGTAGCTATTCAGGAATGGGGCCTGGGCCTTACCTTCAACCCGGTGCTTAGTATCCGCAAGCCGAGCCCTGGAGACGGCCGAGACCGCCGACTGTCCGCCGACGAAGAAAAGCGCCTGCTCGCTGCGGTGAACAGCCACAGCAACCCCATGCTGGGCTGGATCGTCCGAATCGCCTTGGAAACGGGCATGAGGTCGTCGGAGATAACCGGCCTACGTTGCCATCAGGTAGACCTGAAAAAGCGCGTGGTGCGGCTCGCAGACACCAAGAACGACAGTGCTCGTACCGTTCCCCTTACCAAGCTGGCAACCGAAACATTCAGGGCCGCCCTGGAGAACCCTGTTCGCCCCAAAGACTGCAATCTGGTGTTCTTCGGTGAACCAGGTAAGGACGAGAAACGTCGCCCCTATGCCTTCACCAAAACCTGGGGGCTGCTGAAGAAGAAGCTTGGGATGCCCGACCTGCGCTTCCACGATCTACGTCATGAGGCGGTCAGCCGGCTGGTCGAAGGCGGCCTATCCGATCAGGAGGTCTCGGCCATCAGCGGCCACAAGTCGATGCAGATGCTCAAGCGCTACACGCACCTGCGTGCTGAAGACCTTGTCAGCAAGCTGGATAAGCTAGAGAGGAAAACGACCAGGCACAGTAAGCAAACTTCTGACAACTGATCAAATACCACGCGGCCGGGGCGATATTCAGCGAGCTCATTGAGGGCATGAAACTGACCCAGCTCCAGTCACCAGCCTTCAAGCATCTTCGCTGCCTGGCTTGTAGAAAAGATCCCAGCTGCTCTGGTGCGTGACGCGAGGGTCTTGTCCGTATACTGGGGCCGACGTGAGGCCGAGAGATTTCCTCTCTTCCAACTGCCGCTCCCACGGGCGATCAGTGCCTAGAACCCGACCAACATACTCAGCACGAGACTCTTCTCGGCCCTCCCAAGCCCTGACAAGCTCCTGGTACTCATCGCTGGCCGCCAGTCGATAAGCCACGTCAACCAGATCACTCCCAACCCAATGCGAAAAGGGAAGCGTCCTCTCAACTGCCGCAAGACGCGCTTCATCGCTCTCCAGATCGACCTCACCCTCTTCATACAGTCGCTTTGCCAGGGCAATGGCCTTGCTGAAATACGCATCGGCACCAGGCTGCTCCGCATGAAGAAACTCAGGGAAGGTCAGCGCCGTTAATGGCGCCACATGACCATTGGCCGCATCGGTCACGCCAGTAACCAGCCAGAACGCATATTTCGGCCACAGGTGGGCAACCGACTCGATCATGGCTGAGGTCGGTTTCTGCTTGCGCGAGAACGCACTACGCCACCGGGCAGACGGAATGCCTGTGAGCTGGGAGAGCTTTTCCCAGAAGCCGCGACCAGCGTACGGCGGCTGACTCCACAGGCTGAGCAGCGCTGAGAACGGCCCTTCGTGCCCCTTCAGGCTCTCAAGGTCAGCCGGAGTCATCTGCTCCTTCAGAATCAGAATGACGCGGTCTTCAATCGTGCTTGACATCGTAAGCCTTCGATCATAAAAAGGACTAAATGTCTAAAATATGGACATTTAGTATTTTTTTAGGACTCTTACGCCTTTTTCGCGTAATGAGCGCAGTGTATCGCAAGCCCTACAAGGAGTCGCAAGATGACAGTCGAAGAAACCCTGCTCAACCGCTACGGAGGATCACCACTGCTTTCCCTCGAGCAGCTCGCAGAGGTGCTACATCGCAGCAAAAACGGCCTGAGGATCTCCCTGAGCGGCGACAACGAGCTGTCCGCGAAGCTGCGCTCGTGCAAGGTCAAGATCGGCCGGCGGATCTATTTCAAAACCTCTGCAGTCGCTCGCGTCATCGAAGAAGCCTGATCGCTATGAGCATCAAAGCCATGAACTGGGCATGGGAGCAGCCGCTCCCGCCTGTGCCGAAGCTAGTCCTCATGGCGCTCGCTGATAACGCAGATGATCACGGCTACTGCTGGCCGAAGATGAAGACGATTGCAGCGAAGTGCAGTACTTCGGAGCGCACCGTCCAACGCACTATCAAAACCCTGCTGACTGCCGGTCTGCTTAGGAAGGACGCTCGATTCGATGCCAGCGGCCGGCAGGTTTCCAACGGCTACACACTCGCTTTGACCTACCCCGACAAATTGTCACCCCCGGCTGGTGACATCGCCAGGGAGGGTGACACCACTGTCACCCCCGGGGTGACACAGCTATGTCAGGGGGAGGGTGACATAGCTATGTCACCCCTAGAACCACCATATGAACCCTCATATGAATCATCAGTACGCCGCACGGCAAAACTGACGCGGCTTGGTGCATCGGAGAGTCAACAGGTCGCCCTGTTGATCAGCTCCGCTCCTGCTGATCAACAGGAAGCGATCACCTCCCAACTGTTGAGCGCCCTGGCCAAGGGAACCATCCGTACTTCCCCATCACGCTGGTTGAACGCTGTCATTCGACGGACAGCGAGCCACATGCATCCACAGAATGCGCCAGGGCTGTCTGAAGCGGACTATGTGAAACGTCTGGTTCAAGGCGGAATATCGCATGAGGACGCTCAGCGCATTGCCCAAAAGACCTTTAGTCGCCATGTAATGGCAGCACCACGAATCGCATACGCTCCCTTCGATCATTAAGCAGATACCCAAGACACCCTCCGATGCTAGCCATAGCTAACTGGTGAAGGGCGTTCAGCTCTTATCTTGCTTTTACTGATATTGAACGGGAGAATGGCCAACCAGCGAGAAATATTGCACTCAATAAACTAACCATAAGAGCAATAGCACCAGGCGCAAGCCAATGACCAATTCTGACTTTACTATGAATCTATAACTTTCAACCTCGGCACGCCACAACACCCATATGAACACATAAGGAAATACCCAGCATGCCACGCAGGATTCCCGATAAAATAATCGCACTACTTGTTCTCCTAGCAGCAATTACCATTGCTGCCTATGTTTTTTTTAGCATCTCAGACCCAGTATCCTACTTCATTTCGGCATCATTCTTTTTCATTGGCATTGTAGTATCATATAGCATTGCATCAACAGCAGGATTTGATGCGGCACTTATGCACTTCAAAGAGGTCATAATTGGATCAACAAATATCGGGCTAACTTCAATTAAAAAACTATCCGAAACCCCACCCGAAGAACTTTCAAAAAGAACAAAGAGTAGCTTTAAATTTCTTGGCATAGCTGGCGAGAAATTTCTTAGAGAAACACTAGAGAAAGTCGATTTTTTTAGAAGAAACAAGAATCCAGATCTCGTTAAGATAATGCTAATGGATCCATTTAGCGATGATCTTGAGCGCCTAAGCAGCAACAAAAAACTTCAAACTGAATACAGAAATAAAATTATCGCCACGATAGCGACCCTAGCCAAACTAAGAGAGGACGGCTATCACTTCGAGGTCAGGCTGTATCCTAAAAAGCCACCACTAAGACTGCTTATAATAGATGACTGTGTTACGGCACTATCAGTATATGAAGCAGACTCATCCGGCTGGAAGAATGCGCAGCTCATTTTTGATGGAAAAAACAACGACGACTCCCTCGCCCCCTATTTTGTTGAAACATTTGACGATCTCTGGGAGCGTGGAATAAATATAAACCTAGACCAAAGAAGCAAAGCTTTGTCTCCTTACTTGAACGGCGCAAAGTCAAACAATAGAGACAAGATTGGAATGGTTCACGGAAGGTTTCAACCATTCCACCATGAGCATTTCGAGTATATTCTGCATGGAGTTGCGAATTCTGAGACATGCCTTATCGGCATTACTCAACCAAACATAAATTGTGTTAGCGAATGCGAGATACTTCCTCATCGTGGTACACCCGAAGGCAACCCGTTCACCTTTGAAGACAGAAAGAGGATGATAGCGCTGTCACTAGAGCGATGGGGAGTTCCGCCTGAGAGGTATCAGATTATTCCTTTTGAGATTGACAATCCAGAAGTAGCGATCCCCCACCTTAAGCAAGATCACACTGCAGATATAGTTCACTATATACGCTTGTTTAGTAATTGGGAGCTGTACAAAAAAGAACTTCTTGAGCAGGCCGGCATGAAGGTCATAGCCTTTCAGCCTCTTCACAGTGACTTCATGATGAAAAACGTCACCGGGACTCTTGTTAGAGAGCTAGTGTCATCCAAAAGAAATTGGAAAGATTTTGTCCCATTCGGGACCAAGCAAGTCATCAACGCGGCGATGAAGCGAGGGGCATGACATGTTTCTTTCGGATATTGAAATTAGAAAAGCCATTCAGAATGGTGATTTTTCTATTTCACACAATACCATCCCTGATATAAGATCCGCCTCCATTTGCCTGCACCTGTCAGAAAACATAATAATACCCTCTTACACATCTCACGAGGTAGATATTCGCAGGCCGGAGACGTACCCGACTTGTATTGCCGAGCGCATCACCCCATCTAATGGACACCTCCTTTTACCCGGCGACTTCATACTCGGCTCTACCCTTGAAGGAATTGCTTTTTCGAATTCTTTAGCAGGCCATATTTCCAACATATCAGGCCTGGCCAGACTAGGTCTAAATACAATCTTATCAACCTATGTATCACCCGGCTTCGGAGCGGGGCTTGCCAGACCCATTACCCTTGAGATTCATAATTCATCAATTGCGCCAATTAGAATATTTCCAGGAATGCGCATTTGTCATTTACTATTAGTTAAACTTAGCAGCACAGCACATAGTGGTTACGACCATAGCAACCCTGGAAAGTATCTGACCAACGCACCCCAGGGCTCTGAATTCCATAAGGACACGGGCTTATTTAGCGCTGAAGCGCCGTGCAACAAATAATGCAAACACTAACCCCATCATAAAACATAACGATCTGCTGAAGGCTGGAGTCAGTCTATGGCGGCCGACAGCTTCTGGTAGATATCTTCAGGCCGCCTCCCTAAGCATTTCTCGAAGCGGAGGGCGCTGAAGAGCTTTGAAAATCTTTCTTGCTGGCTTCAGCTCCGACCAAGCCTCCTCCTACGCGATCATTCCCTCCTACGCCCCAGTATGTTGCCATTCGTAAACCCTCGGGCTAGAGTGCGCCCGTCGTGGTAAGTCCCACGACCGGGTGTGACAACCCGATTCGTTCGAGGCGCGGTAGCGCCATAGTTTAAGCACCAGCATACGATTGCTTGGTTGCTTAACTTCTATGGCGGGCCGTGTGGGGCAGGCTTTTGCCTGGCCGGTTCCCTCGGACGCCGGTTTGTCACCCCCGCACGGTCCGCCACCCATATCCGAGTGACAACGGCGGGTGACGGCTCCTTAATCGTCTGAGGAGCACAAGGAAAATGCGCTACCCCTTTTTTACCCGAGAGCTCCGCCTTGGGCTTCTGGTCTTGCTGTCCACCTCAAACTTGGAGGTGCGCCATGGCTGAGTTCGAATCCTGCGTTGTACCTTTTCCACTACAGCGAAGCCCGCTGCATGAGTCCGAACGCTCTCCCCTACCCGCTGAAGCTGCAGCTGAACTACGTGGCGTCATGCTAAGCAATCTGCTGGATCAGTTAGCCGAACCCGATGGGTTGCAGCCAGATGATCTGCGCGTGCGGATCGCTGCTTACTCAGCTCTGGATCTGCTCGATGAGATGGTCGTGCTCTATCGTCGCGCCCTATCCGAGGCGCGAGGGGGTGCGAGATGAGCAAAGGTGTAATGACCTGCCTGCCACCTTACGACGGCCACCCAGGGGTAGAGATCACCTGGGCTGCGGACTGCAGCGAAGCATTTAATCAAGGAGTGATGCTGGCCCAGACCTGGCTCGACAACGCTCGTACCGGTTGGCTCTGGGCAGTCATGATCGCCGAGCGCGACTTACTGCCATGTGCAATAGAACGGAGAGCCTTCGAAGTGGGTTTTCTCAGTCGGATCCAGCAACGCATATGCTCACAAGGACTCTGCGGCCACTCGGACCACACACTCACCCTAGCGCTATAAAGCAGATGTTCGTGAGCCGGCCTAGCCGGCTCACGCTAAATATGACATACGAGCCAACATAGGCTTTCACACCTCCAGCTCTGATGACCCACCCAAGCTACTGGAATTTTCAGAACCTTCTGAAGCTAATACGTAGGCACGGTGCCCAAGCTTGAAGGTAAGATGCCGGCGCTTATGCCATACCAATTCGAGGGATCGAGAATGAGCGGCTATGTGCCCAACAACAGAGACGAGCGGCCTGCGCCAAAAGCTGAGCCCTATAACGGCGACTTCGACCGACAACCAGCCCGCACTCTAGTAATGGACGTGCAGCCAGAAGCGCCGCGCCAAGAGCTTCAGCAGGCAGGCTGTGTATTTGCCAAATCCTGCAATTTGCCTGACGGCGTTATCGACCATCGGCAACCCGGCAACTTCATCCCTCTGGAGTCGTTGAAAACCTACGGCGAGTGGGCAGTGCTGGCTACCGGGAGCGCCATTGCCGCAACCGGGACACAGTTGCAGTTAGTGGGTGGTTCTTCATCGGGCACGGCCTTGGCCTCGCGCCTGGGTGGCAGTATCGCATTAGGTCTGGCAGAGGGTGCTGCAACGGCTGGCGTAATCGCTGGTACTGCGTTGGGCAGCATTGCCATGCTTTTGCCCAACAATAGCCTGTCCCCAGACAGCGCCTACTACACCAGGGAACAATACGCAGCGCTCAATATGGGGCGGACCCGAGCGCGATTGAACATCAAGCACCTTCCCGACGGTTCGGTCGACGTCTATGGTTTTTATACCGGCGGCAAAGCCAGCTGGGAGAATGTTCCGGTCATTGCAGCTCTTCCGCGCGGTGATCAGTTCGTCGCCGATTTAGGCCAAGGTATCGAACTCATCTGGACGCCCGCTGCCGATCCGAACGAAGTGCTGGATATTCCGGCGCTAGAAGGGGCACCTGCGCTGCCAGCCGTGTGGGTGTATCCACCGACCGACAAGTCTGATCACATTCTGGTTAACCCCGTACATCCGCCTGACTACCAGGATGCAATCATCTGGTTCCCCAGCACCGATATTCAGCCGATCTACATCGCGCTGAGCCTTCGTGACGAACCAGGTGTAGTGACAGGGCAAGGGAAGGACGTAACGGGCATTTGGTTGGCGGATGCAGGCAGGGAGCTGGGAGCTCCGATTCCCTCGCAAATTGCCGACCAGTTACGAGGGAGGCGGTTCAACAGCTTCGATGACTTTAGGCGGGCATTTTGGACTGCCGTCGGTGGTGATCCGTTTTTGAGCGGGCAGTTTAACGAGCGAAATGCGAAGGACATGGCAAAAGGCTTTTCCCCAGTTGCGCCTTCCTCTGAACATGCGGGAAAAAGACGCGCCTATGAGCTCCATCACATTGAAGCAATATCCGAGGGTGGCGCCGTGTACGATGTTGAAAACTTAGGCGTTACGACGCCAAAACATCATATTGAGCTTCATAAAAAGGGTTAATCAAATGGACTTGAAAAGCAATTTTTCCGATTACACGCAAGATGAGTTTCTAGAGTTGATTCGAGCGATTGAGAGTGCAGCGACAGAAAGTGAACGTGACAGACTACTAGAGCACTTTGTCACCGTTGCAGAGCACCCGGCGGGGTCCGATCTGCTCTACTACCCTGAGCCTGGTGCAGATGACAGCCCCGAAGGCATTCTGCAAACAGTCAAAACTTGGCGCATCGCTAACGGACTACCTGGCTTCAAAATAGCCTAGCCCCTTAATCATCGTATGAGCACAAAGTGATCAGCTACTGGTACCCATCCCGTCATGCCGCCAAAAATGGCGGCATGACGTATGCGGTCGAGTAGCGCTGACCTACCCTCGCCCCCCGCGACCTAAACGCCTACTTCCGCCACCTAGTTACTCAACCCAGTAGTTCAGAATGTGCGGATAAGGCGAAGGGCAAGATAAAAGGTGGCGGCACTCCGTTCGCCTGAAAAACAGTCTGCACGGGGGTTGGAGACGGCACCCAAGGCATGCATAGGCGTGCCGTGCACAGCGCAAACACCTATCAGCGCTGGCTTTGGCGCGTGCCTAGTACTCCTCATTGCGATCAGATTGGAACAGTCGGAACGAAGTACTGAAGCGCCTTCAAGAATTGAACCAGGAGCACTGATTAGGTATGCCACCCAAGCCAGACCAGCCCGGTTGAAGATGGGACAGTGAGCCGAATAGCCGGCATTATCGGCTCACCAAATGAGCCGAATAGGCTCGCTAATCGGCTCGTAGATGCCCACCTTATGAATGACCCGCTCTGGATCTGGCAACAGTCCGACTGGCCACACTTCAGTTGGCAAGCCAAAAACGCTTGCACCGCTGCTGCGCGCTTACGGTCCGGCTCAAGGACGTTTGTCAGTAATGCTCAGCGCTGTGGGGAGTGAGGCCGAATGCAGATCAGCCGAAGCGGTGCCAGACTTGATCCCTTTCTGCGAGCTGGCATCGTCCTTTTTTGGTTCGTTACTCTGCCCTTTCGATGACGGTAACCGTCGCCTGACGCGCGTCATTACCGGGCTTGGATTGGCCCAGAGGAGACAGCAGGCCGTTCTCTTATATGCCATGACCGCTACCATCCTCGACGACCGAGCCGGCTACCACCGAATCCTCGAAGCCATCCAGAAAGGCACCCTAGATATCTCCGCCTGGCTGCAATGGTTTCTCGCGACGCTGCTCAATAGTCTGGACAGGCCCTTGAGCGAGTAGATCGGCGACTGGTGAGGCGTGCTTCCGGCAGGGACTCGCAGTCCGAACGCTATCGGCGGAGTAAATCAAAGCACTCAACCGCCTGCTCGATGGTAACGACCCCAGTTTCAAGAACAGTATCAGCGCGGCCCAGTACCAAGCCGTCACCACGGACTCTAAAGCCACAGCTCCGCACCATCGGAGTAACGTTGTTGAGAAGGGCTGTTTGGGCCGATTACCAATTGGAGACCGGGCAGCAAGACTAATCTTTTAGCATGCTATTCAATACAGTAATCGGACAGAATAGGCTCTATTTATTATTTTGAGGATTATCCACTTCTACTTCGACCGGACTCACCCTCGTACTAGTTTTAGATGCCTGAGCTGATTGAGGCTCATTAATTTTATTTGACATGCCCTCATGAGCAACAACCCCCGCAGAAGATTTTTGTTTTGGCTCCTCTTGCTGCCCATCTAGCGCTTTCAGCTTTTCTTGGGCTGAAGATTCAATGCGCTTAAACTGTTTTTCTGTGGAAGCCTCACTAATGGGCCGCCCTGCACCCGGCTCGATCAAAACAGGTTTATGAGCTACACCACCAAAAACTGCAACAAGAATGACAGTCCCGAGAAGAGCAACCATGACCGACTTATAAAAAAACTCAACCTTCCCATCGGAATGCAATTTCCCGGTTTGAGGAAAGCGATCATCACTAACAATTAACTTTGCAAGAATTCGTGCAAATCCACGCGGCTCATATGGGCTTTCTTTACCTATCGCATCTGTCAAGGAAAGCTCGGGAAGCTCTGATCTAAACTTAGATTCAATAAAAAGCCCTTGCTTAACAGATCCCACTAGCAAGCGATGATACCAATAGCGATCTATAAAATAAAAAAGATAAGTACCTAGGATTCCAAATAAAGGCAATATCGTAGCAAATTGGACATAGTAATCCCCCACCTGCAATCCAAGATTTTTATCCAGCAAAAAACCAAGAGATGCAAACAATGCAAGCAGGATAGTAACAAACATACTTCTAATTCGCATGCTGATGTCATTAAAATGCATCTGAACACCAACAACCACCTTCCAGATCTCGACAACCTCCTTGCCATCAATATTCGCCATCTTCAAACTCCCTGTTCAAAATTTACGAAAAACGAATATATCCAATAACTCAGAAAACCCCACCTCCAGAGTATGGTCTGGATGTACATCCACACGAGCTTGAATTCTCTGTTCTCTCGCTACCTCTTCTGGAGTCCAGTGCGTAACATCCTGAAGCAAACGATATTCTTTCCTACTATGCGCTTGCCCATATTTAGCCCAAGCATTCTCAATCCCGCAGTCAGCTGCCATAGCAATGTCTTTCATGAGGCTATCGCCGACGTATATGCATTCCGATTTTGTCAAACCAAGATCGGTGACTATCGCCTCCAAAACTTTGGTATCAGGCTTTTTTGAGCCCTTGGGCGTGAAGTGCTGTACAGTGTTCTGTAGTGAGTAGTGCTCAGCTGGATAATAGCGAAGATCATCGACAGAAACCCCTTCCGGTAGTACGTGGTCTGCCGGGCAGAAGATAAAATCAAAAACTCCATCCAGCCCTAAACGTTTGACACGATAATTAGAATAGAACGCCATGGACTCTGTGTACCCAATGATTCTTGTGCCACGCGCCTTCAACTCCTGAAGAGTTTCAGCAACGCCTGGATATAGCACCAGATACTTCCGCCGTTGATCACGATAAGCTTGCACTGCACTAGCAAACACATCAACAGCAGGCCGCCCGTTCAACACATTCTCTAAAGATGGCAACTCTTCAATCAGCATGGAATACTCCGAAGTCCCATGCTTTTGATGTACCGCAGCAATCTCTGGAATGAGAACCTCTTTTGGCACCCCGCTTATACGGACTATTTCATCAAGCATCGCTGAAAAGCAATTCAACCAGAGTTCAACCCAGTCGAATAATGTATTATCCAGATCAGTAATAACCGTAGTCTTGTAATTTGACATCAACCTAGCCTCCAACATCCATTTACAAAGCAGCCAGGCGAAGAGCTATACCCGCCCAATTTGAAGAACAGCTCCAATATTAAGACTTAATCCGGAAACATGAAAAAATCATTCAAACTTGAAAGGCGAACCAAACCATCACGCAGCACCACTACTTTGTCTGGCTCGCTCATAAACCAGGCAAACGACCCCCAGGCCAGAGACGTGACGGTTTTTTTGAACCCCGCCGATTGCCGATCCGCATAAGCAGTTACAAAGGCTACTTGCGAACGCTTAAAACCACCTTTGTCTGTCAGCTCAAATAGCGCTTCTTGCCTACGAGGATTGATCGCACCATCGGTTGCAACCACCTCGATAAATACAATCAGGGGATGTTTCGGCCCGAGGTCTACCAAGATCAGGTCAGGCAGGTTTTTCTGAGCCTCTATATCTAGACCAATGGTCGATGCCATGCGCAAATCCTGCATGGCTACCTTGTTGCTCGACTCACTGAGCCAGAGCACAGCAGGCTTCTCCAGGAACCGCTTGGCGAAGACCTCAACAACAGCACGAGAAATCAGCGAACTAGGGCCATAGGACAGGGTGCGCGTTTCACCGTTGGGGAAGTGAACAAGTACGCCTTCCTGATCGACCGCGCCCAAGCGCATCAACGAAATGCGGGCAAGCGCGCCTTTGTTCAGGTGTTCGTCTTGCCATTTGAGGATGGCGGCTGCCAACTCTTCGCCCTGGAGCTCAGGGTCGAACAAGGCCGCCAGATCAGACTTGAGTGCATAACGCGGCTTACCGGATGTGGTGGGCACGTCCTTGTCTTCCATGACAGCGCCAACGGCGACCAGACCTTCTCGTAGGGTCTCATCGCGGATGGGTTCGCGGGTGTTATCCGCATACCAGCGCTTGCCTGGAACCTCGAACGATTTCTTGCGCAGATTCGATCTGTAGCTAAGGCGTTGCTCATCGCTGCTATTCACGGCTTGCAAATCGGTCATGCGATAGACATGCACCGGCCCCAGTCGAACGTCCGTGTGCTCAATTGCACCGATATACAGCATTGCGAATACAGTGCTGGCCGCGAGCTCGCGAGTGCAGTAGACCCGATTCGGAGTTCCTTCCGGGAAGATCAGCGGGAGCCTCTCAGCGACCAGTTCCCTTGGTACATACGGTGGCAGCACTACATATCTCCTTCAAACAATCGACTACATGCGGCCTCAATGGCTTCTCGGTCGGCACCAGCATCGACCAATCTAGTTAGCTCCACGAGGTCCTCAGGCGCAGGCAGCGGCAGCGACTCCAACTCGTAGGCCGAGACTGCAACCGAGCCGCTGACGCAACGAAATGCGCGGTCTGCAGCCACGCTGTTGATGAATGCCCCCAGCACCTCGGCGCTAACCTGGGGCGCTTCGGTAATTGGACGAATCATGTTGATGTGATTTTCGACCACGACGCCACCATGCCTTTCCAAAAACTCGGCGGGGAGCGCCGCAGCAATCAGGCGGCGACTCTGTTCCTTGGCCGTGGTCCGTTGCAATAGGACGCAGGGCTTAGTGGTCACAAGCCAGTTATCTCCGGTTTTCAGCTCAAAGTAGGGAGCGTGATTCTTTTTGTCCGCACGGAACACGAAACGGCCGTCGGCTGTGATTGCCTCGGCCCAGATCAGTGGCAGGCGTTTACTGCTTGGACGCTGGGCTAGCTGGTTCTTGAAACGGTTCCACACCAGCGGGCCAGTACTCACGCCATAACCCCAGTCGGCCAGACGATGAGGCATGTGGGTCAGGCATTCGACCAACGCGGTTTGCTCAGTTGTGCGCGGCAAGAGCCAAGGTTGCGATGGGTCAGCAGGGAGAGCGATCTCGCCCGTCTGCTGAATCTCAAGCCCGCCCTTGGAGGGAGCAATTTCGGCAACGACGACCGGGGCGCTATCAGCGCCTCGACGATAGGTCGTAAGAGCAGTTTCCTGCAGCACGTCATCAAAAACGCCCTTACGGGCGGTGACAAAATCGATGGTCAGCGGTGGTGCTGAGCGTCCCAGCAGGGCCCGTAGATTCTTGAAGTAGACTCCGGCCAAGAAGGAGGTCGGTGTCACGTAAGCAATCACGCCGCCCAACTTGGTATGACGTAGGGCCAAATCGGTGAACAACCCATACAGGTTGGCATGACCATACAGCGAGCGCCTGTAGCGTTCGCGAGTTTCTAGATCGAGCTTGGCTCGTCCATATGGAGGATTACCAATTACGAGGTCGAAACGGTCTTTCGGTGGGCTACGACGCAGCGAGTCGCAAACAGTCACCATGACAGGCAGCTTGCGCCCAGCCAGCCGGCTGATCGGAAGTACCACGGCGTCCAAGGTGACCTGGCTGAGCCAAGCCCCAAAGGGATCGATCTCGTAGCCGCGCAAGCGGTTGCCGATGCTCTGCATCAGCAGCTTCGGGCTGCAATCCTTCAGTTCAATCATGATCCGCTGGGCTATGGGAGCAAGGAAGGCCCCCCCGCCACAAGCTGGATCAAGTACACGGCACTTTGTCCAGTCGACATTGGCGGCCGTTACCTGGTCGATGAGGCGGGCGGTCAGGACGGGCGGGGTGTAGAAAATGCCGTACTCCCCGCGATGTTCAGCCGGGAGCATGCCGGTGTAAGTCAGGCCTATCTGATAGGCGGCTGTCTCGGCATCAAAACTCGCTGCTGTGCGGCCGATGGTTTCAGCAAGTGCAGCGGCGGCCTCTGGAAGCGGCTCGGTAGGGAACGGCTGGAGTGGCGAGCGCAGTTCCTGGGGAACGATATCGACGCTGGTCAGGCCACGCCACCAAGCCTCGATCAGCCGGACGCCGAACGCACGCGCCAGGGCCAACTGATGATCTACTGGGAAAGTAGTTGCCAAGGCGCGGGCCATGACTCTGGCTGAGGCCAGTATTTGGCTCGGGGATTCCGCAGCCGCTGGGTCTGCCTGCCGTGCCTGTTTTGCCTGTGCCATGTGAGTCATATTCCCCCTTTTTTTCGCGGGCCGAGATTCTACAGGATTCGGCATCCACGCCGACCGCTATTGCGCAATACTGCGTGATAAATTGATACCCAACAATCGCAGGAGCGCCAGTTATGCAACCGAATTACCCTCAATTCGGGCAGAGTTAGCTGGTACGCAGTGCTTTGGGCGAGCGCTTGGTGGTCGCATCTCGATTGGGCAATCGAGTCTTCGTCGAGAGAAAAATGACAGATATCCCCCATCAGAGCTGGTTTCACGAAGCACAAAGCTTTCTGGCGATGGGTAGTCCAAGGAATAACTACTGAGCCTCCGACTTCCCCGGCACGGAAAGCCACCCACCAAATACTGTTTAAATATACAGTAAAAACACAATAGCGCCACTCCCCCTAAGGCTCATGTAAGCTCGTGAAAAGCTGACCGTTCCGCGGTACAAAAAACAGTACACTAGCGGTACAGTCCCTAGCTTTTGCAGGTTTCGCAAAATTACGCTTAAGCCCAGTAAGGACGCTGCTTTCAGCTTATTTTACTTACGCTGAGCTGCTCACGGTTTTACTGGGCTTGCGGCGTTTCGAGCCAACTCATAATCCCTTGGTCCACGGTTCGAGTCCGTACCTTCAAAGCCGCGCATTGCGCGGCTTTCGTATTTCTCGTCCCCTCTTAGCTGCGTTTCGCAGCCATTCAATTTTCCCTGAACCTTTCCCCTTTCCGCCCGGTCGGCTTAAAGAACCGTCGCGCTTCGCGACGCCAGCAAAGGATGCGCGATATGCCGAACCGCGCCAGCAGGATCGACGTTTCACAACTGCAACTCGAACAGCTATGGCAGCGTTATCAGCGGGTGCGCGCTGCCACGGAACGGCTCTGCGAGCCGCTGGAGCGTGAGGATTACGTGATCCAGAGCATGCCGGACGTCAGCCCGCCGAAGTGGCATCTGGCACATGTGACCTGGTTCTTCGAGGCCTTCGTGCTGCAGCCCTTCCTGCGCGGCTATCGCCCGCTGGATGAGCGTTACGACCATCTGTTCAATTCCTACTACAAGACCCACGGCACGCCCTTCGAGCGGGCGCGGCGGGGGTTGTTGTCGCGGCCGACGGTAAGCGAGGTGTACGCCTATCGCAGCCATGTCGATCTGGCCATGGAGCAGTTGCTCAACCGGATGGGCAGCGAGCTCGACGACGAGGTGCTGCAGCGGGTCGAGCTGGGGCTGGAGCACGAGCAGCAGCATCAGGAGCTGCTGCTGATGGATATCAAGCACATCCTGGCGCAGAACCCGTTGCGCCCGGTCTATCGCCGCGACCTCAAGCCGGGTGGCACTGAGGCAGGCAAGCTGCGCTGGATCAACTTTCCCGCCGGCCTGCGCCATGTCGGCCATGCCGGCGAGGACTTCGCCTTCGATTGCGAGCGGCCGCGGCATCGCGTGTTCGTCGAGGCCTTCCGGCTCGCCAGCCGGCCGGTGAGCAATGGCGAGTATCTGGAGTTCATCCGCGATGGCGGTTATCGCAGCACGGCGCTGTGGCTGGCGGACGGCTGGGACCATATCCAGCGCGCCGGCTGGCAGGCGCCGCTGTACTGGCAGCGCGAGGGCGACGACTGGCTGGAGCTGACCCTGGGCGGCCCGCGCGAGCTGGATCTGAATGCACCGGTCTGTCACCTGAGCTACTTCGAGGCCGAGGCCTTCGCCACCTGGGCGCAGGCGCGCCTGCCGCGCGAGGAAGAGTGGGAAGTGGCCGCGCAGGACGAACCGCTGTGGGGCAACTTCGTCGAGAACGATCATCTGCAGCCGGTGGCCGCGGGCACCGGCGATGGCCTGCAACAGCTCTATGGCGATGTCTGGGAATGGACCGCCAGCGCCTACCGGCCCTACCCCGGCTTTCGTCCGCTGGGCGGCAGCCTGGGCGAGTACAACGGCAAGTTCATGTCCGGGCAGATGGTGCTGCGTGGCGGTAGCTGCGCCACCCCTGAAGACCACGTTCGCCCCACCTATCGCAACTTCTTCTACCCCACGATGCGCTGGCAGTTCTCCGGCCTGCGCCTGGCCAAGGAGCTCTGAGCATGGCATTGGCAATCCGTACCCACGAACAGTCGATCAGCCCGGAACAGGAGGCGTTGCGCGAGGAAGCGCTGCGCGGCTTCGCCGCCCGGCCGAAGGCGATGTCGCCGAAGTTCTTTTACGATCACAGCGGCTCGCAGCTGTTCGAGCTGATCTGCCAGCAGCCGGAGTACTACCTGACGCGCACCGAGGAGACCATTCTGCGCCTGGCTGCGCAGGATATCGCCGCGCTGGCCGGGCGCAACGCCAGCCTGGTGGAACTGGGCAGCGGCGCCAGCCGCAAGGTCCGCCTGCTGCTGGAAACCCTGCGCCCGGCGCGCTACCTGGGCATCGATATTTCCCGCGAGTTTCTGCAGATCTGTACCCGCCGCCTGGCCGCCGACTATCGCTGGCTCGACGTGCACGCGCTGTGCGCCGACTTCAGCCAGCCCCTGACGCTGCCCGCCGAGGCGCTGGGGCAGCGCCCGTTGGCGTTCTTCCCCGGCTCCAGCATCGGCAATTTCGACCCGGATCAGGCCCGCGCCTTTTTGCGCAATCTGCATCAGGCCCTGCCGGCAGGCAGCGGTTTGCTGATCGGCGTGGATCTGATCAAGGATCGAAAGGTACTGGAGCGCGCCTACAACGACGCGGCCGGGGTCACCGCGCTGTTCAACCTCAACCTGCTCGAGCGCATCCGCAACGAGCTGGACAGCGACATCGACCCGCGCCGCTTCCAGCACCGGGCCTTCTACAACGAGGCGCAATCGCGCATCGAAATGCATCTGGTCAGCCGGCAGGCGCAGCAGGTGCGCATCGAGGATCGCGTGTTCGACTTCGCCGCGGGCGAGACCCTGCACACGGAGAATTCCTACAAGTACACGCCCAGCAGCTTCCGCGCTCTGGCGGGCGAATGCGGTTTCGCCTGCGCCGCCATGTGGCGCGACCCGGCGCAGCTGTTCAGCGTGCACTTTCTGCGGCGGGAGTGAGAGGCGGCGAGACATCCACCGCTGCGCAGGGTGGTTTGGCGGCGCCGACTGCCGGGTAGTCCAGGCGCAGAGGAGGCTGGTGCGCCGCGTAACCCACCAGACGAGGGACGGCGTTGCGCCGATGGTGGGTTACGCCGCCTCCGCTGCTGCGAGTCGCTCGGCAAGGTCACAGGCGGCTAACCCACCCTGCGAGAGCGGCGTTCGGCGTCTGTTGCGCAAACGCAGCGGCCACTGGGGTTTCAGCGTTTGGCGATGATGTACACCGCGTGGACGATGCCGGGGATGTAGCCGAGCAGGGTAAGCAGGATATTGAGCCAGAACGCGCCGCCGAAACCCACCTGGAGAAACACGCCCAGCGGCGGCAGGAGGATGGCGATGAGGATACGGATAAGGTCCATGGGGCACTCCTTGAGGTCGTACTGAAACAGACCCAATGGCGCGCCGTGCAGTTCAGCTAGTCGCACCGCCCCGATGCGCGCCGGGCGCTACGGACATGCGATCGCCCTTCGGCCGCGCCGCGGCTCGGACTGCGAACCAGGCGCTGGCGCCTCGCCGGATATGCCCCTAGTCTGAGGCCAGGATGGAAGCGCCCACTATGCCCGAACGATTCCAACAAGAACGCATCATCGTGGCCGACGATCACCCGGTGTTTCGCGACGGTCTCAGCCGTATCGCGCAGCGCGTGTTTGCGCAGGCGCAGGTGTGCGAGGCGGGGGATATGGATGAGGTCCTGAGCCTGGCCAATGCCGGGGCGGCGCCTTGCCTGTTCGTCCTTGATCTGCTGTTCCCCGGACAATCGCCGCAGGCCATTGGCGCGCTGCGCCAGCACTTCCCCTGCAGTTCGATCGTGATCGTCTCGATGGTGGATAACCGCGAGCTGATCGACGAGGTGATGGCGGCGGGCGCCGATGGCTTTATCGGCAAGGCGACGCCTCCCGATGACATCGCCGAGGCGCTGTTGGCGGTACGGGCGGGCGATTTCGTGATGACCCTGGGCCCGCCCGGCATACCGACCTTCGCCGAGGACAGACACCTGCTGGAGCAACTGACGCCGCGCCAGCAGGAGGTGCTGCAACTGGTGGTGCACGGCCTGTCGAACAAGGAAATCGCCCGCCAGCTGGATATCTCGCCGTTCACCGTGCGTATCCACGTGTCCTCGTTGCTGCGCACGCTGGATGTCGGGACCCGCGCAGCGGCTGCCGCCAAGGGCGCCAAGGCCGGCCTGAGCTAGGCTAGCCGGCCTGCTCCCTGAGCTTGAAGGTCACCAGTAGCGAGCGCAGCTGCGCCGGTTGCACCGGCTTGGGCAGTACCGGAATGTCCGTGTCGGCCAGCTCTTCCTGCACGCGGCGCACGTCGTGCCCGGTCATGACGATGGCCGGCACCCTCTGGCCGCTGACCGCCCGCACATGGCGGATGCAGTCGGCGCCGGAGACTTCGCTGCCGAGATCGAAGTCGGTGATGAGCAGATCGAAATTCGCCGACGCCTCGGGCAGCGCACTGTAGGTGGCCACCTCGCAGCCCCATTTCTGCAGCAGGGTCGCGGTGGCCAGCAGCACGTTCCGATCATCCTCGATCAGGCACACGCGCATGCCATCGAGCATGCGCGGTGCCTGCATGCCGCTGCGCTGCGCGGCCACCGCGCGGGCTGGCGCCGCTACCGGCTGCAGACCATCGATTGCGGCGAGCGTGCCGCGCCCCTCGACGGAACGGATGCGCACCTGCATGTGCATCAGCGCGCCCAGGCGCCTGACGATGGCCAGGCCCAGCCCCATGCCCTCGATATCGCTGTCGCGCGCCTGTCGCACGCGGTAGAACTCTTCGAAAATGCCGTCGAGATGCTCCTCGGCGATCCCCCGCCCCCGGTCGTACAGCTCGACCGAAAGCGTCTCGCCGTGGCGTCGGTAGCCAATCAGCACGGGGCGCCCCGGCGCGTACTTGAGGGCGTTGGACAACAGGTTCTGCAGCATGGTGGTCAACAGCCCCTGGTCGGCGAGCACGTAGACCGACGGGCAGCGCAGGCGAATCTCGACACCGGCCCAGCGTGCGGCCTCGGCATTCTGCTCGAGCAGTTGGCGCAGCACTGCGTGCAGCGCCAGCGGCTCCATCTGCGGCACCACCTTGCCGCTGTCGAGCGAGTACATGTCGAGAATCGAGCGGAACAGCCGCGCGACGCTGTGCAGGGACTTGTCGATGTTCTCCACCAGTTGCCGCTGCTCGGCGCCCAGGCTGCTGTCGCGCAGGCAGGCGGTGAACAGGCTGATGGAGTGGATCGGCTGACGCAGGTCGTGGCTGGCCTGGGCGAGGAACTGCGACTTGGCCAGGATCGCGGCCTGCTCGGCCTCGGCGGCCAGGCGCGAGCGTTTGAGCAGGGCATGCATGTACGCCGGCACGCTCAGGGTGGTCAGTGCCAGTGTGATCACCAGGTAGGGCTGGGTCTGCCAGTAGGGGGACGTGGCCAGGGTCACGGCCAGGGACATCATGGCCATGCAGGTCGCCAGCAGCAGATAGCCCGAGCCGTAACGCAGGCCGTAACCGACGGTGACCCAGACCAGAATGGCATAGACCGGCAGCATGGCGGCGCCGCCGGCGGCTATCACCAGGGTGATGCACACGTAGTCGTTGAGCATGGTGAACAAGCGCCGCGCAGGGCGATTGCCGGGACGGCGCCGAATGTCGTGCCACAGCAGCAGGGAAACGACGCAGAAGATCACCGCGAGCGTGAATATCTGCCCAGCCAGCCTCGTTTCGATCAGGGCCAGCTGGTAGAGCAGCAGTGTGTAGCCGATCGCGATTGGCGCGATGATCAGGCGCACTACCGCTTGGGCACGCTCGGTGTCGTAGGTGGGGGAAGCGGGCGCGAACATGGCAAATCCCTGCAGCGGCATCGATCCTGTGGCACCCACCATAGGCCGTAGCGGATGCCAGGCACAAGGCGGGCAATAGGCCGCTAGCACACCCGTACTATTTCGCCGCGTACCTGCCCTTCTTACACTCCGGACCATCGCTTCGACACCGGGTCGAAGCCCGGTGATCGAAGGGAGTTCACATGAACATCAAAGGAAGGTTAGGCGCTCTGTTCATCGCACCGATGCTGGCCACGCTCGCGGGATGCCTGCCGCAGAACGCGCAGAACCAGGGCCTGCACAACACCCAGATGGCCAACGACCCCTGCGCACCGAGCGCGACCAGCAGCCTGGTCGCCACTGGCCGCAGCCTGCTGGATATCGCCAACTCCGTGCTGGAAACCCAGCAGAGCTTCAACGGCAGCTCCACCAACTACGCGCAACGCGTGCAGGCCATGGAGAACGCGCAGAAGCTCAACCAGGGGCACAACGTGCTCAACAACGTGGAAAATCTCGCCGGCACCGCCAACGCGCCCTGCGTCCCGGCCGCCGCACCGGCCAGCGCGTCGCGCTGACCGATCCTCTCGCGCCGCAGCCGGGCGTTGACGTTCAGAAGCGCACGTCGAACTTGTCCAGCAGCAGCTCGGCCGGCAGGTCGCTGCTGACCAGCTGATTGCGCCCGCGCTGCTTGCCGCTGTACAGGCGGCGATCAGCGCTGCGGTAGAGCTCGGCGGCGCTGCGGCCATCCTCGGGCCAGGCGGCCAGACCGAAGGTGGCGGAAAGCGCGATCGGCTGGCCGTGGTATTCCAGCGGGCGTTCGGTGAGCTGCCGGCGCAGCGTTTCCACCAGCGGGCCGGCGCCGGCACTGTCGGTATGACGCAGCAGCAGACCGAACTCTTCACCACCCAGCCGCCCGAGAAAATCGGTGACGCGCAGGCGCTGCTGGAGCATCTGGCAGATGTGCTGCAGCGCCATGTCGCCCGCCTCGTGTCCCCATCGGTCGTTGACCTCCTTGAAGTGGTCGACGTCGAGCAGCACCAGCACCAGATGCCCGTTGCTGCGCTCGGCCTCCTGAATGCTGCGCTGCAACGCATGCTGGAAGCTGCCGCGGCTGGCCACGCCGGTCAGCGAGTCGGTCTGCGCCAACCGCTCCAGCTCCTCATGGGCCTGCATGCGCAGGCCATCGTAGATGTGCACGAACACCAGGATCAGCACGCCGCAGAGCGTGGCATTGCCCAGGTCGATCAAGCCGTGGGTGTCCAGGGTCAGGTGGTTGCCGGAGAAGTACAGCAGCAGGCCGGCAAGCATGAAGGGTGCGGTGAGCAGGAAGGCGCGGCGCTTGCCCAGCAGCAGGTAGGCCAGCAGCGGGATCATGTACAGCCACACGAAGGCGGCCGAGGACGCGTCCGGCATGACGATGATGTAGAGGATGAAACAGAAGGTCGGGATCAGGTACAGGTAGATCCACAGATACAGATGCCGCGCGCGCTCGATGCGCCAGGCGCCGAACAGCAGCAGCGCGGTGCACAGCACTTCGAGGATGGCGAAGGGGTAGTTGCCGGCCAGGGCCTGCAGCACGGCGAAGCCGCCCAGGGTCAGGCCGGTGGCGAGCAGGATGGTGCGCATCAGCGTGCGCTTGCCCGACTCGCGCAGCCCTTCGCAGTGCCCCGTGCCTACGTCCCTGTCATCGTTATGTTTGCCATCCACCATCTTCGCGCCTGTGCCGCCCCCGGAAATGCGCCCCCACCGCGCACCATCCGGCAACTATAGACGGCAAAGCGCAAGCACCCGCCGCTCTTACACCGCATAGCCGAGCACGCGCGGCAGCCACAGGGCGATTTCCGGGAAGATGGCCACCAGCAGCAGGGCACTGGACATCACCAGCACGAACAGCAGGGCCCAGCCCACGGTCTGCTCCAGCCGTATCTTGGCCACTTCCGCCGTGACCATCAGGTTGATCGCCACCGGTGGCGTGAACTGACCGATGGCGATGTTCATCGCCAGCAGGATGCCGAACCACACCGGGTTCCAGCCGAAGTGCTGCATCACCGGAATCAGGATCGGCATCAGGATCAGGTAGATGGAAATGGCATCGAGCAGCATGCCGGCCAGCAGCACCGCGAGCATCACCAGCGCCAGCAGCACCCAGCCGTTGTCCGACAGCGAGATCAGCCATTCGGCCAGATGACGGAAGGTGCCGAGCATCGTGCCGGCCCAGGCGAAGATGCCGGCCAGGGCGATGATCAGCATGACCACGCCGGAGATCACCCCGGCCTCGCCGCACAGGCGCCAGAGGCTGCGCCAGTCCAGTTCGCGGGTGACGAACAGGCCGATCAGCACGCCGTAGGTCACGCCGACCACAGCGGCTTCAGTGGGCGTGAACAGGCCGCTGCGCAGACCGCCGAGAATCAGCACCGGGGCGAACAGCGCCGGCAGCGCCTGCCTGAAGCTCGCGCCCAGCGGCGGACGCTCGCCCTGCTCCGGGGATTCCCAGCCATAGCGACGCGACAGCAGCCAGGCCGGCAGCAACAGCACCAGGCCGGCGAGAATGCCGGGGAACAGGCCGGCGGCGAACAGCGCGCGCAGGTCCACACCCGGCACCACGATGGAGTAGAGAATCAGCGCGATGGATGGCGGAATCAGAATCGCGGTGGCGGCCGAGGCGGCGATCAGCGTGGCCGAGAACGGCTTGGGATAGCCCGCCTTGGTCATGCTCGGCAGCATCACCATGGCCACCGCTGCCGCATCGGCAGGGCCGGAGCCGCTCATGCCGCCCATGATCAGGCACACCAGCACGGCGACGACGGCCAGGCCGCCATGACGCGGGCCGATCAGCGCCTGGGCGAAGCGCACCAATCTGAGCGCCACACCGGCCTTCTCGAACACCAGGCCGGTGAGGATGAACAGCGGGATGGCGATCAGCGGGTACTTGGCCACGCCGTTATAGGTGTTGGTGCCGAGGGTGGCGAGCATGTCCGGCGACAGCCCGGCGATGATGCCGATGGCGCCGGACAGGCCGAGGGCGAAGGCCACCGGCACGCCGAGCGCCAGCAGCACGGCGAAACTGAGGATCAGCCAGAGATCAGGGCTCATCGCTGATCCTCCCGCGCAGGCGATCGAGGGTCATCTGGGTCAGGCGCACGAACACCAGCAGCGCCAGGATCGGCAGCCAGATCACGTACCACCAGTTGGGCAGGCCCAGACCGGGCGACTCGGAATCCCACTGGAATTCCTCCCAGGCGAACTGACCGCCGAACCAGCACACCAGAGCCAGCACCAGCACGCCGGCCAGCCACTGCAGCAGGATCAGCGGCGTGCGCAGGCGCGGGAACAGGCGCTCGAGCAGGCCGATACGAATGTGCCGGTTGCTGCGCATGGCCACCGAGGCACCAGCGAAGGTGAGGATGACCAGCAGGAACACCGAGATTTCCTCGGTGAAGGCGAAGGATGCATCGGTGAAATAACGCACCACCACGTTGGCCAGGCTGATCAGGCTGATGATCACCAGGGCCAGGGTGGCGAGCACGCGCTCCAGCGGCGCGTCGACTTGCTTGCTCATAGGGACCTCGAATGACCGGGCAATACCATCGAGCGGTGGCGCCCCCTGCCCTCTCCCCCGGCCCCTCTCCCGCATGCGGGAGAGGGGAGCAGAGCAGGATGAGGGGGGCAAGCACCACTACGCCCCGTAGTGAGGGCTTGCGGTCAGATGGAACGAATCAGGGCTGGGCCACGGCCTTGCGCGCGGCGTCCATCAGCGCGTCGCCGATGCGCGGTGCCCATTTCTCCTGCACGCTGGCAGTGGCTTCGACGAAGGCGGCGCGCTCGGCGTCGCTCAGCTCGATCACTTCCACACCGCGCTCGCGCACATCGGCCAGGCGCTGGGCCTGGGCGCCACGCGACAGCTCGATCTCCCACTTGCCGGCGTCGATGGCCGCCTGGCGCAGCAGTTCGCGATCTTCCTCGGGCAGGCCTTTCCACACGCGCTGGTTGACGGCGAATACCAGCGGGTCGGCCATGTAGTCCCACAGGGTCAGGTACTTCTGGCCAACCTGGTCGACGCGCGCCACGTCGAAGACCGACAGCGGGTTTTCCTGGCCGTCCACCGCGCCGGTGGTCAGGGCCGGCTTGGCGTCGGCCCAGCTCATCTGCGTGGGGTTGGCGCCGAGCGCGGTGAAGGTGTCCTGGAACAGTGGCGAGCCGACCACACGGATCTTCAGGCCGGCCATGTCGGCCGGGCTGCGCACCGGCCTGGCCGAGTTGGACAGCTGGCGGAAACCGTTCTCGCCCCAGGCCAGCGGCACGATGCCGCGCTGCTCGATGGCGGCGAAAGCCAGCTTGCCGGCCTCGCCCTGGGTGATGGCGTCGAGGTCGGCATCGCTCTTCATCAGAAACGGCAGGGAGAACAGGTTGAGCTCCGGCACCTGCGGCGACCAGTTGATGGTCGAGCCCACGGCCATGTCGATCAGGCCCGAGCGCATGGCGGAGAATTCCTTGGTCTGGTCGCCGGCGACCAGTTGCGCATTGGGGTACACGCGCAGGGTGATGCGCCCTGCGGAGCGCTCGTTGACCAGGTCGGCCCACTTCTGCGCGGCCTGGCCCCAGGGGAAGGCGTCGGAAAGCACGGTGGAAACGGAGTATTCACGCGCCTGCGCGGTAGCGCAGAGGGCAGTCAGCGCAGCGCCGGCAGCGAGCGCGGAGAAGAGTCGCTTGAGTTTCATCGGGGCGTCCTTGTATGGATCTTGGTCGTTGTCGTTGTGGCACCGCAAAGCGGTGCGGATCCAGCGGTGAGCGGTTGGCTCGCCTGGCGCGCCTGGTCGGCACGCGAGAGGGACACGGCAGGTGTCACGACTGCCGGGCAGGCCTTGTGGGCGATCGGCAGGTGCCGGCGGGTTACGCGCAGCCGCCCAACTATTCCAGAAGCGCGCAGCGAATACCATTGTCCGATGTCTGTTGACATTGCCCATGCCAACGGCCGCTGCCCATAATCGCCGACACCTGACTTCGGACCTTGATTGATGGCCATTTCCCGTGACGACCTCGACCAGCACGGCCTGATCATCGGCGTGTCGCCCGAGCGCTTTCGCGCCGTGGCCATGCCGCTGCTGTTCGACCACCTCGACGCCCAGTGCGAGGGCACCATCGCGGTCAATCGCCAGGCGCGCATCGTCTGGATCAACGACAAGTACGCGCAGAAGGTCGGCATCAGCGATCCGCGCAGTGCGCTGGGCAAGGAGGTCGAAGAGGTGCTGCCGGCCAGCCGCCTGCGCGAGGTGGTGGAAAGCGGCCAGCCGAGCATGCTCGACCTGATGGCCTTCGGCGACGAGCACTTCGTGGTCACCCGCATCCCCCTGCGTGACGAGGACGGCACCCTGGTCGGCGCCCTCGGTTTCGTCCTGTTCGACCGCGCCCGCCACCTCAAGCCGCTGATGGCCAAGTACGCCAACCTGCAGACCCAGCTGCTCGCCACCCAGCACGAGCTGGCCAAGGCGCGCCGTGCGCGCTACACCATCGCCGGCTTCATCGGCGCCAGCGCGGCGGCCAGTGAAGTGAAGCGCCAGGCGCGTCGTGCCGCGCAACTCGACGCCACGGTGCTGATCCGCGGCGAGACCGGCACCGGCAAGGAGCTGCTGGCCCAGGGCATTCACAACCTGTCGCCACGGGCCAACGGCCCCTTCGTCGCGGTCAACGTCGCGGCGATCCCGGAAACCCTGGTCGAAGCCGAGCTGTTCGGCACCGCCCCGGGCGCCTTCACCGGCGCCGAGCGCAAGGCGCGCATCGGCAAGTTCGAGGTGGCCAACGGCGGCACGCTGTTTCTCGACGAGATCGGCGACCTGCCGCTGCCGCTGCAGGCCAAGCTGCTGCGCGTGCTGCAGGAGCAGGAGGTGGAGCCGCTCGGCTCCAACCAGGTCAAGCCGCTCAACGTGCGGGTGATCGCCGCCACCCATATCGACCTGGAAGCCAAGGTGGCGGCCGGGCAGTTCCGTGACGATCTGTATTACCGGCTCAACGTGCTGGCCCTGCGCGTACCGCCGCTGCGCGAACGCGCCAGCGACATCCCCGCATTGATCGAACATCTGCTCGACGACCTGGCCAACCGTTCCGGCCTGGCGCCCATGGAGCTGAGCGACGATGCCCTGGCCCTGCTCTGCGCACAGCCGTGGAAGGGCAACGTGCGCGAGCTGCGCAACCTGCTGGAACGGGCGCAGCTGGCGGTCGACGGGCGACTGGATGGCGCGACGGTGCGCAGCCTGCTGACCGATCCGGTGGCGCCAAGTGCGCCGCTGCCCCTAGCGGCGGCGATGAGCGGCACGGCGCAAACGCTGGCCGAGCAGCTGGCGCAGGCCGAACGCCAGGCGCTGCTGGCGGCCCTGCAGGCCACCGACGGCAATCGCCAGCAGGCCGCCGAACGCCTGGGCATTTCCCGCGCCGGCTTCTACGCCAAGCTGGCGCAGCATGGGCTGGGGCGGCGCGATTAGGGCCCGATGGAGCATCTCGTCTCGTAGCAGCCGGCTTGCCGGCGATCCCTGGCGGGAGCGATCGCGAGCAAGCTCGCGCCTAAAGGCCAGCGATTCAGAAGCCCCAGGCCCCGGATTGCATCCGGGCTACGCAGCGGCGCCGGTGCGGGGCGTAGATCCAGAAATCTGGACATGTATCGCGCCGGTCGAGTCCATGAATCTGGACCAATCCAGAAATCCAGACACGGGCTCACGGCTCGGCTGGCCATGCAGACCTCGCGCGTAATCCCGAAACCTGCGCCGCACGGGCCTTGCAGGGCCTTCGCCGAAAGTCCTATGCCGGCCTGGCACGACTCTGGCTCTATATCCGGCAAAGCTGCGCTGCCTCCGGCGCGCTTTCGCAGACAACGGCCTTGAGCCGGCAGAACAACAACAAAAGGAACCACCCATGGGTACCCTCGGTATTCTGATTTCTCTCGCCTTGTTGATGTACCTCGCCTACCGCGGCATCAACGTCCTGATCCTCGCTCCGCTGCTGGCCCTGCTGGCGCTGCTGTTCGCCGGCGACGTCGGCCTGCTGCTGCCCACCTACACCCAGGTGTTCATGAAGGCCATGGGCGGCTACGTGATCCAGTTCTTCCCGCTGTTCCTGCTTGGCGCCCTGTTCGGCAAGCTGATGGACGACTCGGGATCGGCGCGCGCCATCGCCCACGGCATCGTTGCCAAGGTCGGCAGCGAGCGCGCCATCCTGGCCATCGTGCTGGCCTGCGGCATCCTCACCTACGGCGGCGTGTCGCTGTTCGTGGTGGCCTTCGCCGTGTATCCGATCGGCGCTGCGCTGTTTCGCGAAGCGGGCATTCCCAAGCGCCTGATCCCCGGTGCCATCGCCCTCGGCTCGTTCACCTTCACCATGACCGCGCTGCCCGGCACCCCGGCGATTCAGAACGCCATTCCCAACCCCTTCTTCGGCACCGACGCCTTCGCCGCGCCGGGCCTGGGGGTGATCGCCGGCCTGATTATGTTCGGCCTCGGCACCTGGTGGCTCACCGCGCAGTCGCGCAAGCTGATGGCTGCCGGCGAAGGCTACGGCGAGCATCGCGATGATCCGGTCAGCGAAGAACGCCGCGACATTCCCGGCTTCTGGCTGGCGCTGCTGCCGATCTTCGTGGTGATCGCGCTGAACTTCCTGATGGCCAAGCAGATCCTGCCGGCCGTGGACACCAGCTACCTGGCCAAGCCGGAATACGGCGGCCTGCAGGACGCCAAGTCGCTGATCGGCATCTGGTCGATCATCGTCGCCCTCAGCGCCGCCATCGTGCTGCTGATCGCCCTGCACTGGAAACGCTGGATGGACCTGAAGAAGAGCGTCAACGAGGGCGCCTTCGGCTCCATGCTGCCGATCCTCAATACCGCTGCCGAGGTGGGTTACGGCACGGTGATCGCATCCCTGGCCGGCTTCGTGGTCATCCGCGACCTGGTGCTGGGCGTCTCCAGCAACCCGCTGATCTCCGAAGCGGTGGCGGTGAACATCCTCGCCGGTATCACCGGTTCGGCCTCCGGCGGCATGTCCATCGCGCTGAAGACCTTGGGCGAGCAGTACCTGACCATGGCCAACGCCGCCGGCATCAGCCCCGAACTGCTGCACCGCGTCGCCGCCATGGCCTCGGGCTGCATGGACACCCTGCCGCACAACGGCGCGGTGATCTCGCTGCTGGCGATCTGCAAGCTCACCCACCGCGAGTCGTACAAGTTCATCTTCGTCAACACCGTGGCCTTCCCGCTGATGGCGCTGGCCGTGGTCATCACGTTGGGCACGCTGTTCGGCAGCTTCTAAGCCATAAGCCTCTAGGAGCCCTCCAGACGCTGCACTGTCGCTCAGCAAAAGGTGTAGGAGCCAGCTTGCTGGCGATGCTTTTGAACCGCATGGATCGCCGGCAAGCCGGCTCCTACATGACCCCTTCGTCACGAGTACCCGCAATGAGCAAGATCATGACCGCCGCCGAAGCCGTGGCGCGTATCCCGGACAACGCCAACCTGGCCACCGGCGGCTTCGTCGGCATCGGCTTCGCCGAGCAGATCGCCATCGCCCTGGAGCAGCGTTTCCTCGCTGAACAGGCGCCGCGCGATCTGACCCTGGTGTATGCCGCCGGGCAAGGCGACGGCAAGGGTCGCGGCCTCAATCATCTGGCCCACGAGGGCCTGGTGCGGCGAGTGATCGGCGGCCACTGGGGGCTGGTGCCGGGGCTGCAGAAGCTGGCGGTGGACAACCGTATCGAGGCCTACAACCTGCCGCAGGGGGTGATTTCCCAGCTGTTTCGCGACATCGCCGCCGGCAAGCCGGGGCAGCTGTCGCGGGTCGGCCTGGGCACCTACGTCGACCCGCGCCATGGCGGCGGCAAGCTCAATGCGCGCACCACAACCGACTTGGTGCGGCTGATGCCCATCGACGGTGAGGATTACCTGTTCTACCCGACCTTCCCCATCGACGTGGCGGTGGTGCGCGCCACCAGCAGCGACCCCGACGGCAATCTCAGCTTCGAGCGCGAGGCGCTGACCATCGAGAGCCTGGCCATCGCCATGGCCGCGCGCAATTGCGGCGGGCTGGTGATCGCCCAAGTCGAGCGCATCGTCGAGCGCGGCTCGCTGAATGCGCGCGAGGTGAAGATCCCCGGCATCCTCGTGGACTGCGTGGTGCAAGCCGAACCGGCCAACCACCAGCAGACCTTCGCCACCGCCTACAACCCGGCCTTCGCTGCCGAGACCCGGGTGCCGGTGGACAGCCTGGCGCCGATGCCGCTGGACGTGCGCAAGCTGATCGCCCGCCGCGCCGCGCTGGAGCTCAAGGGCGGTGCGGTGGTCAACCTCGGTATCGGCATGCCCGAGGGCGTCGCCGCGGTGGCCGCCGAGGAAGGTGTGATCGAGCGCCTGACCCTGACCGCCGAGCCCGGCGTGATCGGCGGCGTGCCGGCCTCGGGCCTGGACTTCGGCGCGGCGAGCAACCACAGCGCGCTGCTCGATCAGCCCTACCAGTTCGACTTCTACGACGGCGGCGGCCTGGACATCGCCTTTCTCGGCCTGGCCCAGGCCGATGCGGCGGGCAACCTCAACGTGTCGAAATTCGGTTCGCGCCTGGCCGGCGCCGGCGGTTTCATCAATATCAGCCAGAACGCCAAGCAGGTGGTGTTCGTCGGCACCTTCAGTGCCGGCAAACAGGATATCCGCATCGAAGACGGCCAGCTGCGCATCGTTCAGGACGGCGAACTGCGCAAGTTCGTCGCCGAGGTGGAGCACCGCACCTTCGCCGGCCGCCTGGCTGCCGAACGCGGCCAGCCGGTGCTCTACGTTACCGAGCGCTGCGTGCTGCGCCTGAGCCGCGAAGGGCTGGAGCTGATCGAAGTGGCGCCGGGTGTGGATATCCAGCGCGACATCCTCGCGCGCATGGACTTCGCCCCCATCGTGCGCGAGCCGAAGCTGACGGACGCACGGCTGTTCCGCCCCGAGCCCATCGGCCTGGCGCAGTGCCTGGAAAACCTTTGAGCGTGAACTCGCGGGCCTGAACGGGCCCGTTTTTTTGGCCGGCACGCGACGCTCCGCTCGCGCCATGCGCGGGCAAACAACCTGAACCATCCCCCGCCCCCTCCGTCGTAACTGCAAGACGACGAGCCAGGGAGACGGAGCATGAAACCCCGATTCAAACCCTATCGTGGCCCCTCGGGCGGCTGGGGCTCGGCCTATTCGGTGGGCAGCATCCTGCTGCGCGAGCGTGCCCCGCTGACCGGCGCCATGGCCTTGCTCAAGCAGAATCGACCGATCAGCGGCTTTGCCTGCGTCAGTTGCGCCTGGGCCAAGCCGCACCCCTCCAAACCGCTGGCCTTCTGCGAGAACGGCGCCAAGGCCACGGCCTGGGAAACCACCAGCCTGCGCTGCACCCCGGAGTTCTTCGCCCAGCACCGCCTGAGCGAGCTGCGTAACTGGAGCGATTACGATCTGGAGCAGCAGGGCCGACTGACCCACCCGATGCGCTGGGATGCCAGCAGCGACCGTTACCTGCCCGTCAGCTGGGATCAGGCCATCGCCGAGATCGGCGCCGAGCTCAAGGCACTCGATGACCCCGATCAGGCGGTGTTCTACGCCTCCGGCCGGGCCTCGTTGGAAGCCTCCTACCTGTGGCAGCTGCTGGCCCGTCGCTTCGGCACCAACAACCTGCCGGACAGTTCCAACATGTGCCACGAGAGCACCTCGGTGGCGCTGCCGGAGAGCATCGGCGTACCGGTCGGCACCGTCACCCTCAACGACTTCGCCAAGACCGATGGCATCCTCATCTTCGGCCACAACACCAGCAGCAACAGCCCGCGCCTGCTGCACGACCTGGAGGCCGCGCGCGGCCGCGACGCGCCCATCCTCACCTTCAACCCGCTGCGCGAGCGCGGCCTGGAGCGCTTCACCGACCCGCAGTCGCCGACGCAGATGCTCAGCGGCCACTCCATCGTCGTCAGCACCCACTATCACCAGGTCGCCATCGGCGGCGACGTGGCGGCCATCGCCGGTATCTGCAAGGCCCTGCTGGCGCTGGACGACGAGGCGCTCGCCAGCGGCCAGCCCAGCGTGCTGGACCGCGTCTTCATCGAGCAGCACACCCAGGGCTTCGAAGCCTTCGAGCAGGCCGTCCGCGCTTATGCCTGGGCGGACCTGGAGCGCCGCAGCGGCCTGACCCGCGGCGCCATGGAGGGCGCAGCCAAGGTCTATGCCGGCTGCCAGCGGGTCATCGCCATCTACGGCATGGGCCTGACCCAGCATCGCCACGGCGTGACCAACATCCAGATGCTGGTCAACCTGCTGCTGATGCGCGGCAACCTGGGCAAGGAAGGCGCCGGCATCTGCCCGGTGCGCGGCCATTCCAACGTGCAGGGCCAGCGCACCGTGGGCATCACCGAACAGGTGGCGCAGGTGCCGGTGGAGCGGCTGCGCGAGCAGTTCGCCTTCGAGGTGCCGGCAGAGGATGGCGTCAGCACCGTCGATGCCTGCGAGGGCATCATCGCCGGCCGCATCCGCGCCTTCCTCTCGCTGGGCGGCAACTTCGTCCGCGCCGCACCGGACAGCCATCGCCTGGAACCGGCCTGGAGCAAGCTGCGCCTGACCGTGCAGATCGTCACCAAGCTCAACCGCAGCGCCCTGGTGCATGGCGAGAAGGCCTACATCCTGCCCTGCCTCGGCCGCACCGAAATGGACAGGCAGGCCAGCGGCCTGCAGTACCACACCACCGAAGACAGCACCGCCTGCATCCGCGCCTGGCAGGGGGTGGTCAAGCCGGCCGGCGAACTGCTGCGTTCGGAACCGGCGATCATCGCCGCGCTGGCCAAGGCCACCCTGCCCGACAACCCGTTGATGAACTGGGACGCCTGGGTGGCCGACTACGGGCTGATCCGCGAGGCCATCGCCGGCAGCTATCCGGAGATCTTCCACGACTTCAATACGCGCATGCTCGAGCCCGGCGGCTTTCACCGGCCGCTGGGGGCCAGCCAGCGGCAATGGGCCACCGACAGCGGCCGGGCCAACTTCATGGTGCCCAGCACCCTGGCGGTGAACGACGACGTCGAGCCGGACCCGGAGCGCCGCGACGTGCTGAACCTGATGACGGTGCGCAGCAACGACCAGTTCAACACCACGGTGTATGGCTACAACGACCGCTTCCGCGGCATTCATGGCACCCGCTCGGTGATTCTCATGCACCGCAACGACATGACCCGGCTGGCGCTGAACGAGGGTGATCAGGTGCAGGTGAGCACCGCCGTGGACGACGGCGTGCAGCGCTCGGTCGGGCCGCTGCGCGTCACCCCGCACGACATCCCCGAAGGCTGCTGCGCCGCTTACTACCCCGAGTGCAACCCGCTGCTGCCGCTCTGGCACCACGAGGAGAAGGCCAAGGTGCCGGCGGCCAAGTCGATCCCGGTGACCCTGCGCCGCCTGATCGCCATGGCCCAGGCGCGCTAGCGCATGCCGAGCTTATGGCGCGCGGCATACAGGCAGATCATCTCCATCGCCAGGGTGGCGCCGGCCAGCGCGGTGACTTCGGCATGGTCGTAGGGCGGCGCCACCTCAACCACGTCCATGCCCACCAGGTTGATGCCGCGCAGGCCGCGCAGGATTTCCAGCGCCTGGTGGCTGGATAGCCCGCCGCATACGGGCGTGCCGGTACCGGGGGCGAAGGCCGGGTCGAGGCAGTCGATATCGAAGGTCAGGTACACCGGATGGTCGCCCACCCGTGCGCGGATGCGCTCGGCAATCTGCTCCGGCGTGCTGCGTTGCACCTCGCGGGCATCAAGTACCTGAAAGCCCATCACGTCGTCGTTGGTGGTGCGCAAACCGACCTGCACCGAACGCGCCGGGTCCACCAGGCCCTCGCGCGCGGCGTGGTAGAACATGGTGCCGTGGTCGATGCGCTGGACCTCCTCGTCCGGCCAGGTGTCGCTGTGCGCGTCGAAGTGGATCAGTGCCAGCCTGCCGTGCTTGCTGGCATGGGCCTTGAGCAGCGGGTAGCTGATGAAGTGGTCGCCGCCGAGGGTAAGCATGGCGGCGCCGGCCTCGAGGATCCGCGTGGCGTGCGCCTCGATCGCCGCCGGGGTGTGCTGCGGCGTGCCGTGGTCGAAAAGGCAGTCGCCGTAGTCGATGCAGGCGAGCACATCGAAGGGATCGAACTCCCAGGGGTAATGCCGCGCCCAGGCCGACTGGATCGAGGCGGCGCGGATCGCCCGCGGACCGAAGCGGCTGCCGGGGCGGTTGGTGGTGGCGGTGTCGAAGGGCACGCCACTGATGGCCAGGTCCACGCCACTGAGGTCGCGCGTGTAGCGCCGACGCATGAAGCTGGTGATGCCGGCGTAGGTGGGCTCGGCGGCGGTGCCGTAAAGGCTGGCGCGGGTGATGGCCTGGTCGTTGTCGAAGGCTTGGTCCATGGGTCGGCTACTCGTTTTCGGTGATGTTCGCGAGCAGAGCTCGCTCCTACGGGCTCAGTACTGGCTGCGGAAGGCGGTCCACAGGCGGGTGCGCTGGCGCTGCTCGCGCGGGCCCTGCACCTGCTCGGGGAACAGGCGCTCGCGCACCGCGGCCGGCGGGTAGATATCCGGGTCGCCGCGCACCGCCTCGTCCAGCAGCGGCGTGGCGGCGGCATTGGCGTTGGCGAAGAACAGCGCGTTGCTCAGCTCGGCGATGGCCTCGGGCTGCAGCATGAAGTCGATGAAGGCCCGCGCCGCCTCGGGGTTCGGCGCATCGGCGGGAATCGCCATGGTGTCGAACCAGATCAGCGTGCCCTCGCGCGGGATGCGGTAGACCACTTCGAACGGCTGCCCGGCCTCGGCGGCACGTGCGGCGGCCATGCCGGCGTCGCCGGTGTAGGTCAGCGCCAGGCACAGGCTGCCGTTGGCCAGATCGTCGATATGCCGGGCGCTGCCGACATAGCGCAGGTTCGGCTGCAGGCCGGCAAGCAGTGCCCGAGCCGCCTCGAGATCCTTGGCCGCATTGCTGTAGGGATTCTTGCCCAGGTAGTTGAGGGCAATGGCGATCACCTCCTGCGGCGAGTCGAGCACGGCGATGCCGCAATCCTTGAGCTTGCTGGCGTATTCGGGCCGGAACAGCAGATCGAGGCTGTCCAGGGCCACGCCGGGTAGACGCTGCTCCAGCGCCTGGCGGTTGAGGCCCAGGCCCACGGTGCCCCAGGTATAGGGCACGCCGAAGCGATTGCCGGGGTCGACGCTGGCCAGCTTGGCCAGCAGCTCGGCGTCCAGATTGCCGGCATGCTTCAGCTCGCCGACCGGCTGCAGCGCCCCGGCCTGAATGGCTCGGGCCAGGCCGCTGGAAGCGGGAAAGACCAGGTCGTAGCCGCTGCCGCCGGTCAGCAGCTTGCTTTCCAGCACCTCGGTGCTGTCGAAGGTGTCGTACTTGACCCGGATGCCGGTCTCGGCCTGAAAACGCGCAAGCGCCTGCGGCGCCACGTAGTCGGCCCAATTGTACAGGTTGAGCTGTTTCGGCTCGGCCAGCAGCGGCGTGGCGATGGTCAGAAGCAGCAGGCTTGCAGCGAGACGCATGGTTCGATCCTCGGGCAGATGCGGTTGGCCGCACCTCTTCTGCGGAGGCTGGGCATGTCGGCATGCTGCGCCCGCCGTTGCTTCGGATAAATACGAAGTGATCTACTCCAACATCGATCCTTATCAATGTTTGGGAGCCGCCATGCTCAGCCAACTGCGCGACCTCGATCTGCAACTGCTGCGGCTGTTCGTCACCGTGGTGGAAAGCGGTGGCTTCAGCGCGGCGCAAGGCGAGCTGGGCATCGGCCAGTCGACCATCAGCACGCAGATGGCCAAACTGGAAACGCGCCTGGGTTTTCGCCTGTGCGAACGCGGCAAGGCCGGCTTTCGCCTGACGGCCAAGGGCGAGCAGGTGCTGGCCGCCACGCGCAAGCTGTTCACCGCCATCGAGACCTTCAAGGGCGAGGCCCAGGGCATGGCCGACAAGCTGCTCGGCGAGCTGCGCATCGGCCTCTCCGAAGCGCTGCCCGATCAGGTACTGGAGCGCCTCGGCGTGGCCATCGGGCGTTTCCGCCGGCGCAACCAGGCGGTACAGATCGAGCTGCTCAGCGCCATGCCCGCCGAGCTGGAACGGCGTCTGCTGCAGGACCAGCTGCAACTGGCCATCGGCTACTTCTCCGGCAGCCAGACGGCGCTGGACTATCACCCGCTGTTCGACGAGCGCCAGCGCCTGTACTGCGGCCGCCAGCACCCGCTGTTCGCACGTGAGACGCTGAGCGTCGATGACCTGCAGAGCTGCGACCGCGTCGTGCACCCCTACCGCTTCATCAGTGCCGACGAGCCCTGGCAGGGCGGCACCAGCAGCGCGCGCTGCGAGCAGGTCGAGGGCAGCCTGGCGTTGATCCTCTCCGGCGCTCACCTGGGCTATCTGCCCGAGCACATCGCCCAGCCCTGGGTCGCCCGCGGCAGCTTGCGCGCCCTGCCCGGCGACTGGGATTTCACCGTGCAGTTTCGCCTGGCCAGCCACCGTGGTCATACGCCCAGCGAAGCGCAGCTGGCCTTCGCCGATGACCTGCTGGCGGCCTTCGCCGCGGGCTAGGGGCGCTGCACGCGCTGCTCACCGTCTGCCCTGAGCTCAGCGGCCAAGGCTTCCAGCGCAGCGAGAATCGCCACGATATCGGCATGCAGGTCACGTTCGTCGGGAGCTTCCGCTTCCAGTTGCAGCTGTGGATCGAAGCCCAGGGGGAAATGGATGCCCATGACGTTGTCCTCGTCGGTGCTGGCCGAACATGGCCGAAGGATCGCTAGGCAGGAGATGAGCCGAACGGCTCGAAACGGGACGCTGCACATCAGACTGTGCTCGCAACATGACGCCTTTATGACCCCGATCGACGGCGAGGCTCAAGCCAGAGCGTCCGGCAGGTGATGAACGGCGGTCTATAGTTGACCACTCCCCTTCGTTCCCGCCGCAAGGAGTTTCCATGAGCAAGACTCACAAGGTCGCCGTACTGGTCGGCAGCCTGCGCAAGGCTTCGATCAACCGCAAACTGGCTCTGGCCCTGGCCGAACTGGCGCCGGCTTCGCTGCAACTGGAGATCGTCGAGATCGGCGAACTGCCGCTGTACAACGAGGACATCGACGTCGACCCGGCGCCGCCGGCCTACAGCGCCTTCCGTGCCAAGCTCAAGGGCGCGGACGCCCTGCTGTTCGTCACCCCGGAGTACAACCGCTCGATGCCGGCGCCAATGAAGAACGCCATCGACGTCGGCTCACGCCCCTACGGCCAGAGCGCCTTCAGCGGCAAGCCGGGTGCCGTGCTCAGCGCCTCGCCGGGGGCCATGGGCGGCTTCGGCGCCAACCACCACCTGCGTCAGTGCATGGTGTTTCTCGACGTGCACATGATGCAGCAGCCGGAGGCCTACCTCGGCGGCGCCGGCAGCTTCTTCGACGACAGCGGCACGCTGAGCGACGGCATCAAGCCCTTCCTGCAGAAATTCATCGACGCCTACGCGGCCTGGGTGGCCAAGCACGCCTGATGCACTGCGCCGCCTCCGGGCGGCGACTCGCTCTGCCGATATGCCCTCATCCGCGGCCTGAATGACACTCGCCATTAGACCGACCGGTCTACATAATCCCACCCATGACCAAGACCACTCGCGACAAACTGATCGACGCCATGATCGACGCCCTGCAGCGCAAGGGCCTGCATGGGGTTGGCCTGAACGAACTGCTGGCCGGAGCCGGTGCGCCCAAGGGCAGCCTGTACCACCACTTCCCCGGCGGCAAGACGGAACTGGCGGTGGCGGCCATCGAGCGTGTCGGCCGGCGCGCCGAACAGGCCTTCGCCGCTCTGTTCGAGCATCAGCCCGAGCCGCTCGATGCGCTGGCGACCTGGCTGCAGTCGGCCCTCGGCCAGTTGCAGGGCAGTGCCTTCGAGCGCGGCTGTCCGCTGGCCACCGTCGCCCTGGAGAGCGGCCCGGAGGACGGCGAGATCCGCGTCGCCCTGGCCGAGGCCTTCGGCACCATTCGTCATGCGCTGCAGCGTCAGTTGCAGCAGCACGGCTACCCCGAGGCCGAAGGCCTCGCCGCGCTGTTCGTCGCGCTCTACGAAGGCGGGCTGCTGCAGGCCCGCGTCGCCGGCACCAGCGAACCGCTGAAACAGGCAGCGCAGACGCTGCTCCACCTGACCCGTCAGCACCGTACGGAGCCCAGATGACATGAACGCCACCATCCGCAGCGAAACCCTGCCCCTGCTCGCCCTGGACGATTATCAGCTGAGCGCCACCCGCTACCACGCGCCACAGCCACGGGCGCAGTTGCTGATCGCCGGCGCCACCGGCGTGCCACAGGGGTTCTACCGGCGCTTCGCCGAACATGCGGCCAGCCGCGGTTTCACCACCCTGACCCTGGACTACCGCGGCGTCGGCCAGTCCAGGCCGGCCAGCCTGCGCGGCTTCGAGATGGACTACCTGGACTGGGCCCACCTCGATCTGGCGGCCGCGGTGGATCAGCATCGGCATGCCGAACGCCCGCTGTTCATGGTCGGCCACTCCTTCGGCGGGCATGCCTTCGGCCTGCTGCCCAATCATGATCAGGTGACCGGCTTCTACACCTTCGGCACCGGTGCCGGCTGGCATGGCTGGATGCCCAGGGCCGAGCAGGTTCGCGTGCTGGCCATGTGGCGCGTGATCGGCCCGCTGATGACGCGCTACAAGGGTTACCTGGCCTGGAGCAAGCTGGGCATGGGCGAGGATCTGCCCATGGGCGTGTACCGCCAGTGGAAGCGCTGGTGCCGCTACCCGCGCTACTTCTTCGACGACCCGCAGATGCCGGGGCTGGCCGAGCGTTTCGCCCAGGTGAGCACCCCCATGGTGGCGCTCAATGCCCTGGACGACCTGTGGGCCCCACCCGCCTCGCGCGATGCCTTCATGGCCGCCTATGTCAACGCGCCCTACCTGGCCCGCACGCTCGACTCGCAGGCCGAGGGCCTGGGCAATATCGGCCATATGGGCTACTTCCGCCCCGCCGCCCAGCGCCTGTGGGACGAAACCCTGGATTGGTTCGAGCAACTGCAGGCCGGCCGCCAGGCGGCCTGACCGCGTAGGGTGCGCGGCGCACCAGCCAGGGCGACGGAGCCATTGGTGCATTGTGCGTACCGACGATGGCGCACGGAAACATTGGTGCGCATGGCGCACCCTACGGCAGAGCGGTCGGACATTCGCGTAGGGTGCGCTGTGCGCACCAGCCAGGACGACGGAACCATCGGCGCATGGTGCGTACCGGCGATGGCGCACGGAAACATTGGTGCGCATGGCGCACCCTACGGCAGAGCGGTCGGACATTCGTAGGGTGGGCTGCGTGCACCAATCTCGCTGCGCACTCGCCTTTCGCCCGAGGCGAATATGACCCTGTACTTCCTGCGGCCGCTGTCTGGCGAACGCCTGCCCGGGGTGGGTGGCCGAATGGTGTGGTCTGATGCAGCTGAAATCGCGGGAAATTGCGGAATCGGGCGAACGCCCAAAAAAAGAAAACCCCGCGATTGCGGGGCCTTGCAGACTGTTGTCCTGACATCCCTGATCTGCTCACCGTCCTGGTGGCTGTCCAGCGTGTCCCTGTTTCTCTAGGCGCTTCCTGCGCTGAATCCATGCACGGCAGAGTACGCTCGTACCCGACATATCAGAAGTGGCGATAAGCGGCAGCCTTTGTAAGCCTAAGCTTACACTCACCCAACCAAGCATTCGCTCGGCTTTATTCTGTGACGCACGTCTTGCTAGACTCCACTTTGTCCTACAAAAACAACAGACCCCGTCAACGGCGGTCATTGGGGCCGATCATGCGTACTGCCATCCTGCTTCTCGGTTGCCTGGCAACCTGTATCAGCCTGCCTGCCGTCGCCAGCGGACAGAATCAGTTGGGCGATCCCAAGCAGGCCATCGAACAGGCCTTCTGGAAAGACCTCTACGGCACCGGCGGCACTTCGCTGTACTGCGGCCAGACGTTCACGACTCCCGGCAGCACCTTCACCGCCAGTCCCATCTACAGCAGCAAGCAGCTCAAGAGCGCGCTGCGCTGCGTCACCGACCGCCAGTGCACCATCATGAATCCGCGCTACCCCTTTATCGCGGCGGACCTGCACAACCACTACCCGGCCCTGACCCGCGTCGAGCTGGCACGACGCAACGCCCAGTTCGCCGAGCTGGCCGCCGACGTGCCGAGCAAGTTCGCCGACATCGGCTGCGACATGAAGACCAGCTTCCAGCTGGTGGAGCCGCGCGACGAGGCCAAGGGCAATATCGCCCGGGCGATCTTCTACATGCACGTGGAGTACGACCTGCCCATCGTCGGCCTGGTGTCGATGTACAAGAACTGGCACCGCATGGACCCGCCGGACGCGGAAGAAAAGGCGCGCAACGACAAGATCGAGGTGCTGCAGGGCACGCGCAATCGCTTTATCGACGATCCGTCACTGGTGGATCAGCTGATCGCTGATTGAGGCTCGCTGCGTTCGATATCGCCGCTCCGTAGGGTGTCGCGGGGCCGCCGAGGCTGTGCGCACCGAACTACAGCGTGCTTGGTGCGCACAGCGCACCCTACAAATCGCGCGCACCCTACGCTCTGCGCTTGTGTAGCGAACGCAGCTTGTAGCGGTCGCCGGGATGGATCAGCCGCGCGTAGCTGATCAGGTGATCGTCCGACCAGGTGCGGCGGATCACGCTCAGGCAGGGCATGGCCGGGTCGATCTGCAGCAGCTCGGCGGTGCGCGCATCCACCAGCACCGCTTCGACCACATGCTCGACATCCGACATCGGGCAACTGGCGACCAGCACCTCGTTGGGCGTGACCTGGGTGAAGTCGCTCTGCAGGTAATGCGGTACCCAGCGCGGGTTGACGAAGCGGTCCTCGAGCTGGATCGGCAGGCCGTCCTGCAGGTGCACGAGGATGCTGTGAAACACCTCGGCGCCCAGACGCAGCCCCAGACGCAGGGCCACTTCGTCATCGGCGGCAATGGCCTCGCAGCGCACCACTTCGTTGCTGTAGGCATGGCCGCGACCGCGCACTTCGCTGGCGATATTCATCACCTCATGCAGCGGCGACTCGGCCTTGCGGTCGGTGACGAAGGTGCCGAGGCCGGCCTGGCGCACCAGATAGCCCTTCTGCACCAGGTTCTGGATCGCCTTGTTGGCGGTCATGCGGCTGACGGCGAAATCCCGCGCCAGCTGCTCCTCGGGCGGAATCTGGTGATTGACCGGATAGGCACCGCCGTGAATGCGCTCGAGGAGAAAATCCTCGATGGCCTTGTAGCGCGGGGTGGGACTGGTCACGTCGACTCCTTGGAAATGCCCGGTGCGCGGATGATAGCGGAGCTTGCGCCCCGCTCCCACTTGCGGGAGCGGGCGCAAGCCGCGCGCATCAGCCTACCGAGGGCAGCATGCCGGCCGGCAGCAGCGGCGTCAGCACGCGCTCGGCCAGCAGTTCGTCGGCGGCGGCGATGTCCGGGGCGAAGAAGCGGTCCTCGACGTAGTACGGCACCTTGGCGCGCAGCGTCTGGCGCGCCTGCTCCAGCGCCGGCGTGCTCTTCAGGCCCTCGCGGAAGTCCAGGCCCTGGCAGGCGCCCAGCCATTCCACGGCGAGGATGCCGCGGGTGTTGGCGGCCATTTCCCACAGGCGCTTGCCCGCACCCGGTGCCATGGACACGTGGTCTTCCTGGTTGGCCGAGGTGGGCAGGCTGTCGACGCTGTGCGGGTGGGACAGCGCCTTGTTGTCGCTGGCCAATGCTGCCGCCGTCACCTGGGCGATCATGAAGCCGGAGTTGACCCCGCCATTGGCCACCAGGAACGGCGGCAGTTGCGACATGTGCTTGTCCATCATCAGCGAGATGCGCCGTTCGGACAGCGAGCCGATCTCGGCGATGGCCAGGGCGATATTGTCGGCGGCCATGGCCACCGGCTCGGCGTGGAAGTTGCCACCGGAAATCACCTCGCCTTCGGCGGCGAACACCAGCGGGTTGTCGGATACCGCGTTGGCCTCGACGCCGAGCACCTCGGCGGCCTGACGTAGCTGGGTCAGGCAGGCGCCCATGACCTGCGGCTGGCAGCGCAGCGAGTACGGGTCCTGCACCTTGTCGCAGGCCGCGTGGGAACGGCCGATCTCGCTGCTGTCGCCGAGCAGGTGACGGAACGCCGCTGCCGCGTCGATCTGCCCGCGCTGACCACGGGCGGCATGGATACGCGCATCGAAGGGCGAACGCGAACCCAGCAGCGCCTCGACGCTGAGCGCGCCGCAGACGCTGGCGGCGGCGTACAGGTCCTCGGCCTCGAACAGCCCGCGCAGGGCGTAGGCGGTGGACACCTGGGTGCCGTTGAGCAGGGCCAGGCCCTCCTTGGCGGCCAGGGTCATGGGCTCCAGGCCGGCGATGGCCAGCGCCTCGGTGGCCGGCAGCCATTCACCCTTGTAGCGCGCCTGGCTTTCGCCGAGCAGCACCAGCGACATATGCGCCAGCGGCGCCAGGTCGCCGGACGCGCCGACCGAGCCCTTCAGCGGGATATGCGGATAGACCTCGGCATTGACCAGGGCGATCAGCGCATCGATCACCTTGCGGCGGATGCCGGAGAAGCCGCGCGCCAGGCTGTTGATCTTGAGCAGCATGATCAGGCGCACCATGGCATCGCTCAGCGGCTCGCCGATGCCGGCGGCGTGGGACAGCACCAGCGAGCGCTGCAGCTTTTCCAGATCGGCGTTGGCGATGCGGGTCGAGGCCAGCAGGCCGAAACCGGTGTTGATGCCGTAGGCGGTGCGCCCCTCGGCGATGATCTGGTTGACGCAGGCGACGCTGGCGTCGATGGCCTGGTGGGCGCTGGCGTCCAGGGTCAGGTGCACGGGCGCCTGGTAGGCGGCGCGCAGGTCGGCCAGGGTCAGCTGGCCGGGTTTCAGGTTCAGGGTGTTCATGTTCTGTTCTTCCACGGAGTGAGTTCGCGCCTGGCGAATCAGAGCCGAATAATGGCTGAAGTCGCGATACGTGCAGTGATTGATGCGCCGGCCCATCGGGCCGGCGGCGAACGTGCCTTAACCGATCATCGGCAGGTTCAGCCCCTGCTCCTTGGCGCAGTCGATGGCGATCTGGTAACCGGCATCGGCATGACGCATCACCCCGGTGCCCGGGTCGTTGGTCAGCACGCGGGCGATGCGCGCGGCGGCTTCGTCGGTGCCATCGCAGACGATGACCATACCCGAATGCTGGGAGAAACCCATGCCCACGCCACCACCGTGGTGTAGCGACACCCAGGTCGCGCCGCTGGCGGTATTGAGCAGGGCGTTGAGCAACGGCCAGTCGGACACGGCATCGGAGCCGTCCTGCATCGCCTCGGTCTCGCGGTTGGGGCTGGACACCGAGCCGCTGTCCAGGTGGTCGCGACCGATCACGATAGGTGCGCTCAGTTCACCACTGCGCACCATCTCGTTAAAGGCCAGGCCGAGCTTGGCACGCAGGCCAAGGCCGACCCAGCAGATACGCGCCGGCAGGCCCTGGAAGCTGATGCGCTCGCGGGCCATGTCCAGCCAGCGGTGCAGGTGGGCGTCGTCGGGGATCAGTTCCTTGACCTTGGCGTCGGTCTTGTAGATGTCCTCGGGGTTGCCGGACAGCGCCGCCCAGCGGAACGGGCCGATGCCGCGGCAGAACAGCGGGCGGATATAGGCCGGGACGAAACCGGGGAAGTCGAAGGCGTTGTCCACGCCCTCCTCCTTCGCCATCTGGCGGATGTTGTTGCCATAGTCGAAGGTCGGCACGCCCATCTTCTGGAAGTCGAGCATGGCTTTGACGTGCACGGCCATGGACTGCTTGGCGGCCTTGACCACGCCCGCCGGATCAGTGGCTGCACGATCCTTGTATTCGGCCCAGGTCCAGCCGATGGGCAGGTAGCCGTTGAGCGGGTCGTGGGCGCTGGTCTGGTCGGTGACCATGTCCGGGCGCACGCCACGCTTGACCAGCTCCGGCAGGATCTCGGCGGCGTTGCCCAGCAGGGCGATGGAGATGGCCTTGCCTTCGGCGGTGTACTTGGCGATGCGCGCCAGGGCGTCGTCGAGGTCAGTGGCCTGCTCGTCGACGTAACGGCTGCGCAGACGGAAGTCGATGCTGCTCTGCTGGCATTCGATGTTCAGCGAGCAGGCGCCGGCCAGGGTAGCAGCCAGCGGCTGGGCACCGCCCATGCCGCCCAGGCCGGCGGTCAGCACCCAGCGGCCCTTGAGGTCACCGCCGTAGTGCTGGCGACCGGCTTCGACGAAGGTCTCGTAGGTGCCCTGGACGATGCCCTGGCTGCCGATGTAGATCCAGCTGCCGGCGGTCATCTGGCCGTACATGGCCAGGCCCTTGGCATCCAGCTCGTTGAAGTGCTCCCAGCTCGCCCAGTGCGGCACCAGGTTGGAGTTGGCGATCAGCACGCGCGGGGCGTTGCTGTGGGTCTTGAACACGCCGACCGGCTTGCCGGACTGCACCAGCAGGGTCTCGTCGTCGTTCAGCTCCTTGAGGGTCTCGACGATCTTGTCGTAACACTCCCAGTTGCGCGCGGCGCGGCCGATGCCGCCGTACACCACGAGCTCCTTGGGGTTCTCGGCCACGTCCGGGTCGAGGTTGTTCATCAGCATGCGCAGCGGCGCTTCGGTCAGCCAGCTCTTGGCGGTGAGCGTGTTGCCGCGCGGGGCGCGGATTTCGATGTCGCGGTACTTGGTCATTTGCGGGCTCCTGTGGAGAACGAGTTAAGGGTGGGCGGTCAGAGCCAGCCCAGAAATTGCGCGAGATAGGCCAGGGGGATGGCCAGCAGCAGGCTGAGCAGGGTGCGCTGCAGCCAGATCAGCAGCAGGTGGCCCAGGCTCAGGGGAATCCGCGTGGCCAGCACGCAGGGAATCGAGGCGGAGAGAAACAGCACGCTGCTCACCGAGACGATGGCGGTGACGAATTTCACCAGCACGTCGGCATCCTTGAGCAGCATGGCCGGCAGGAACATCTCGGCCAGGCCCGAAGACAGGGCGCGGGCCACCTGCATCGGCTCGTCCAGGCCGAACAGCCAGGTCAGCGGATAGAGCAGCAGGCCGAGGGCGTCGAACAGCGGGGTGTATTGGGCCGCGAGCAGACCGAGCAGGCCGACGGCGAGGATGCTCGGCAGGATCGCCGCGGTCATGCGCAGACCGTCGAGGAAAGTCTCGCGCAGTGCCATCGGCAGCGAAGGCGCGTTGCTCGCCTGCTGCAGGCCGGCGCGCCAGGCGCTGGCCAGTCGGCCTTCGCCGTTCTGCAGCGGCGCTTCCGGGATGGATTCGGACGGCAGCCGCGACAGCGGATAGATGCGCGCGCTGATCGCGGTGACGCTGAAGGTCACCGCCATGGCGCTCCAGAAATACAGGTTCCACTGACCCATCAGGCCCAGGGTCTTGGCGATGATCACCATAAACGGCGCCGACACGGTGGAGAAACCGGTAGCGATGATCGCCGCCTCGCGCAGGCTGTAGTGGCCCTGGCGGTACATGCGGTCGGTGATCAGCAGGCCCACCGAGTAGCTGCCGACGAAGGAGGCCACGGCGTCGATGGCCGACTTGCCCGGCGTGCGCCAGATCGGCCGCATCACCGGCTGCATCAGCACGCCGATCAGCTCCAGCAGGCCGAAGCCGATCAGAAACACCAGGGCCAGCGAGCCCAGCGGCACGATCAGCGCCAGGCTGAGCACCAGCTTGTCGAACAGAAACGGCAGCATGCCGGGCTGATACAGCGCCTGCGGGCCGAGCTGCAGCAGATAGGCGACGCCGATCAGCAGGCCGAACACCTTGAGCACGCTGAACACGCCGTGGGTGCGACTGCGCCGCCAGCTGCCGTCGAGCCAAGGCGCCAGCGCACCGTAGAGCATGAACAGCAGCGCCAGGCCGATCACCAGGGGGCGCGCATGCACCTGCAGGGCGCTGGCAGCGTGGTCGAGGAGAATGGTCGAACGCCCGCCGATCTCGAACGGCACGAAGAACAGCAGCAGGCCGATCAGGCTGTACCCCAGCAGACGGGCCAGCGCACGCGGGCGCGACACGCCGGCGCTCAGCGGCAGGGACTCAGACATGGCGCGGCTCCTGGCCGCGGCGGCGGGCGGTGGTGAACATCGTGGTTTCCTCGTAGTTGTTGTTGTGCGGGAAAGCGTCGGGCTTGCGTGCTCAGAGGCTGAGCAGGTGGATCAGCCGCGCCGCCACCTTGGCGGTGCGGTTGTCGATGTCGTAGTCGGGGTTGATCTCGGCCAGGTCGGCCAGGCGCAGCTTGCCGCTGGCCTTGAGCCGTTCGATCAGCGGCTCAAGCAACTCCAGGCGCACGCCGCGCGCGGCCGGGGCGCTGACGCCGGGCGCCTCGCAGGCCGGCAGCACGTCGATGTCGATGGTCAGGTAGAGCGCATCGCAGCCGGCGGCGAAGGCGTCCAGCTCGGCGCCGATGGCCTCCAGGGTGGCCTCGCGGATTTCGCGGTCCTCGCGCACCAGCACGTTCAGCTCGGCGGCGCGAGAAAACAGCGCGCGGGTGTTGCTGGCGCGGCTGACGCCCAGGCAGGCATAGCGGAACGGCCAGCCGCGCGCGGCGCACTGCTCGGCGATCTGCGCGAAAGGCGTGCCGGAGGAATGCACATGGGCCGGATCGCGCAGATCGAAATGGGCGTCGAAGTTGACGATGCCAATCTTCGGGGCGTGGTTGCCGGAGAGGTGTTCGGCCAGACCGGACCAGCTGCCGAAGGCCACCTCGTGGCCGCCGCCGATCACCACCGGCAGGTGGCCGGCATCCAGCAGCGCACAGACGTTGCGACCGAGGCGCGCCTGAGCCGCTTCCAGGTCACCGTCTTCGCAGGTGACGTCACCGGCGTCATAGGCCGGCGCCTGGCGATGCCAGGCCAGGTTGGCCAGCGCCTTGCGCACGCTCGACGGCGCGCCGGCGGCACCGACACGGCCATGGTTGCGGCGCACACCCTCGTCGCAGGCGAAGCCGAGCAGGGCCAGGCCAGGCTCGCTGGCTTCGCCGAGCACGCGGATGCGCTGGTGCCAGCGCGCGCTGTCGGCTTCGGGATCGGTGCGGCCGGTCCAGGCGCTCATGCAATGACGGTCAGCGTGCATAAACCACTTCTCCCTTGAAAACGCGCTGGCGCAGGCGCCCGGCCTGCACCGCATAGGCCAGTTCGGCCGGTTGCTGGATGTCCCACAGGCACAGGTCGGCAGGCGCGCCGACCTCGATCCGCCCCAGGTCGAGGCGCCCGAGGGCGCGGGCGGCCTGGGCAGTCATGCCGCTCAGCGCTTCGCGCGGGGTCAGCCGGAACAGGGTGCAGGCCAGGTTGGCCATCAGCGTGGGCATGCAGATCGGCGAGGTGCCGGGGTTGGCGTCGCTGGCCACGGCCATCGGCACGCCGTACTGGCGCAGCAGCTCGATGGGCGGCAGCTGGGTTTCGCGCAGCACATGGAAGGCGCCGGGCAACAGCACGGCGACGGTGCCGGCCTCGGCCATGGCGCGCACGCCGGCCTCGTCGAGGTATTCGATATGGTCGGCCGACAGCGCACCGTAACGCGCGGCCAGGGCACTGCCGCCCAGATTGGACAGCTGCTCGGCATGTGCCTTGATCGCCAGACCATGGGCCTTGGCCGCCAGGTAGATGCGCTCGCACTGCGCCGGGGAGAAACCGATGCCTTCGCAGAACACGTCCACCGCATCGGCCAGGCCTTCGGCGGCAGCGGCCGGAATCATCTCGTCGCAGACCAGGCTCACGTAGTCGTCGGCGCGGCCGGCGTATTCCGGCGGCAGGGCGTGGGCGCCGAGCAGCGTGGTGATCACCCGCACCGGTCGCAGCTGGCCGAGGCGGCGGGCCACGCGCAACATCTTCAGCTCGTCGGCGACGGTCAGGCCGTAACCGGACTTGATCTCCACCGTGGTCACGCCATCGGCCAGCAGCGCATCGAGGCGCGGCAGGCTGGCGGCGATCAGCTCGTCCTCGCTGGCCGCGCGAGTGGCGCGCACGCTGCTGAGAATGCCGCCGCCGGCGCGGGCGATCTCTTCGTAGCTGACGCCCTCCAGGCGCTGCTCGAACTCGCCGGCGCGGTTGCCGGCGTAGACCAGGTGGGTGTGGCAGTCGACCAGGCCGGGAGTCAGCACTCCGCTGCGACCAGCGCAGGCGGCGCCCTGGGCGTGCGCCTCGTTGAACTCGCGCGCCGGCCACAGACCGGCGATGCGCCCGTCCTCGACCAGCACGGTCATCGCCTCGCTCAGCTGCACCAGGCCATCGAAGACCTGCACATCACGCCACAGCTGTTTCGAAGTTGATTGCGTCGGCATGGGATTCTCCCTGCTTGTTTTGTATATACAATATGAGTGACTCGACGGACCGTCAAGCCATGAAAATGTTTTTGACCGGACGGTCATATGACTGCAGACACCATCGAATTATCGAGCGGATCGCCCGACATAGAGCCATCACTGTCGCTCAACGGTGGCCGAGCGACCGCGCTGACAATGGTTGCCATTCGTCGCCCATCGGCCATGTATATACATTTGGAGAAGCCATGCCCTGCACCCTGCTCGACCTCGCCACTGCCCGCGTCATGCCCTGGAAGAACGGCGGCGGCGAAACCCTGGAACTGGCCATCGCGCCGGCGGGCGCCGGGCTGGAGGATTTCGCCTGGCGCATCAGTTGCGCCCGGGTCGCCAGCAGCGGACCGTTCTCGCGCTTTCCCGGGGTCGACCGCAGCCTGGCGCTGCTGGCCGGCGAGAGCCTGACCCTGCAACGGGCAGGTGCCGGCTCGCAACGCCTGCGCCCAGGCGAAGCGCCCCTGGCGTTTACCGGCGAAGAGTCGATCTGCGCGGCGCTCGACGCCGGTCCGGTGCGCGACTTCAACCTGATGACCCGCCGCGACGCCTGGCGCCACGAGCTGCAGCTGCTGCCTCTGGATGGCGAGCGGACGCTGGAGAACGCTGCCGAAGTGCTGCTGCTCTGGTGCCAGGCCGGTTCGAACTTGGGCTGCCAGCTGCCCGACGGCCAGCACCTGCGCCTAGACCCGGATCGCGGCCTGCTGCTGGAAAAAGAAACGGGCCGGCTGACGCTTCGCAGTGCGCAGCCGGCCCGGCTCTATGTGGGCAGAATGTATCGACGCTGAGGCGTCAGAAACTCAAGCGCATACCCAGGGTCAGGTTGCGTCCGGGCAGCAGCACCTCGTCCTTGATGAAGGAGGTATGCTCACGTGCCTTGCTGTCGAGCAGATTGTCGCCGCGCACGTAGACCGTGTAGCCGGTGTGCCCGAGGTTGCCGCGATAGCTGAGACCGGCACCGAGCATGTTGTAGCCGGAGGTATTACTCTCGTAGTCGGCACTGTCATCCTGACGCTGTACCCGGTAGAACTCCACTTGACCGCCAAGCGCCGGAGTGAAGGCCTGCTCCAACCGCACGCCCAGACGGTCAGCCGGGATGCGCGGCAAATCGCCGCCGCCATCGCGCAGCTTACCGCGCACATGATCGCCGAATAGGGTCATGGCCAGAGCAGCGGTAGCCTGGAAACGCACTTCACCCTCGGCACCGGTCAGCACAGCATCGTGCTGGCGGTACTCGATCTCGCGGTAGCCGGCGCCAGGCTCATGCCCGGTTTCGGCGGCGTAGATGAAGTCGTCCACCTGGTTGCGGTACAGGCTCAGGCTGAAGGTGGTGCGTCCGGCGAACTTGCGCAGTGTCAGTTCGGCGTTGTGCGAGGTTTCCTCGTCCAGCTCGGGGTTGCCCAGCTCGATGGTGCGGGTCGCCGCGTGCGGACCGTTGGCATACAGTTCTTCGGCGGTTGGCAGACGCTTGGAGCGCGACAGCGAGAAGCCCAGGGAATACTGCGGGGCAAAGGTCCAGACCGCCCCGGCGGAGACCGAAGTGCCACGGTGATCGGTGTCGGGTTGCGCGCCGTCGACATCGATGTCCTGCCACTCGTGACGCAGCCCCAGCTCGTAACGCCAGTCGCCCAGATTGTATTCCTCGAGCAAAAACAGCGCGTGATTGCGGGTCAGGGTCGGCGGTACATAGGCCTCTTCACCGAGGGCTTCGAAATCTCGGCGCAGGGTTTGCACGCCGAGTACGCCACGCCAGCCCAGCAGCGGCTCGTGGGTCAGTTCGATACGGGCGTCGGTGGCCTTGTTCTTGAAGGTGGTGGAGGCGACGCCGCCTTCCATCTCGCGGTGCTGGTAGTCGCTGTGACCGACTCGCAGACGGGCGCTCTCGAATCCATCGAAAGGATCACTCAGCTCGCCACGCAGGTCCCAGCGTTTCTGATCCATATCGATATAGGGCACGCCCTCGGCATGCTCATGCTCTTCTTCATGCTCACCGTGGTCGTGGTCATCGTCGTGGTCGTCATGCCCGTGACCATGATCATGCTCGTCTACGCAATGCCAGTCGGCCGGACCGTGAGTGTGGCAATCGGCGTGGGCATGCGCGAGCAAGCCATAGCGATTCTTCTGCCGGGTATGGGCCAGGCCGAGGTAGCCGCGCTCACCAACCCAACTGGCGCCGACGGTGCCAGTCTCAGTGTCGTTGTAGGAACCCAACTGCTTGTCCGAACGCGGATCGCCCTCGGCGCCGGGAATCTCGTACTCGTCAGCATTGCGCTTGAGACCCTCAATGCGCGCGGCGAAGTTGCCGCTGCCGACGGTGATCCCGAACAGTCCGGTGCTCTCGTTGGCCACCGTGTTACCACGCCATTCCAGCTCACCCTCGTAGCCGTTGACCGGGGCGTGGGTCGGCACCTTCTTGTCGATCACGTTGACCACGCCGCCGATGGCGCCGCCGCCATACAGGAGCGTCGCCGGCCCCTTGAGTACCTCGATACGCTCGGTCAGCATCGGCTCGACGGTGACCGCGTGATCCGGGCTGATGGTCGAGGCATCGAGCACATCGACACCATCGGACAGCACTTTCACCCGCGCGCCATCCTGCCCACGAATGACCGGACGACTGGCGCCGGCACCGAAGGAACTGCCGCGCACGCCGGGCAACATGTCCAGGGTACCGCCGAGGGTAGCCTGACGTCGGTCGATCAGCTCATCGCCTTCCAGCACCGCCGCCGGCGTGACCATGCGAGCGGTCGAACCCGCCAACGGGCTGGCGCTGACTACGCTGGACTCCAGCTCGATGGGCTGGTTTTCGGCAAAAGCGGGAGGAACCGGCAACAGGGCAACAGTCACGGCCCAGGCCAGGGGATGGCGATACAACCTCATGAAAAACCTCACATTACGAATGAAATGGCGCGCCGGCAGGCACGCAGGTCGGCAGGTTCGAGCGCTGCGGCTCGATTATAGTAACGTTATACTATAACACCACTGATCGAGCTCAAGAACAGGGCTCGCACCAACAGGCTTACTCCTGCGGCAGCGCCATCGACCTGCCCGGACGCGGTGATGGATACCCAAGAAGCCCAGGAAGGCTTTTCTCGCCGCTCTGTTCTATGTGGCCTGGCTGTATCGGCAGGGCTGAAGACACCCTGCCGCGGTCACGAAAGCTTAACCCCGCGCCGCCAACATCGAGCCATCGCTGCCCCAAGGGAGAATGGCCGATGACCGCCAATGCCGATGCCTTGACCGTCGAACCCTCGCTGCCGGCCACGCGCCAATGGCTGTCCTGGTTGCTGGTGGTGGCGCTGATCTACCTGCTGCTGGCCGGCGTTGGCGCCATCGGCGACGGCTTCAAGGCCGCCACCGGCAACAACGCCCGCGAACTGTTCGCCTTCGCCACCAACCCGCTGGTCGGCCTGATGATCGGCCTGGTGGCCACCGCGCTGATCCAGAGTTCCAGCACCGTGACCTCGATCATCGTCGGCATGGTCGCCGGCGGCCTGCCGATTCCCATCGCCATTCCGCTGATCATGGGCGCCAATATCGGCACCTCGCTGACCAGCACCATCGTCAGCCTCGGCCATATTCGCAGCGGCGAGGAGTTCCGCCGTGCCTTCTCGGCAGCCACGGTGCATGACGCCTTCAACATCACCGCGGTGGCCATCCTGCTGCCGCTGGAGCTGCTGTTCCAGCCCTTGCAGCGCCTGTCGGAATCGCTCGCCGGCCTGCTGGTCAGCGATGCCAGCGTCGACATGAAGAGCGTCAACTTCATGAAGACCCTGCTGTCGCCGGCCTCCGACCTGCTCGCGGGCAGCGTCAGCTGGCTGCCCGGCGCCGTATGGAGCGGCGTCGCGCTGATCCTGATCGGCGTGGCGATGATCCTGTTCGTGGTCACGGTCATCGGCAAGGTCCTGCGCAAGGTGATGGTCGGCCGCGCCAAGGACATCATGCACGCCAGCGTCGGCCGCGGCCCGCTGTCCGGCATCGCCTCGGGCAGCGTGATCACCGTGCTGGTGCAGTCGTCCTCGACCACCACGGCGCTGATCGTGCCGCTGGCCGGCAGCGGCGTGTTCAGCCTCAAGCAGGTCTACCCCTTCACCCTTGGCACCAATATCGGCACCTGCGTCACCGCGCTGCTGGCTGCCACCGCGATCACCGGGCCGACCGCGGAGGTGGCCATGCAGATCGCCCTGGTGCACCTGCTGTTCAACCTGCTGGGCATCCTCATCATCTACGCCCTGCCCTTGCTGCGTGGCGTACCGCCGATGATCGCCGAGGGCCTGGCCACGCTGGCGCAGCGCAGCAAGCTCTACGTGGTCGCCTATATCGCCGGCCTGTTCTTCGCCCTGCCCCTGCTGCTGATCGGCGCCAGCCAGATCTGAGCCCTGCCAAGGAGTTGCCATGAGACGCGAACAGAGTCGCCAGGAAACCCAGCAGCGCATCCACGAGCTGCGCGAAACCCTCAACGAGCTGGAGACGCAACTGGCCGGGATGGAGGCGCAGGAGCAGGCCCAGCACCAGCAGATCGAGCACCTCGACGACTATATCGATGCCGTCGACACCAAGCTCAGCAGCCTGCAGCTGTTCTGGAATTCGCTGAAACAGGAATGGCGCAAGCCCAAGGCGTGATCCCATGACGACCCGACTCTCTCTCGCCAAGACCCTGCTCGGCGGCCTCGCCGTCAGCCTGCTCAGCGCCTGCGACGAGGCGCCACCGTTGACTTCGGCCGCGGCCGACCTGCGTATCGACGGCTCCAGCACGGTGTTTCCGTTGACCCGCGAGGCGGCGCGACGTTTTGAGCGCACGGCCGGGGGCAGCCGTATAGCCGTGGACTTCTCCGGCACCGCGGCCGGCTTTCGCCGCTTCTGCGCCGGCGAGACCGACATCAGCAACGCCTCGCGGGAAATCAATGCCGAAGAACTGGCCCAGTGTCAGGCCAACGGCATCGACTTTCGCGTCGTGCCGCTGGCCATGGACGCCATCGCCGTGGTGGTCAATCCGGCCAATACCTGGGTCGATGCCATCAGCGTCGAGGAGCTGAAGAAACTCTGGTCGCCGGCTGCCGAGAAAAAGCTCAACAGCTGGCGCGACCTGCGCCCGGACTGGCCGGATGAGCCCATCGTGCTGTTCGGCCGCGGCCAGGACTCCGGCACCTACGACGTGTTCACCCAGGCCATCGTCGGCACTACGCACAGCAGCCGGCAGGATTACCAGGCCAGCGAGGACGAGGAGTTTCTCGCCAAGTCCATCGCCGCGGAGCCCAATGCCCTGGGCTTCTTCGGTATCGGCGCCTACCACCGGCACTGGGACGAGCTGAAGCTGGTGGCCGTCGACGCCGGCAACGGCGCGGTCTTCCCTACCCTGGAGACTGTCGCGCAGAACCGCTACCAGCCGCTGACCCGGCCGCTGTTTCTCTACGTCAGCCAGCGCAGCCTGGCGGACAAGCCGCTGCTGGACAGCTTCCTGCGCCACTACCTGGACGGCCTGCCCGGCTGGATTCACTTCACCGGCTATATGCCGCTGGCCCGCGACAGCTACCGCAGCAGCCTGGAGGCCCTGAGCAAGGCACCCTGAGCGCGCGCAGGGCCGCCTGGGCAGCAAGCGGTGACTAGTAGCGCGCCGGCACCAGCATGCTGTCGGGTACCGGCATGCGCAGATAGTCCGGGTTGTAGACCCGCGCCGGCAGTTGCACCTGCGCCCGCGGCACCGTCTGATAGGGGATCTGGCTGAGCAGGTGGGCGATGCAGTTGAGCCGCGCGCGCTTCTTGTCGTCGGCCTCCACCACCCACCAGGGCGCCTCGGGGATATGGGTGCGCTCGAGCATCACTTCCTTGGCCTGGGTGTAGGCCTCCCAGCGTCGCCGCGACTCCAGGTCCATCGGGCTCAGTTTCCACTGCTTGAGCGGATCGTGAATGCGCGCCAGGAAGCGGCGGTTCTGCTCGTTGTCGGTGATGGAGAACCAGTACTTGATCAGCAGGATGCCGGAGCGCACCAGCATGCGTTCGAACTCCGGCACCGAGCGGAAGAACTCCTCGTACTCGGCATCGCTGCAAAAGCCCATGACCTTCTCGACGCCCGCGCGGTTGTACCAGCTACGGTCGAACAGGACCATTTCCCCGGCGGCCGGCAGATGCGGCACGTAGCGCTGGAAGTACCACTGGGTGCGTTCGCGGTCGTTGGGTGCCGGCAACGCCGCGACCCGGCAGATACGCGGGTTGAGACGCTGGGTGACGCGCTTGATCACCCCGCCCTTGCCGGCGGCGTCGCGGCCCTCGAACAGCACCACCACCTTGAGGTGGTTGTGCACCACCCAGTCCTGCAGCTTGACCAGCTCGCCCTGCAGACGCAGCAACTCGGAGAAGTAGGTGCGCCGCGACAGATCGCCCGGTTGTAGCGGAACGCCGCCCTCGGCGCGGGCGATCAGGCCATCCATGCGCGCATCGTCCAGCTCCATTTCCAGTTCCTCGTCGAGGCTGTCCTGGAATTCGGCCTGCAGCAACTGCTCGTAGGCCTGTAACGAACTGTGCATCGGATCGGTCATGACGGCTCCTCGCTGACTGGATTACCCCACTGGGTCGCCACAGGCTAGCGAGCAGCAATGACAGCGGCGTGACCGGCAAAACCCACCACGTAGGGTGCGCCGCGCGCACCGGCGGCGCTTTACCGTAGCCCGGATGCAATCCGGGAAGTGACGATCTGCCCCGGATTGCATCCGGGCTACGAAGCGACGCGATATGGCATTCGTTGCACCTCGCACCAGAGGCCCTGAACGCAAAAGCCCCGGCACTGGGGCCGGGGCTTTCGGATGGTGCCGGAGGCGCTTAGAACTGCGCGGCGTCGAGCAGATACAGCGACTCGCTACCGGCCTTGACCGACGCACTCAGCGAGTGAATGCGCGGCAGCAGACGGGCGAAGTAGAAGCGTGCGGTGCCCAGCTTGCTGGCGTAGAACTCGTCCTGCCCTTCCTTGCCCAGCGCGGCCCTGGCCATCAGCGCCCACATATAGGCATAGGCGGTGTAGCCGAAGACGTGCAGGTATTCCACCGAGGCCGCACCGATCTCGTTAGGGTTGCTCTTGGCACGGTCCAGTACCCAGGCGGTCAGCTCATCCAGGTTCTGCACTGCAGCCGCCAGCGGCTTGGTGAACTCGGCGAGGCTGGCATCGGCCGAAGCGACGAAGGCTTTGATCTCGTCGGCCAGGTGCTTGTAGTAGCTGCCGCCGCTGCCGACGATCTTGCGCCCCATCAGGTCCAGCGACTGGATGCCGTTGGTGCCTTCGTAGATCTGGGTGATGCGGCAGTCGCGCACCAGCTGCTCCTGGCCCCACTCGCGGATGAAGCCGTGGCCGCCGAAGATCTGCTGGCCGTGCACGGTGGTTTCCAGCGCCATGTCGGTGAGGAAGGCCTTGGCTACCGGGGTCAGCAGCGCCACCAGTTCGTCGGCACGCTTGGCGGTGTCCTTGTCCTCGCTGTACTTGGCGGTATCGAGCTGCATGGCGACATAGCTGGAGAAGGCGCGACCGCCCTCGTTCAGCGCCTTCATGGTCAGCAGCATGCGGCGCACGTCCGGGTGCACGATGATCGGGTCGGCGGCCTTGTCCTTGGCGACCGGGCCGGTCGGCGCGCGGCTCTGGATGCGCTCGCGGGCGTACTCGATGGCGCTCTGGTAGCTGCGCTCGCCCAGGGCCAGGCCCTGGATGCCGACGCCCAGGCGCTCGTAGTTCATCATGGTGAACATGGCATTGAGGCCCTTGTTCACTTCGCCGACCAGGTAGCCGGTGGCGCCGTCGAAGTTCATCACGCAGGTGGCCGAGGCCTTGATGCCCATCTTGTGCTCGATGGAGCCGCAGCCCAGGGCGTTCTTCTCGCCCAGCGAGCCGTCGGCACCCACCATGAACTTGGGCACCAGGAACAACGAGATGCCCTTCGGCCCGGCCGGTGCGTCCGGCAGCTTGGCCAGCACCAGGTGGATGATGTTCTCGGTCAGGTCGTGTTCGCCGCCGGTGATGAAGATCTTGGTGCCGGAAATCTTGTAGCTGCCATCGGCCTGAGGTTCGGCCTTGGTGCGGATAATCCCTAAGTCGGTACCGGCATGCGGCTCGGTCAGGCACATGGAACCGGCCCAGACGCCGGCGTACATGTTCGGCAGGTACTGCGCCTTCAGCTCTTCGCTGGCGTGGTTGAGGATCGACAGGCAGGCGCCGGCGGTCAGCATCGGGTACAGGCCGAAGGACAGGTTGGCCGAGTTGACCATTTCCTCGACCTGGGCGCCGATCACCTTGGGCATGCCCATGCCGCCGAACTCCGGCGAACCGCCGACACCGACCCAGCCGCCTTCGGCGTAGGTCTGGTAGGCCTCGGGGAAACCGGCCGGGGTCTTCACCGCGCCGTTGTCCCAGGAGCAGCCTTCCTCGTCGCCGCTGCGGTTGAGCGGGGCGATGCTGCCGGCGGTGACCTTGCCGGCTTCTTCGAGGATGGCGCTGGCAGTCTCGGCATCGACCACCTCGGCCAGGGCCGGCAGCTCGGCCCAGAGCTTGGAAACTTCGAAGACTTCATTGAGCACGAAGCGCATGTCGCGCAGGGGGGCTTGGTAATCGGCCATGACACATCCTCGGAAAAACGGACTTACGTGAGAGGGCCGAGTTTACTGGAACAACTTTACAGACACATAGGGTCGTGTTGTGACCATATATTCACAACAGGTCACTAACTATTTGATTGATGAAGAGCGAGGGAAAACCTCATCAACCGCTCGTCGCCGGCTTGGCTATTCGCCCCCGGAGGCCAGCTTGACGGCGCCCCGACGCTGGCCGGCGCTGCGGATGCAGTTGCGCCCGGCAGCCTTGGCGCTGTACAGCGCCTTGTCCGCTTCCTTGATCACTTCCTGAGGGTTGCGCTGTTCGGCCTTGCGCTCGGCCACGCCAATGCTGACGGTCACCGACACCTCGCTGGCCCCCTTGCCGGCGCGGCGCGGCTTGCCCTCACGATCGTCGCGCGGCCGGTTCTGCTTGTCGCGCAACTGCATGCGGTACTGCTCGATGGCCAGGCGCACGGTCTCCATATGCGGCAGGCACTGCTCCAGGCTCCTGCCGGGGAACAGCAGGGTGAACTCCTCGCCGCCATAGCGATAGGCCTTGCCGCCACCGCCGACCTTGCGCAGCTGGCTGGCGACCAGGCGCAGCACCTGATCGCCGACATCGTGACCGTGGGTGTCGTTGAATTTCTTGAAATGATCGACGTCGACCATGGCGATCACATAGTCACGCCCCAGACGCTGCAGGCGCTCGTTGAGTGCGCGCCGACCCGGCAGCCCGGTGAGCTCGTCGCGGAACGCCATCTGGTAGGCCTCATGAGCCACCGAAGCCACCAGCATGAGCATCACCATGCTGATCATCACCTGCAACGCATTGGCCAGGATAAATACCTGCGGCAGCATCCATAGCAGGCCGCACAGGCCAAGCAGTTGCGCCGCGTGCAGCGGGCGGGGACGACGCAGGTATTGCGCCAGCAAGGCGACGAAGGCCAGCAGGAACATCAGATAGGCCAGCTGCGCCAGGTTCATCCAGGCGCCATGCAGCGCCGGCCAGTGAATCTGCGCCAGCCACTCGGCGATGCCCTGCGGATAACGCCGCGCCAGGCCGAAGGCCACCGCACCGATCGCCAGCAGCACCAGCGCGCGAGCCAGCATGTCCTGCGCCAGGTGCGAACGTTCCTCCCAGCAGCCGTACAAGGCGTAGAGCAGCGGCAGCAGCAGGCAGACCAGGTGAAAGACCAGCGCGGCATCGTCGCGCACCTGACCGCCGTCACGGAAGTGATCGATCTGGATATCCAGCAGGAAATAGCCGACATACAGCGCCAGCAGCAGGAACACTTCGCGCTGGCGGCCATAGACCAGACAGAAGGCGCCCCCCAGCAGCAGAAGAAGCGTCGGCAACACGTTGAACAGGGAGAGGAAGAATTCGCCGAGCGCCGGCAAGCGTGCAGCCACCAGCCCACCGACCAGCAAGGGCAGCGAGGAGAAGAAGTGACTGAGGCGCAGATTGGCCGGACGAATCACGCTGGCATCCCGGACGATAGATGAAGGCATTCTGCTTGCTTCGCCCCTTGAAAACAGCGACAGGATGCGACATTCGCTTCAATGCACGGCGCAAAAACGACAACGCCGCCCCGAGGGGCGGCGTTGCGGTTCAACCGATCAGGACTTAGAAGCCGAGCGCGAAATGCTCTTCGTCCATTTCCATCAGGTTGTTGGCGCCGGACAGCATGGCTTCGACGTGCGCGCGGGTGCGCGGCAGGATACGTGCGAAGTAGAAGCGCGCGGTCTGCAGCTTGGCCTTGTAGAAGGCCTCGTCGCCGGTGCCGGCAGCCAGCTTCTCGGCGGCCAGGCGCGCCATGTCGGCCCAGAAGTAGGCCAGGCAGGCGTAACCGGAGTACATCAGGTAGTCCACGGAGGCGGCACCGACTTCTTCGCGATCCTTCATCGCAGCCATGCCGATCTTCATGGTGATGTCGCCCCACTCCTTGTTCAGCTTGGCCAGCGGCTCGATGAACTCCTTGACGGAGTCATTGGCTTCGTTGGCCTGGCAGAACTTGTGCACGATCTTGGTGAAGTTCTTCAGGGCGCCGCCCTGAGTCATCAGCACCTTGCGGCCCAGCAGGTCCAGCGCCTGAACGCCGGTGGTGCCTTCGTACATCATGGAGATGCGGCAGTCGCGCAGGTTCTGCTCCATGCCCCACTCGCTGATGAAGCCGTGGCCACCGTAGATCTGCATGCCGTGGGAAGCGGCTTCGAAGCCCACTTCGGTCATGAACGCCTTGGCGATCGGAGTCAGGAAGGCCAGCAGCTCGTCGGCGGCCTTCTTCTCTTCTTCGTTCTGGCTGTACTTGACGATGTCCACCTGCTTGGCGGTGAAGTAGACCATGGCGCGGTTGCCTTCGGCGAACGCCTTCATGGTCAGCAGCATGCGGCGCACGTCCGGATGCACGATGATCGGGTCGGCGGCTTTTTCCGGGGCTTTCGGGCCGGTCAGCGAACGCATCTGCAGACGCTCGCGGGCGTACTTGATGCCACCCTGGAAACCGACTTCGGCGTGGGCCAGGCCTTGCAGCGCGGTACCCAGACGAGCGGTGTTCATGAAGGTGAACATGCAGTTCAGGCCCTTGTTGGCCGGGCCGATCAGGTAGCCGGTGGCACCGTCGAAGTTCATCACGCAGGTGGCGTTGCCGTGGATGCCCATCTTGTGCTCGATGGAGCCACAGGAAACGGCGTTGCGCTCGCCTACGCCGCCTTCGGCATTGGGCAGGAACTTCGGCACGATGAACAGCGAGATACCCTTGGTACCGGCCGGGGCATCGGGCAGGCGGGCCAGAACGATATGGACGATGTTGTCGGCCATGTCGTGCTCACCAGCGGAAATGAAGATCTTGGTACCGGTGACCTTGTAGCTGCCGTCGGCCTGCGGTTCGGCCTTGGTGCGCAGCATGCCCAGGTCGGTGCCGCAATGCGGCTCGGTCAGGCACATGGTGCCGGTCCACTCGCCGGAAACCAGCTTGGTCAGGTAGGTGTGCTTCTGCTCGTCGGTGCCGTGAGCGCTCAGGGTGTTCATCGCACCATGGCTCAGGCCCGGGTACATGCCCCAGGACCAGTTGGCCGAACCGACCATCTCGCTGATGGCCAGGCCGAGGGATTCCGGCAGGCCCTGGCCGCCGTGCTCGACGTCATGCGCCAGGCTCGGCCAGCCGCCTTCGACGAACTGCTGATAGGCCTCTTTGAAGCCGGTCGGGGTCTTCACGCCGGATTCGCTCCAGGTGCAGCCTTCGGTATCACCCACACGGTTCAGCGGCGACAGAACCTGCTCGCAGAACTTGGCGCCTTCTTCGAGGATGGCGTCGACCATGTCCGGAGTGGCGTCCTGGCAACCTGGCAGGCTCTGGTAGTGAGCTTCATAGCCCAGCAGCTCGTCACGAACGAAACGAATGTCACGCAAGGGGGCCTTGTAGTCAGGCATAACGGTAAACCTCTGCGGTGGATTCCTAGTAGTTGGGGTGACCGGCTTTGGCGGTCGCTCTCGGGATCACTCCCGGCTGCCTGGCCACGAGGCTGCGGCCGAAGCAATCAAACAGGCGTTTGAAACATACGTTTACGCCATCCCCTTGTCAAGCGCTGCCAATCGGCCGGCTACGCGACCAGATCGACACGCGGCTCAGGCGCCGGCAGTTCACCCAGGCGCCGATACAGATCAAGACTAGGCGCAGACGGCGGGGCTTGCCGCTGCTGGCTCGTCTGTTCCTGCTCGTCGCGCCGGGACCGTGCGCGCTCGTCGCGCGCCTGCTCCGCCGCCGCGGCTTCCTCACGACGCAGCTCGGCCAGCTCGACGCGTGCCTGGGCAGCCTGCGCCTGAGCCAGCGCAGCCACGCGCAGGTCCTGCGCAGAGGGTTCAACCGGGGCCAGCGCCGCGCGCAGGACGATCTCCATCTTGCGCAAGGTGGCTTCAGGGTCGTTGGGAACGGGCGCGGTATCGATGCTGACTTCGCCGGACACGGCGTAACGCTGGCCATCGGGCCCGCGCTTGAAACTGTAGGTGGGAGCCCCGGCGTACTGACCGCCCACTGCCGCGTGCGCCTGCTCGTGAGCGCGGACCTCGCGGTCGCGTTGCGCCAGCTCGGCGATTTCCAGCTGCTCAAGACGCTGCTCCTGCGGGCCGGGCTCGCTGTCGCCGGCACGCCCTTCGGTGGAAGGACGATCGGCCTCCTCGCGTTCCGAGGCGGCCGAATCCGCCTGCTGCTCCTGAGCAGCGGCCACCGGCGGGAGATCGGCACGGAGCATATCGGGGGAGACATCGGACGAAAGCGGGCGGGCCGGCGCAGCGGAGGGCGCAGGTGCGAACGACGGCAGGCTGTTGCCGATCAGCATGTGCTCCCTCCTGCCCCGTTGCTGGCCGCTGCAGCGGCCGGGGCGGAACTACCTATGCACGGGTGTCGATCAGGGTGCCCAGCACTTCGTCGGCGGTTTCCACCACCCGTGCGTTGGCGCGCACCTCGTTCTCACCGACGCGCAGCGCCACCAGACTCTCGGCGAGGTCGGGACGGGTCTGCTCGGCAGCGCGTGGCGCCTGGTTGACCTGATTCTGTGCCGGGGTCTGCTGGCTCGCTGGCTGCTGCGCTGGCTGGCTGACGGAATTGCTGGCGATCTCGACGGCAGCCTGCTCGACACGACGCTGCCCGGCCTGAATGCCGCTCAGACCCGAGTTGAATGCATTGGCGGAGATTTCCATCGACAGCTCCCTGCGGGAAATAGAACCTGACGCCCTGTATTGAAGCAGAAGACGGCTAAAAAATGTACAGACAAAAGGCTATCGTCTGTTTGCTGTTTATTACCAGTCTGCCAGCCGCTCAAGGCTGAGATGCTCCGCCACTGCAGCGGCCGAAGCGCTCGCCAGGTGCGGCACACGGCCCAGGCAAGGAGCAGGCAGGCGCTCGGCCAGGGTGGCGAGGTTTTCCTCCAAGCGCGAGGTGTGCGGGTCGACCACGTTGGCCACCCACCCCGCCAGGCTCAGGCCGTCACGTGCGATGGCCTCCGCGCTGAGCAGCGCATGGTTGATGCAGCCCAGGCGCACACCCACCACCAGAATCACCGGTAGCTCGAGCGCCACGGCGAAGTCGGAGAGGTTCTCGGCGCCGGCCAGGGGCACACGCCAGCCACCGGCACCTTCCACCAGAGCGAAGTCCGCGCCCTTGGCCAGGATCGCCTTTGCCGGCCCGAGCAGGCTGGCGACATCCAGCCTTACCCCGGCCTCGCGCGCTGCCAGATGCGGCGCGATGGCCGGCGCGAAGGCGAAGGGGTTGACCTCCTCGTAGCGCAGCGGCAGGGAGCACTGCGCAAGCAGCGCGAGGGCATCGTCATTGCGCAGGCCATCGGCGCTCGCGACGCAGCCGGAGGCCACCGGCTTGGCCGCCGCCGTGCTCAGCCCTCGCAGACGCGCGGCATGCAGCAGGCCGGCGGCGATGGTGGTCTTGCCAATTTCGGTATCGGTGCCGGTAACGAAGTAAGCGTGGGTCATATCGTTTTCCTCTGTGCTGTATTCGAGCGCGCGACACCGAAACAGCTCTAGCGGGGTTTGCCCAGCACGCCGTAGACCACCTGGTAGGTGGCGGGCAGCCCGGCTGGCTGGCGGAACGTCTCGTAGGCCTCGATCAGCGCGCGAATCCGCGCGCGCCCGGTCAGCCCGCCCGGGCGGCCGGGATTGAGGTTGTGCGCGCCGAGGTCCTTGAGCGAACTGGTCAGGCTGCGCAAATCGGCAAAATGCAGGGTTTCGGCCCGGTGCTGCAGCGCCAGCACCTGCATCTCGCCGCCTGCGCAGAGCTGCTGATAATCCTCGAACCGGCGAAAGCGATTGACGTGGACGAAGCCATCGACCGCCTGCCAGCTGTCGCGCAGCTCCTGCAGAGTGCCGACGCACAGGCTGGAAAAGGCCATCACACCGCCGGGACGCAGCACGCGCCGGGCCTCGCTCAGCACCCGCTGAAAATCTCCACACCACTGCAGGGCCAGGCTGGAGAACAGCAGATCGGCGCTGGCGCATTGCAGTGGCAGCGCCTCGGCATCGCCGGCGATGAAATGCGTCGCACCGCCAAGCGGCCGAGCATGACGCAGCATGCCCTCGGCGATATCCACCGCCACGCCCTCGCCTGACGGGTAGCGCTCGGCCAGGGCGCGGGTGAAAAATCCGGTGCCGCAGCCCAGATCCAGCCAGCGCTGTGGCTGCAGCGATGCGGGCAGACGCGCCAACAGCTGCACGCCGACGCTGCGCTGCAACTCGGCAACGGCGTCGTAGCTTTCGGCCGCGCGGGAAAAGGAGGCGGCGACCTGGCGCTTGTCCGGCAGGCCGCCGGGCTGGGCGTACTCGCTCATGGACCGCCCCTGCAGGAGATGCCATGGGACGTCTGCAGCTGGTGCGCGCGGCGCACCCTACGAGTGCTCGGCATACCGGGAAAGCGAGGGTGCGGCGCCTGCACGTAGGGTGCGCCATGCGCACCAAGGGATTGCGGCACTTCGCGGCAGCAAGTCGGCCTCCTACGCGTCGCCATCGCTGGCCTCGCGGATAAACTCGAGCAGCAGCCCCGCCAGGGCCTGCGGTTGTTCCACAACGAAGGCGTGGCCGCAGCCCTCCAGCACGTCCACCTCGCCGGCTGACAGCAGCGCCAGCAGCTCATCGGCGACGGCGGCCGGCACCAGGGCGTCCTGTTCGGCCAGCAGGTGCAGCTGCGGTCCGGCGAAGGTCGCGAGCGCGGTACAGTTATCCAGCGTCGCCAGTACCTGCAATCCGGCCAGCAGCGAAGGCTCGTTGGCCAACACATTGGCCTGCAGCAAGCGCGCCAGGCCTCGGGCGTCGCCGCTGCCCTGGGCGCAGAGCATAGCGAAACGCCTGAGGGTGGCGCCGGCGTTGTGCGCGCAACCCTCATAGAAGGTGGCATAGGTATCAGCCGGCATCGCCTGCGGCCAGGCGTCGCTGGAAACGAAGCGTGCGTTGCTGGCCAGGCCGATCAGGCCACGGCAACGCTCGCCGCGGCGCGCGGCCAGGGCGGCGGCGAGCATGCCGCCGAGCGACCAGCCGGCCAGCCAGCAATCGCCCGGCAGACGCGCGTCCAGCTCGTCCAGCCAATCCGGCACGCTGACCGAGGTCAGCGCCGGCAGATCGGCAACGTGCACCTGCAGTTCGTCACCCAGCGCCTCGGCCAGCGGCTGCAGCACGGCACCATCCAGGCCCCAGCCCGGCAACAGAATCAGCGTCTCACGCATCGGCCTGCACCTGCGGCCAGCACTCGGCCAGGGCTTCGAGCAGCAGCTCGAGCTGCGCCTCGCTGTGCGCGGCGGACAGGGTCACGCGCAGCCGCGCGCTGCCCGCCGGTACGGTGGGCGGACGGATAGCCCCGACCAGCAGGCCGCGGTCCTTGAGCAGGGCCGAGAGTTTCAGCGCCCGGGCGCTGTCGCCGACCAGGATCGGCTGGATCGGCGTCGGGCTGTCCATCAGGCTCAGGCCGATCTCGGCCGCGCCCTGACGAAAGCGCGCGATCAGCCGCTGCAGGTGCTCGCGGCGCCAGCCTTCTCTGCGCAGCAGCTCCAGGCTTTTCAAGGTGGCGCAGGCCACCGCCGGCGGCTGGCTGGTGGTGTAGATGTAGGGGCGGGCGAACTGGATCAGGGTCTCGATCAGTTCCTCGCTGCCGGCGACGAAGGCGCCGGCGGTACCGAAGGCCTTGCCCAGCGTGCCGACCAGCACCTGCACCTCATCCAGGCCCAGACCGAAGTGCTCGACGATGCCGCCGCCGGTGGCGCCCAGCGGGCCGAAGCCATGGGCGTCGTCAACCATTACCCAGGCGTCCCGGGCGCGCGCTTCGGCGCACAGCACCGGCAGATCGGCGAGGTCACCGTCCATGCTGAACACGCCATCGGTGACCACCAGGCAGTTGCCGCTGGCCTTGCGCAGGCGATTGGCCAGGCTCACCGCATCGTTGTGCAGGTAGCGCGAGAAACGCGCGCCGCAAAGCAGGCCGGCATCGAGCAGCGAGGCGTGGTTGAGACGGTCCTGCAGCACGCTGTCGCCCTGACCGAGCAGCGCGGTGACGACCGCCAGGTTGGCCATGTAGCCGGTGGAGAACAGCAGCGCCCGCGGGCGCCCGGTGAATTCCGCCAGCGCCTCTTCCAGCTCATGGTGCGGCGTGCTGTGGCCGATCACCAGATGCGAGGCGCCGCCGCCGACGCCCCATTTTTCCGCACCCAGCTGCAGGGCACGGATCACCTCGGGGTGATTGGCCAGGCCCAGGTAGTCGTTGGAACAGAAGGCCAGCAGCTCCTGATCGTCGGCGCGCACCTGTGGCCCCTGTGGGGTCTGCAACAGCGGGCGCTGGCGGAACAGATCGGCGGCCTGGCGCTCGGCCAGGCGGGCAGCGAGATCGAAGCTCATGCACGGTTTCCGTAAGAGCGAGCAGCGCTCGCTCCCACACAAGAGGAATCAGGCCGAGGCGGCGTTGTAGAACAGCTTGGAATCGCGCTGCTCGACCAGCGCCTGCTCGATGGCGGCCTGGTGCACCTCGTCGGCATGTTCCTCGCGCTCTTCCGGCTTGATGCCGAGGCGCTTGAACAGCGCCATGTCCTTGTCCGCCTGGGGGTTGGCGGTGGTCAGCAGCTTCTCGCCGTAGAAGATTGAGTTGGCGCCGGCCATGAAGGCCAGGGCCTGCATCTGCTCGTTCATCTGCTCGCGGCCGGCGGACAGGCGCACGTGGGATTTTGGCATCATGATGCGCGCCACGGCCAGGGTGCGGATGAAATCGAACGGGTCGACGTCCTTCTCCTCGGCCAGCGGCGTGCCCTTGACCTTGACCAGCATGTTGATCGGCACGCTCTCCGGGTGCTCCGGCAGGTTGGCCAGCTGGATCAACAGCCCTGCGCGGTCGTCCACCGACTCGCCCATGCCGAGGATGCCGCCGGAGCAGATCTTCATCCCCGCCTCACGCACGTAGGCCAGGGTCTGCAGACGCTCGGAATAGGTGCGGGTGGTGATGATGTTGCCGTAGAACTCCGGCGAGGTATCGAGGTTGTGGTTGTAGTAGTCCAGCCCCGCCTCGGCCAGCGCCTGGGTCTGCTCCTGAGTCAGCTTGCCCAGGGTCATGCAGGTTTCCAGGCCGAGCTTCTTCACGCCCTCGACCATCTTCAGCACGTAGGGCATGTCCTTGGCCGACGGATGCTTCCAGGCCGCGCCCATGCAGAAGCGGGTGGAGCCGATGGCCTTGGCCTCGGCGGCGGCCTGGAGCACCTTCTCCACCTCCATCAGCTTTTCCTTGTCCAGGCCGGTGTTGTAGTGGCCGGACTGCGGGCAGTACTTGCAATCCTCCGGACACGCGCCGGTCTTGATCGACAGCAGCGTGGAAACCTGCACACGGTTGGGGTCGAAGTGCTGACGATGGACGCTCTGCGCCTGGAACAGCAGGTCGTTGAACGGCTGCTCGAACAGTGCGCGAACCTCGGCGAGAGTCCAGTCGTGGCGGGTGGTGATTGCGGCGGTTGCGCTCATTTGAGAAGTCCTTCGACGCTTGGCGGCATCTGTTGTCGGGCCCACAGGGGCATTCAGGCTCAGGCCATCATATGTGGCAGTTGGATGCTGTCAACCGCAAGAAAGGCACAGGTTGACGATAGATCAATAATTGAACAATCGAACTTCCATCATGGCATCTTGCCAAATACCTACTCCCACAACAGGACGCTTGCATGCTGGTAGAAGGTTTTTTCGAAGGGTTGGGCCATGCTCTGGGCCGCGCCATCCGCTTCGTCGTCGACATGCTCTCCGGCGCGCTGGGCGCCGTGGCCGATGCCATCGACGATTTTCTCCACGGTCTGGCCAGCGCCATCGGCATGGATGTGTCGATCTTCAGCATCATCCTGCTGATCATCGGCCTGCTGTTTCTCTACAGCGGCATACGCGCGCTGCTGCGCCGCTCCATCGTCGGCGGCGTCATCTGGCTGTTCCTCGGTCTGGTGGTGATGGGTTGGCTGATTCGCTGAGGGCAGACTAGCCTCAGAGTTTTCGCTCACGGACGAGCCCGCATGCCGCTCTTTCCAGCTTCGCTCGCGCATCGCCTTGCCTGGCTGCGCCCCAGGCGCCACTGCCAGCTGTGCGATGAAGCCAGCGATCACGCCGAACTGAGCATCTGCAGCGCCTGCCAGACCGACTTGCCCTGGCTCGGCGCACACTGCCAGGTCTGCGCAGTGCCGCTACCGGCCCAAGGCATGATCTGCGGCGCCTGCCAGAACAAGCCGCCGAGCTTCGCCCGCGTGGAAGCGCCGTGGCGCTACGCCTTTCCGGTGGACAACCTGATCACCCGCTTCAAGCACCAGGGCCAATGGCCTCACGGCCGCCTGCTCGGCGAATTGCTGGCCGAGCACCTGAGCCACGCCTACGACGAAGGGCTGGCGCGACCGCAAGTGCTTCTACCAGTGCCTCTGGCACGCAAGCGCCAGCGACTGCGCGGCTTCAACCAGGCGCAGATGCTCGCCACCTGGCTGGGCGCCAGCCTGGGTTTGCCGGTGCAGCATGACTGGCTGCAGCGCCGCATCGACACGCCCGCGCAGCAAGGTCTGGACGCCGCCACGCGCAAGCGCAACCTGCGCCAGGCCTTCACCCTGGATGCCAAAGCGCAGGTTGCCGGCTGCCATCTGGCGCTGGTCGACGACGTACTCACCACCGGTGCGACCGCCGGTACGCTCGCCCGTTTGCTGCGCCACGCCGGTGCCCAGCGGGTCGATGTCTACTGCCTGGCCCGCACGCCGCGCCCGGGCGATGGCTGACTTGACGCACATGGCGCAGTCCCGCACCGTGCCGTGCAGTTCTCCAGCCGCCCAAGAGCCATGTCGCCACTCGATCCCCTCGCCCAACTGCTCAACCGCCGCCCGAAGCGCCTGGCCCTGCTCGAGCAGATCGCCGAGCAGGGGTCCATCACCCGCGCGGCCAAGGCAGCCGGGCTCAGCTACAAGGCGGCCTGGGATGCCATCGACGAGCTGAACAACCTGTCCGAGCAGCCGCTGGTCAGCCGCAGCGTCGGCGGCAAGGGCGGCGGCGGCGCGCGCCTGACGCCTGCCGGCGAGCGCCTGCTGGCATTGCAGCGCCGGCTGCAGGCGCTGCAGACACAACTGCTGCAGGCCGCCGGCGACGAGGCCGACCTGGAACTGCTCGGTCGCCTGATGCTGCGCACCAGCGCGCGCAACCAGCTCGCCGGACGCGTGCGCCAGATTCAGTCCCACGGCCACAACGACCTCATCGATATCGAACTGCCTGGCGGTGCGCACCTGCAGGCGCAGATCACCCACGACAGCACGGAAAACCTGCAGCTCAGCGCTGGCAGCAGCGTGGTCGCTCTGATCAAGGCCGGCTGGCTGGAGCTGCAGCCGCTGAGCCAGGCGGCAGACGCCGAACGCAATGCACTGGAAGGCCGTATCGAGCAGATCCTGCCGGCCAGCGATGGCCCCAGCGAAGTACGCATGAGCCTGAGCAACGGCCAGACCCTGTGCGCCTCGGTCGAGCCGCAACACCTTGCGACGCTGGGCCTGGTCGTCGGCGACCCGGTGCGCGCGCAATTCGCCGCCAGCCAGGTGCTGCTGGGTACGCAACTGTAGGGCGGGTGATGCTGCATCCGCCCGACGGCCAGACCATCGGCCAGGTACACTGTGCCTCCACCTATGCGGAGCCGCTCATGAGCCACCCCTTCTCCACCCTCACCCCGGATCTGGTGCTCGATGCCGTGGAGAGCCTCGGCTATCTCAGCGACGCCCGCGTATTGGCACTCAACAGCTACGAGAACCGCGTCTATCAGGTGGGCATCGAGGACGAAACGCCGCTGATCGCCAAGTTCTATCGCCCGGACCGCTGGAGCGATGCGGCGATCCGTGAAGAGCACACCTTCAGCCTCGAGCTGGCCGAACACGAAGTGCCGGTGGTGGCGCCACTGCTGCGCGATGGCGAAACGCTGTTCGAGCATGGCGGCTTTCGCTTCGCGTTGTTTCCCCGCCGCGGCGGACGTGCGCCTGAGCCGGGCAATCTCGACCAGCTGTATCGCCTCGGCCAGTTGCTCGGGCGCATGCATGCCATCGCCGCCAGCCGCCCCTTCGCGCATCGCGAAAGTCTGACGGTCAGCGGCTTCGGCCACGCCTCGCTGGCCGCCCTGCTCGACGGCGGCTTCGTACCGCGCAGCCTGCTGCCCGCCTACGAGTCGGTGGCGCGCGACCTGCTCGCCCGTCTCGACGAGCTGTTCGCCCGCGTGCGCTACACGCCGATCCGCCTGCACGGCGACTGCCACCCCGGCAACCTGCTGCACCGCGACGACGCCTTCCATATGGTCGATCTCGACGACTGCCGCATGGGCCCGGCGGTGCAGGACCTGTGGATGATGCTGGCCGGCGAGCGCCACGAACGCCTCGGCCAGCTCGCCGAGCTGGTCGACGGCTATCAGGAATTCCACGACTTCGCCGCCCGCGAACTGCCGCTGATCGAGGGCCTGCGCGCCCTGCGCCTGATGCACCACAGCGCCTGGATCGCCAAGCGCTGGGACGATCCGGCCTTCCCCCTGGCCTTCCCCTGGTTCGCCGGCGAACGCTACTGGGGCGACCAGATTCTCTCTCTGCGCGAACAACTGGCGGCGCTGGACGAGGAGCCGCTGCGGCTGTTCTGAGGCGTCGTTTAGATCCCTCATGTAGGGTGCGCCGTGCGCACCGATGCGGGCGATGCCGAACGGTGAGCAGGTGTATCCGGAACGGCTGGTGCGCACGGCGCACCCTACCTGGACGGCGACCCGCAACGCCGACAGTGGAGTAACCCGGATGCAACCCGGGGCGCCGTTCCCGGATGGCACCGGGCTACGTACTGGGTCGACTGATACAGTTGCGCGCGCTGCGTAAACTTTGCCTTACGACTTTGCCGGCCGCTCGGCATGCGGAAAAACCTGAACGAACAGACAAGGCCGGGGCCAGAGGACTAGAATCTTGCGGCAACCGTTAGCTGCCTAACCAAGGATTTCCGATGGCCACCGCCAACCCGCAACGCGGGTACATTCTGGGCCTTACCGCCTACATCATCTGGGGTCTGTTCCCGCTCTACTTCAAAGCTCTGCAAAGCGTCCCGGCGATGGAGATCATCGTCCACCGGGTGCTCTGGTCGGCGCTGTTCGGCGGCCTGCTGCTGCTCGTCTGGAAACACCCGGGCTGGTGGCGCGAGCTGCGCGACAACCCCAAACGCCTGGCGGTGCTGGCCGGCTGCGGCCTGCTGATCGCCACCAACTGGCTGGTGTACGTGTGGGCGGTGAACAGCGAACGGATGATCGAGGCCAGCCTGGGCTACTACATCAACCCGCTGATCAACGTGCTGCTCGGCCTGCTGATCCTCGGCGAGCGCCTGCGCCGCCTGCAGTGGCTGGCGGTCGGCCTGGCCGCGCTGGGCGTGCTGCAGCAGCTTTGGCAGGTGGGCAGCCTGCCCTGGGTGTCGCTGGTACTGGCGCTGACCTTCGGCTTCTACGGGCTGATCCGCAAGCAGGCGCCGGTGGCAGCACTGCCCGGGCTGGTGGTGGAAACCTGGCTGCTGCTGCCGGTGGCACTGGCCTGGCTGGTGCTGCACCCCGCGGCGATGAGCAGCCAGGCGAGCTTCTGGACCAGCAGCGAGGCGCTCTGGCTGGCGGCGGCCGGCCCCATCACCCTGGTGCCGCTGGTGTGCTTCAACGCCGCGGCGCGGCATCTGCCCTACACCACGCTGGGCTTTCTGCAGTACCTGGCCCCGACCCTGGTGCTGCTGCAGGCCATCCTGCTGTTCGACGAACATTTCTCGCCGAGCACCCTGCTGGCCTTCGCCTGCATCTGGGCCGGGCTGTTTGTATACAGCCTGGATATCTGGCTGAGCCTGCGCAAGCGCTCGAACGCTTAACTCGGCGGTGCGCACGGCGCACCCTACGATTCCGCGCCGAGCATCCTCGTAGGTGCGCCGCGCGCACCGGCTCTCTTTCACTGAACAAAAAACACCCATCCGGCGCCAGGCCTCGCCAACCCTGGCGCTGCGCCTGTCACCCCCGGCTTATCCACAGATCCATCCCCGGCATTTGTGCACAAGCCCTTGATCCTGCTGCATTTTTGGCCAGCCAATGAAAAGCCCCGGGGCACTAGGCAGTGCGCCGGGGCTCCCCAGTTTACCCACAGGCTGATCCACGCCTGCCGTGGATATCAATCCTCGGCGCGCAGATTCAGCTCCACCATCAGATCGTCGGCCAGGGTTTCCAGGCGCGTCTGCAGCTGCTCCAGGGGCAGCGTCTCCGGCACGGCCAACAGCGCTTCGGCGGTGAATAGCAGCTCGCCGCTCATCGGCGCCGGGGCCACTTCGGTCAGCAGGTTCTCCAGATTGACGCCCTGCTCGGCCAGCACGCGGGTGATGTCGCGCACGATACCGGGGCGGTCGTTGCCCACCAGCTCCAGACGAATCGAGGTGAAACGCCCACCCGGCTCGCTACCGCTGGCCGCCAGCTGCACGCGGATGCCCTGGGCACTCAGCGCTTCCAGATCCTTGATCAGACCGCCGTGCGCCTCGGCCGGCACGTCTACCCGCACGATCCCGGCGAACTGCCCGGCCATGCGCGCCATGCGGCTCTCCAGCCAGTTGCCGCCGTGCGCGGCGACGCAGCCGGCCAGACGCTCCACCAGGCCGGGCTGATCCGCGGCAATCACTGTCAATACCAGATGATCCATGTACGGCCTCTCTCATTCATGTAGTGCTAGGGGTTCAATTCTGTAGTGCCAGCCAGTAAGTCAGAAACTGCTCGTCGCGCACATAGCCCAGGCGTTCGTACAGGCGCTGTCCGGCCAGGTTGGTTTTCGCCGTCTCCAGTTGCAGGCCGCAGGCCCCGCTGGCCTCGGCATGGGCGCGCGCCGCGTTCATCAGGGCCTCGCCGACGCCCAGGCGGCGGGCGGACTCGTGCACATACAGATCGCTGAGCAGCCAGGCCGGTTCAAGGGCCAGCGATGACTGGAAGGGGTAGAGCTGGACGAAGCCCAGGGCGACGCCCTGCGCATCACGCGCGATGAACAGCTGCGAGTCGCCGCGTTTCAGGCGCTCGCCGAGAAAGGCGGCGATCTGCGTCTCAGCCTTGGGCACCTCGTAGAAACGCAGGTACCCGGCGAACAGGCGGGTGAGGTCTTCAAGATCGGCAGTAGCGGCGACAGATACCAGCATGACAGGCTCCAACGGCTTGGCCGCAGTATAGGTGAAGGTGGCGTAGGCCATATTCGGCCCGTTGTCAGTAGCCCGCACAATTAATCGTGTACGTTTTTGCTTTTTTTATGAAACAATAGCGACCTTTTTTGAACACAACGCGTACTGCTCGTGACCGTAATCAGTCTTTTGGTCGCGGTCTGACGCACACCCACTGCATTTCCCCGGAATCTTGATGTAGTATGCCGCGCCACGGACTACAAGACGGCCAGACCGTCTCCGACGAGCCTCTCTGAAAGCGCAGGCGTTGACCCGCAGGTCGTTTTCAGAGGTGCCCGAAGCGGCGATTGAGTAAAGCTCAGATAGTGAGGCAAGTGATGACTGAACGCGTTCAAGTCGGTGGCCTGCAGGTCGCCAAAGCCCTGTACGACTTCGTGAACAACGAAGCCATTCCCGGTACCGGCATCGCTGCCGACCAGTTCTGGGCCGGTGCCGCTGCGGTCATCAAGGACCTGGCACCGAAGAACCGTGCCCTGCTGGCCAAGCGCGACGAGCTGCAGGCACAGATCGATGCCTGGCACCAGGCGCGCAAGGGTCAGGCCCATGACGCCGCTGCCTACAAGGCCTTCCTCCAGGAAATCGGCTACCTGCTGCCGGAGCCGGAAGACTTCCAGGCCACCACTGCCAATGTCGACGAAGAGATCGCCCGCCTGGCCGGCCCGCAGCTGGTGGTGCCGGTGATGAACGCGCGCTTCGCCCTGAACGCTTCCAACGCCCGCTGGGGCTCGCTGTACGACGCGCTGTACGGCACTGACGTGATCAGCGAAGAAGGCGGCGCCGAGAAGGGCAAGGGCTACAACAAGGTGCGTGGCGACAAGGTCATCGCCTTCGCCCGCGCCTTCCTCGACGAGGCCGCGCCGCTGGCGGCCGGCTCGCACGTCGATGCCACCGGCTATGCCATCGTCGGCGGCAAGCTGGTCGTCGCCCTCAAGGGCGGCAGCAACAGCGGCCTGCGTGACGACGCGCAACTGGTCGGCTTCCAGGGCGAGGCCAGTGCGCCGATCGCCGTGCTGCTCAAGCACAACGGCCTGCACTTCGAAATCCAGATCGACGCCTCCAGCCCCATCGGCAGCACCGACGCCGCCGGCGTGAAAGACGTGCTGATGGAAGCGGCGCTGACCACCATCATGGACTGCGAAGACTCCGTCGCGGCGGTCGATGCCGACGACAAGGTGGTGGTTTACAAGAACTGGCTGGGCTTGATGAAGGGCGACCTGGCCGAGGAAGTGTCCAAGGGCGGCCAGACCTTCACCCGCACCATGAACCCGGACCGCGTCTACACCCAGCCGGACGGCTCCGAGCTGACCCTGCATGGCCGCTCGCTGCTGTTCGTGCGCAACGTCGGTCACCTGATGACCAACCCGGCCATTCTCGACGCCGAAGGCAACGAGATTCCCGAAGGCATCCAGGACGCGCTGTTCACCAGCCTGATCGCGGTGCACAACCTGATCGGCAACACCACGCGCAAGAACACTCGCACCGGCAGCGTGTACATCGTCAAGCCGAAGATGCACGGCCCGGAAGAAGTCGCCTTCGCCAGCGAAATCTTCGCCCGCGTCGAGGATGTGCTGGGCCTGGCCCGCAACACCCTGAAGGTCGGCATCATGGACGAAGAGCGCCGCACCACCGTCAACCTCAAAGCGTGCATCAAGGCCGCCAGCGAGCGCGTGGTATTTATCAACACCGGCTTCCTCGACCGTACCGGTGACGAGATCCACACCTCCATGGAAGCCGGCGCCGTGGTGCGCAAGGCCGCCATGAAGAGCGAGACCTGGATCGGCGCCTACGAGAACAACAACGTCGACGTCGGCCTGGCCACCGGCCTGCAGGGCCGCGCGCAGATCGGCAAGGGCATGTGGGCCATGCCGGACCTGATGGCGGCGATGGTCGAGCAGAAGATCGCTCACCCGCTGTCCGGCGCCAACACCGCCTGGGTCCCCTCGCCGACCGCCGCCACCCTGCACGCCCTGCACTACCACAAGGTCGACGTGTTCGCCCGTCAGGCCGAACTGGCCAAGCGCACCCCGGCTTCGGTGGACGACATCCTGACCATCCCGCTGGCCAAGGACACCAACTGGAGCGAGGAGGAAATCCGCAACGAGCTGGACAACAACTCGCAAGGCATCCTCGGCTACGTGGTGCGCTGGATCGACCAGGGCGTCGGCTGCTCCAAGGTGCCGGACATCAACGACGTCGGCCTGATGGAAGACCGCGCCACCCTGCGCATCTCCAGCCAGCTGCTGGCCAACTGGCTGCGCCACGGCATCGTCAGCGAGGCGCAGGTGGTCGAAAGCCTCAAGCGCATGGCGCCGGTGGTGGATCGTCAGAACGCCAATGACCCGCTGTACCGCCCGCTGGCCCCGGACTTCGACAACAACGTCGCCTTCCAGGCCGCGCTGGAGCTGGTGGTCGAAGGCACCAAGCAGCCCAACGGCTACACCGAGCCGGTGCTGCATCGCCGTCGTCGCGAGTTCAAGGCCAAGAACGGCCTCTGATTCGCAGCCGCCGCAAGAAAACCGCCCTACGGGGCGGTTTTTCATTGCCCCTCCGCGGGGCCCCCTACTTAGGTGCAATGGGCAAGGTGGCCGATCCGCGCCACACTGCAAGCATTCCGAAGCTGCGAGGCGCAAGCCCATGAGCAAGGCCGATGCCATGGCCGATGCGGGCAAGACCGCGGTGCTGCAGAACATTCACGGCACCATGGAGTTCCTGCAGAAGTTTCCCCCCTTCAACCAGATGGACACCGCCCATCTGGCGTTCCTCGTCGAGCATTGCCAGCTGCGCTTCTACGCCGAGGGCGACTCGATCATCAAGCCGAGCGACGGCCCGGTCGAACACTTCTATATCGTCAAACAGGGTCGCGTGCACGGCGAGCGCCCGCACAGCGCGCGGCGCGGCACCGAAACCACCTTCGAGATCACCGTTGGCGAGTGCTTCCCGCTGGCCGCGCTGATTGGCGAACGCGCCACCCGCACCGAACACCTGGCCGCCGAAGACACCTTCTGCCTGCTGCTGACCAAGCTCGCCTTCGTCAAGCTGTTCGCCGTGTCCAACCCGCTGCGCGACTTCGCCCTGCGCGGGGTCAGCAGCCTGCTCGATCAGGTCAACCAGCAGGTGCAGCTGCGCGCGGTGGAAACCCTCGGCGCGCAATACTCGCTGGACACCCGCCTGGGCGAACTGGCCATGCGTCAGCCCATCGGCTGCGCCCCGCAGACCCCGCTGCGCGAGGCCGTGCGACTGATGCACGAGCAGCACGTAGGCAGCATCGTGGTGGTCGATCCGGACAACCGCCCATTGGGCATCTTCACCTTGCGCGACCTGCGCCGCGTGGTCGCCGACGGCGCCGACCTGGCGCAGCCGATCAGCAACCTGATGACCCCCAGGCCCTTCCACCTGCCCCCGGACGCCAGCGCCTTCGACGCCGCCATCGCCATGACCGAGCGGCATATCGCCCACGTCTGCCTGGTGGACCACGAGAAGCTCTGCGGGGTGATCTCCGAGCGCGACCTGTTCAGCCTGCAGCGCGTCGACCTGGTGCACCTGGCGCGCACCATTCGCCATGCCGGCAAGGTGGAGACCCTGGCCGGGCTGCGCAGCGACATCCGCCTGCTGGTCGACCGCATGCTGGCCCACGGCGCCAGCTCGACGCAGATCACCCATATCGTCACCCTGCTCAACGACCACACGGTCAGCCGGGTGATCGAGCTGACCATCGAGGAGATGGGCGACCCCGGGGTGCCCTTCACCTGGCTGTGCTTCGGCAGCGAGGGCCGCCGCGAGCAGACCCTGCATACCGATCAGGACAACGGCATTCTCTTCGAGGCCGCCGATGCTGCCGAGGCCGCTGCCATTCGCGGGCGCCTGCTGCCGCTGGCCGCCGAGATCAACCAGCGCCTGGCGCAGTGCGGTTTCACCCTGTGCAAGGGCAACATCATGGCCAGCAACCCCGAGCTGTGCCTGTCGCGCCAGGAATGGTCGCGGCGCTTTGCCGGCTTCGTGCTCGAGGCCACGCCGGAGAACCTGCTGGGCTCCACCATCTATTTCGATCTGCGCGCGATCTGGGGCCCGGACGAAGGTTGCGAGCAGCTGCGCGAGGAACTGCTCGGGCGCATCGGCAACAACAGCCTGTTCCAGCACATGATGGCCGAGAACGCCCTGCGCCATCGCCCGCCGGTGGGACGTTTCCGCGACTTCGTGGTGGCGCGCTCGGGCGCCGACAAGGACACCCTGGACCTCAAGGTGCAGGGCCTGACCCCCTTCGTCGATGGCGCCCGCCTGCTGGCCCTGGCCAATCACATCTCTGCGGTGGGCACGCTGGAACGCCTGCGCGCCCTGGTCGCCAAGGGCGTGATTGAGGCCCAGGACGGCGCGGCCTACGAAGAGGCCTACCACTTCATCCAGCAGACCCGCATGCAGCAGCACCAATTGCAGGCACGCGACGAGCAGCCCTACTCCAATCGTCTCGATCCTGACAGTCTGAACCTGCTGGATCGGCGCATCCTTCGCGAATCCTTCCGCCAGGCCCAGCGACTGCAAAGCAGCCTGGCCGTGAGGTATCAGCTATGAGCAAGTTCACCTGGTTCACCGGCCGCGGGCCGGCCCTGACGCAACGACAACTGGAACGCCGCCAGACCCTCGCCACACCGGCGGAAATGGACGAGCGCCCGCTGCATCAGCAGCGTTTCGTCGTGCTCGATCTGGAAACCACCGGCCTCAACATGCGCCGCGACCAGGTGCTGGCGATCGGTGCGGTGGTGATCGACAACGGCGCCATCGACCTGGCTCAGCAGTTCGAGCGCACCCTGCACCTGCCGGATCACCAGGCCAGCGCCAGCACCCTGATTCACGGCATCGCCCCCAGCGAGGTGGCGCGCGGCGTGGAGCCCGTCGAAGCGCTGCTGGACTTCATGGAGTTCGTCGGCAGCAGCCCGGTACTGGCCTTCCATGCCGAGTTCGATCAGCGCATGCTGGCCCGCGCGCTCAAGCAGCACCTGGGCTATCGCCTGCAGCACAGCTTCTTCGACGTCGCCGAGATCGCTCCGCTGCTGTGCCCGCAGTCGCGCATTCGCCAGGGCGGGCTGGACGAGTGGGTCGCCGAATTCGGCCTGCAGGTGCACCAGCGGCACAACGCCAGCGCCGACGCGCTGGTCACCGCCGAATTGGCGCTGATGCTGTTCAGCAAGGCGCGTCGTCAGGGCATCGACAGCCTCTGCGAGCTGGAGCGCCAGCTGTCCAGTCGGCGCCGCCGCCATCACGCCATGTGACCGGCGCACCTCTCGACCGCCACGGCGCAAGCGCAACGCCTCCTGGGCCCTGATCTCTTCACAGCTTCTAGGTGCGCACAGCCTCGGCGGCCCCGCGACACCCTACGGATCGGCGCCCACCCTGCGAAAACCTATAGGTCGCGCATCAGCAGGCCGTATTCCAGCTGCACATCGGCCGGCAACGGCAGATACAGAACGTGGCCATCGCCAGGCGCCACCGACTGTGCCTGCCCCTGTGCATTCTGCAGGTGCTCCAGGCTGAAACGCAGATTGCCCCGCGGCGTCATCAGCTCCAGCCCGTCACCGACAGCGAAGCGGTTCTTCACCCGCACCTCGGCCAGCTCGCCGCGGCGCTCGCCGGTCAGCTCGCCGACGAACTGCTGACGCTCCGACACCGAGCTGCCGCGCTGGTAGTTCTGGTACTCGTCATGCACATGGCGGCGCAGAAAACCCTCGGTGTAGCCGCGATGCGCCAATGACTCGAGACTGTCCAGCAGACCTCTGTCGAACGGCTTGCCGGCCAGCGCATCGTCGATGGCTCGGCGATAGACCTGCGCCGTGCGCGCCACGTAGAAGTGGCTCTTGGTACGCCCCTCGATCTTCAGCGAGTGCACGCCCATGCGCACCAGACGCTCGACGTGCTGCACCGCGCGCAGGTCCTTGGAGTTCATGATGTAGGTGCCGTGCTCGTCTTCGAAGGCGGCCATTTCCTCGCCCGGCCGGCCCGCCTCTTCGAGCACGAAGGCCTGGGCGGTCGGCGCACCCTGACCCAGGGTCGGCTCGACCACGCGGACGATCTCGCCCAGCTCGTTCTCGGCGGCCGGGGTGGCCTGGTACTGCCAGCGGCAGGCGTTGGTGCAGGTGCCCTGGTTGGGGTCGCGGCGGTTGATGTAACCCGACAGCAGACAGCGCCCGGAGTAGGCCATGCACAGGGCGCCGTGGACGAACACCTCCAGCTCCATGCCGGGCACCTCGCGGCGGATCTCCTCGATCTCCTCCAGCGCCAGCTCGCGCGACAGGATCACCCGACTCAGCCCCTGCTGCTGCCAGAACCGCACGCTCGCCCAGTTCACCGCATTGGCCTGCACCGACAGGTGGATCGGCATCTGCGGGTAGTGCTCGCGCACCAGCATGATCAAGCCGGGGTCGGACATGATCAGCGCATCGGGACGCATCTCGATCACCGGCGCCAGGTCCTTGAGGAAGGTCCTGAGCTTGGCGTTGTGCGGGGCGATGTTGACCACCACGTAGAACTGCTTGCCCTGCGCGTGCGCCTCCTTGATGCCGAGGGCCAGATTGGCGTGGTCGAACTCGTTGTTGCGCACCCGCAGGCTGTAACGCGGCTGCCCGGCGTACACCGCATCGGCGCCGTAGGCGAAGGCATAGCGCATGTTCTTCAGGGTGCCGGCAGGCGACAGCAGTTCGGGAAAACGGGGCATGACCGCAAGCTCGAAAAATCAGGGGCTGGCGATTCTATGCAGGAGGCAGGAGTGGATATTGATCTGGATCTATCGGACGCAAAAAAGCGCCCGGGCGAGACGGGAGGTGGTGCGCGCGGCCTAGACGGCCCCGCGACACCCTACGCGCCGGATCTTGCGTAGGGTGCGCCGTGCGCACCGATACCGCCACGCTCAGCGTGCGCTAGCGGCACACCTGCAGGTAGAGCGGATCGTCCTTGCCGATGCGCTTGAGCTGGGCCAGCTGCGGCTGCTTCTGCGCATCGAGCGGCAGCAGCTCGGCGCTCTCGCAGTTGAGCAGATGCGCCTGGTGCGCGACATGATCGACATGCTGCTTCTCGAAGCGATAGAGCATGAATTCGGCCACCGTGTTGCCGTCGAGCTCGCGTTTGACCAGGCTCTTGCTGTCGAGCACGGTGAAGGCGGTGATCATCGGCACGAAGTAGCTCCACGGACGCCAGAACACATGCCCCGCCTCCGTCGCCACCACCACCGATTCCGCGGGTTGACGCGCCTGCTGATGCTCGAACCAGGAGTACTCGTAGAACACCTGATAACCCAGCATCCCCAGACCGCCGAACAGCGGCACGATCCACTTCGGCAGTTTGTTGCGCGTCAGTTTGCGCAGCAGCAGGGCAATACCGGCGGCGCCGAGCCCCGCCACCACGATGGCAAGCAAAGTCCACAACATATGAGTGTTCCCGAAAAAAGACGGGCCTCCACTGGAGGCCCGTCTGTAAGACCCTGGACCATCGACCGATGGCGTCAGGCCAGGATTATGCTTAGTGGCTCAGAGCGGCACCAGCACCTTTGGGAGTACGTACGCTTTCCACCAGATCCTGGATTTCCTGCGGCGGTTCGGCAGTGACCATCGACACGGCGTAAGCCACGGCGAAGTTGATCAGGGCACCGACGGAACCGAAGGAAGCCGGGGAGATACCCATGAACCACTGGTCCGGGGTATTGGGCAGCATGTTGGTCTCCGGAATGAAGAACCAGCCCAGGTAGGTGAAGATGTACAGCAGGGTGACCACCAGGCCGGCGACCATGCCGCAGATCGCGCCCTTGTCGTTCATGCGCTTGGAGAAGATCCCCATCATCAGCACCGGGAACAGGGTTGCAGCCGCGATACCGAAGGCCAGCGCCACCACCTGCGCGGCGAACCCTGGCGGATTCAGACCCAGGTAGGTTGCCAGCAGGATCGCACACGCCATGGAGATCCGCGCTGCGCGCATTTCCCCCTTCTCGCTGATCTTCGGATTGATCAAGGTCTTGATCAGGTCATGACTGATGGCCGAAGAAATCGCCAGCAACAGACCCGCCGCCGTCGACAGTGCCGCAGCGATGGCACCGGCAGCGATCAGACCCACCACCCAGCCGGGCAGGTTGGCGATCTCCGGGTTGGCCAGAACCAGGATGTCGTTGTTCACGGTCAGCTCGTTGCCATTCCAGCCGCGCTCCTGAGCGGTAGCGGTGAAGGCCGGAGCGGCATCGTTGTACATCTGGATACGGCCGTCGCCGTTCTTGTCTTCCCACTTGATCAGGCCGGTCTGTTCCCAGGTCTTGACCCACTCAGGACGTTCTTCGTAGGCCAGCGCCGGGGCAGAAGCGCCCTGCGGATAAATGGTGGTGACCAGGTTCAGACGCGCCATCGAGGCGACTGCCGGAGCGGTGAGGTACAGCAGGGCGATGAACACCAGGGTCCAGCCAGCCGACCAGCGTGCGTCGGAAACCTTCGGCACGGTGAAGAAGCGGATGATCACGTGCGGCAGACCGGCAGTACCGATCATCAGCGACAGGGTGAACAGCACCATGTTCAGCTTGTTGCTGACATCGGCGGTGTAGGCGGAGAAGCCCAGCTCGCGTACCACTTCATCGAGCTTCTGCAGCAGCGGCACGCCGGACTCGACATGATCACCGAACAGGCCCAGCGGCGGAATCGGGTTACCGGTCAGCTGCAGGGAGATGAAGATCGCCGGGATGGTGTAGGCCACGATCAGTACCACGTACTGAGCGACCTGGGTGTAGGTGATGCCCTTCATGCCGCCGAATACGGCATAGGCGAATACCACGCCGGCCGCGATCCAGATACCGGTGGAGTTGCTCACCTCGAGGAAGCGCGAGAAGGCCACGCCAGCACCGGCCATCTGACCGATCACGTAGGTCACGGAGATGATCACCAGGCAGATCACCGCCGTCAGACGCGCACCACGGCTGTAGAAGCGGTCGCCGATGAAATCCGGCACGGTGAACTTGCCGAACTTGCGCAGGTAGGGTGCCAGCAGCATCGCCAGCAGCACGTAGCCGCCGGTCCAGCCCATGAGGAAGGTGGAGTTGGCATAACCACCGGCGGCGATCAGGCCCGCCATGGAAATGAAGGATGCAGCGGACATCCAGTCGGCAGCGGTCGCCATACCGTTGGTGACGGGATGCACACCACCGCCGGCGACGTAGAACTCTTTGGTGGAGCCGGCACGCGCCCAGATGGCGATGCCGATGTAGAGCGCGAAGGACGCGCCTACGAACAACATGTTGATGACGAATTGGCTCATGACCACTTACTCCTCGACGCCAAATTCTTTATCGAGTTTGTTCAGTCTCCACGCGTAGTGAAAAATGAGCCCGATGAAAAAGAGGATGGAACCCTGCTGTGCGAACCAGAATCCGAGGTCGGAACCGCCAACCGAGATTCCCGCCAGCATCGGCCGGAGAATCATGGCGAACCCGTAGGAAACCAGCGCCCAGATAACTAGGCTCCAGGTGATGAGCCGCACGTTGGCCTTCCAGTAGGCCGCGGCATTTGCTTGTTCAGAAGTCATAGACGCCTCCGGTTATTGTTATTCTGATGCAGCTTCAAGCTAGCAGCAGGCCAGCCAAGACCGACAGATAGACATTGGTATTAGCCGCATCGCGAGGTTTCGGGCACTCAGGGCAAACGCTGAAACTGTAGAAGAAAAAACGCATCTTCCAAGCCGCCTACTGCGACAAATGTGCATTTGATAATGATTCTCTGAAAAACTAGAATCCCGGGCCCTCCCCTGTCTTCCGCCCCAAGGATTCACTCATGCGACGCCTGGTCGTACCGCTTCTCGCCCTACCCGCCTTCGCCTGCCACACCGCCTTCGCCAGCACGGACAGCGACACGCCGCTGGCACTGGAGGAAATGCAGATCACCGCCCCTACGGAGCAAGCCGATGGGCCGGTCGACGGCTATCGCGCCACCCGCTCGGCCAGCGCGACGCGCACCGATACGCCGATCCATGAAATCCCGCAGTCGATCAGCGTGGTGCCGGCGCAGGTGGTGCAGGACGTCGGCGCGGTGCGCCTGGAAGATGCGCTGGATTACGCCGGCGGCGTGGAGCGCGGCAACAACTTCGGTGGCCAGGGTCTGACCGAATTTCTGATTCGCGGCTTCACCAGCCAGGAGTTCTACCGCAACGGTTTCGCCGTCAACCGTGGCTACCCGAACATGCCCGACGCCAGCACCATCGAGCGCATCGAAGTGCTGCGCGGCCCGGCGGCCATGCTCTACGGCCGTAGCGATCCGGGCGGCACCTTCAACATCGTCAGCAAGCAGCCGCAGGCCGAGCGCCGCACCGTGCTGGGCAGCCAGGTCAACAGCGAAGGTCTGCGCCGCGGCACGCTGGACACCACCGGTGCGCTGGACGAACAGGCCGCCTTCACCTACCGCCTGAACCTGGTGGCCGAGGGCGGCGACAGCTTCCGCGATGACGTCGAGAGCGAGCGCTACAACGTCGCCCCGGTGCTGCGCTGGCAGCTCAACGAAGACACCGCCGTCACCCTCGAAGGCGACTACCTGCACAACCGCCACCCGCTCGACCGTGGCGTCACCCGCTACTCCAACCAGAACGGCAAGCTGCCGCGCGACCGCTTCCTCGGCGAGGAATCCGCCGGCAAGCTGACCAACGAGAACGCCACTACCCAGCTGCGCATCGAACACCTGCTGAGCGATAGCTGGACCCTGCGCGGCGGCGTGCAGTACCTCGATGGCGAGATCCATGGCGGCGCCGTGGAGAACAACAGCAACGCCTACACCGGCTTGCCTGCAGGCGCCAGCAGCATCGGGCGCAACTACAACGAGCGCTGGCTGAACTGGAACGACGTCAATGCCCAGGCCAACGCCGAAGGCAACTTCGACCTTGGCGGCTTCGCCCATACCCTGCTGGTGGGCGTGGAGTACGACAAGTTCAACTACAACTCGCTGATCATCCGTTCGCCGGGCGGCGGCGCCTATCCTATCGACCTGTACAACCCGGTACACGGCCAGCCGCTGCCGGCGTTGACCCGCACCACCACCCACGACAGCGAGAACCTCGAGTCCTACGCCTTCTTCGTCCAGGACCAGATCGCCCTGACCGAACGCCTCAAGGCGCAACTGGGTGCACGTATCGAGCGTTTCGAGCAGAGCTATAACGACAAGCTCAATCCCAGCGGCAACTGGGATCAGGCGCATAACGCCGTCTCGCCGCGCTTCGGCCTGATCTACGACCTCACCGACGAACTGGCGGTGTTCGCCAACACCTCGCGCTCGTTCAAGCCCAACCGCGGCGCCGATCGCCTCGGCAATGCCTTCGACCCGGAAAAGGGCATCGCCCATGAACTCGGCATCAAGTACGACATGGCCGACCGCGACCTGAGCCTGACCGCGGCGATGTTCCATATCGTCAAGGAAAACGTGCTGACCAGCGACCCGCTGGATGCCACCCGCAGCATTGCCGCCGGCGAAGTGCGCAGCCGTGGCTTCGATATCAATCTGGCCGGCAACATCACCCCGCAGTGGCGGGTGATCGGCGGCTATGCCTACGTTGACGCCGAAGTCACCGAAAGCACCAGCGCCACCATGCCGGTGGGGTCGCGCCTGGCCAACGTGCCGCGACACAGCTTCAACCTGCTCGATACCTACGAGTTCGACGGCGGCCCGCTGGCCGGCCTGGGCCTGGGCATCGGCCTGAAGTACGTCAGCGAGCGCCAGGGCCAGACCAGCAACAACACCTTCGACATGGACGGCTACGGCCTGGTCGACCTGCTGGCCTACTACCCGCTGACCGAGAACGTGCGGCTGAACCTCAATCTGAACAATGTGTTCGACAAGCACTACGAGGAACGTGCGTGGAACGCCTGGGCCTACCCGGGTGAACCACGCACGCTGCAGGCGGGGATTTCGGTCAGCCTGTAAAGCCAAGCGCCAGGTGAACGCGGTTCACCTGGCTTGCCACCTCGTAGCCCGGATGCAATCCAGGGATGGCCTGTTGTGCCGTGCCCGGATTGCATCCGGGCTACGTGCCTTCAGAGCGGGTCGGAGACCAGCTCGATTGGCAGCAGATAGCGTTCGTCGCCGTATTCAAGACGAAACTGATCGGAGCGGGGTTCGTCCTCGAGCGTCCGGCATTCGGCATCGACCGTCACCCCATGCGCCTGCCAGTATGAGTACGTTTGAAAAGCAGGTCGCGGTAACCATCTCGGCCAACCTTGCCCGTGACGATAAGCACGCCCTTGGCCTCGCCAAACGAGGCAATGCAATCGTCGTCTCGTTCACCGCCAAAGCTCTCCACTACCAGCGCCCCCATCAATGAGCGCAACCCTTGCTCTTGCAACTCGTAGAGTGTGAGCTCGGCTTCCGCGAAGGGATTCATGCGCGACCCGTTGCGACGACTGATGCGAACGCCAAAGGCGAGGTCATCCCCACGCAGGCGATAAGGCGCGGTGTCCAGGGCCAGCCTGTCTACATAGATCGCATCCCAATCCAGCTGGTTTGGCTCGATCAGGCGTGCCAAGAAGGTTTGTCTGGCGTTATCCAGCACCAGCACTTCAAGATCCGCCTCGCCATGACTGTCGTGCTCCGCGCGCACCAGCGGCATCGCGATCAAGGTCAGCCCAGGCCGCGCCGGCCAGACCTTGCAGATGCTTTGTTCGACATCCACCCGGTAACGTCCACGCTCGTCCTGCAGCACCTGGCCCGTTGCATGGCCCGGGTGGGCCTGTTCGATCCAGGCAGGCAGTTGCTGCCGGCAATCGTCGGCCTGCGCTGCAGCGACCAGCAGCAGGCCGCAGCACGCGGCGAAAACCATACGGTTCATCCCTGAGCTCCTTGCTATTCATCCGGACGCGACAGTCTAAGCCGGGCCTTGGCCGCTGCCCACCGGACGCCAGCGAAACGCCATTAATCCCCGCTCCTTCCCCGCCCTACGCCCTCGCAAAACGCCGCACAGAGGATGTGCCACCCGGCCGCCCTGGCCAGTATCGCCTCGCTGGAAGAAGTACCCACAACAACAACCAGGGACGCACACCATGCACGATTCGAGATTGCCGCGGTATCTACTCGGCCTGCTGCTCGCAGGCTCCACCCTGGCCGGCGCCGAGCCGCTGCAGCCCGGCCCCGACGAGGCGCTGCTGTACTACCAGCGTAGCGACGGCGACTACGCCGGCTGGGGCCTGCACCTGTGGAACACCCCGCAATGCAGCGGTGTGCGTGACGGCACCAGCTGGGACCGACCGCTGGCGCCGGCCGGCGTCGATGCCGAGCATGGCGCCTGGTTCAGCATTGCGCTGACGGCCGACGCCAGCTGCCTGAACCTGATCATGCACCGCGGCGACGACAAGGACCTGGGCGGCGGCGACCTGATCTGGCGCCTCGACGAGCTGGGCCGACGCGCCTTCAGCCAGAGCGGCAGCGCACAGCTGTCGGCCACCCCCATCGTCGGCACACCGCTGGCCATCGACGGCGCCCGCGCGCACTGGCTCGATCCCTTCACCCTGGTGCTGCACGGTGACAGTGCGGCGGCGCGGCTGGAGCTGCGCTACGCGCCGCAGGCCGATATCCGCATCGACGGCGAGCAGCGCAGCGTCAGCGGTGGCCGCGCCATCGCCCTGCGCCCCGGCAGACTCAACGCAACGCTCAAGGCCAGGTTCCCGCATCTGGCCGAACAGCCGGCCTACCGCCTGGAGGTCGGCGCCAAGACCCTGCGCAGCGCGCTGAAGAGCCAGCTGCTGGTGCTCGCCTACGACCAGGACGAACGCCTGCTCAGCGCCACCCAGGTGCAGACGCCCGGCGTGCTCGATGCGCTCTATGCCTACTCCGGCCCGCTGGGCGCCGAAGTCACCAGGCATGACGTGCGTTTTCGCCTCTGGGCCCCCAGCGCCCAGCGTGTGCGCTTGCATGCCTTCGACCGCAAGAAACGCCTGCTGCCCGGCTTCCCCAAAGAGATGCGCGAGCATCACGGCGTGTGGACCTACAGCGGGCCGAAGCAGCTGGACCGCGCCTACTACCAGTACGAGGTGAGCGTCTATCACCCCGTCAGCGGCCGCATCGAAACCAGCCTGACCAGCGACCCTTACGCCCTCAGCCTGTCGCGCAACAGTCAGTACGCCCAGGTGGTGGATCTGGACGCCGCCGACCTCAAGCCGGCCGGCTGGGACAGCCTGCGCCCGCCGCGCGCGGCCAAGCCCGAGGCGCGGGTGATCTACGAGACCCACGTGCGCGACTTCAGCGCCAGCGACAGCGCGCTGCCGGCCGCCCAGCGCGGCACCTACCTGGCCTTCACCCAGCCCACCAGCCGCGGCGTGCAACACCTGCAGGAGCTGCGCAAGGCCGGGCTGACCGACGTACAGCTGCTGCCGGTATTCGATATCGCCACGGTGGACGAAGACCCGGCCAAGCGCGTCGACCTGGACGAGCCCTTCGCCAAGCTCTGCGCGCTGTCGGCCAGCGCCCGGCGCAACTGGGCCGGCTACTGCAACGCCGGGAGCATCCGCGAGGTGCTGCAGGGCTTCGACCCGGCCAGCAGCGACGCCCAGGCGCTATACGCCGACCTGCGTGCGCTGGACTCCTTCAACTGGGGCTACGACCCCTTCCACTACACGGTGCCGGAGGGCAGCTACGCCAGCGATGCCGAGGGCGTGGCGCGCATCCGCGAGTTCCGACGCATGGTCCAGGCGCTGGCGGAGATGGGCCTGACCACGGTGATGGACGTGGTCTACAACCACACCCACGCCTCGGGCCTGGGCGAGCAATCGGTGCTCGACAAGCTGGTGCCCGGCTACTACCACAGGCGCCACCCGGTAACCGGCGCGGTGGAACGCTCCACCTGCTGCGACAACACCGCGTCCGAGCACCTGATGATGGAAAAGCTGATGATCGACTCGCTGCGCGTCTGGGCGCGCGACTACAAGATCGGCGGCTTTCGCTTCGACCTGATGGGCCACCATATGCGCAGCAACCTGACCAGGGCCCACAAGGCGGTGCGCCAGATCGACCCGCAGACCTACCTCTACGGCGAGGGCTGGAACTTCGGCGAGGTGGCCGATGGCGCCCGCGGCGTCAACGCCATCCAGGCCAACATGGCCGGCACCGGTATCGGCACCTTCAACGACCGCCAGCGCGACGCCGTGCGTGGCGGCAGCCCGTTCGACGGCGGCGACAGCCTGCGGCGCTTCCAGGGCTTCGCCAACGGTCTCTACCTGCTGCCCAACGAGCTCAATAGTGGCAGCGCCGGGGAACAGGCCGAGCTGCTCAGGCTGAAGGATCTGATCCGCGTCGGCATCGCCGGCGGTCTGCGCGACTACCGCTTCGAGAGCGCCGATGGCAGCCGCCGGCGCGGCGCCGAGATCGACTACAACGGCCAGCCGGCCGGCTACACCCTCGATCCGCAGGAAACCGTCAACTACGTCTCCAAGCACGACAACCAGACCCTGTGGGACATCAACCAGTACAAGCTGCCCGCCTCCCTCTCCAGCGCCGAACGGGTGCGCCTGCAGCTGCTCGGCCTGGCCGTACCGCTATTGAGTCAGGGTGTGCCCTTCATCCACATGGGCTCGGACATCCTCCGCTCCAAGTCGATGGAGCGTGACAGCTACGACTCCGGCGACTGGTTCAACGCGGTGGACTTCACCTACCAGGACAACAGCTGGAATAGAGGATTGCCACGTGAAGACAAGGACGGCGAGAACTGGCCGCTGATCCGCCAGATCATCGCCGACGCCAACGCCAAGCCGAGCAGTGCCGATATCCTCGCGGCCAGGCGGCAGTTCCTCGAACTGCTGCGCATCCGCAGCGGCAGCCCGCTGTTCCAGCTCGACAGCGCCGCCGAGATCGACCGGCGCCTGCGCTTTCACAACACCGGCCCCGACCAGCTGCCCGGCGTGATCGCCTTCAGCCTGGACGACGGCCGCGGCACAGGCCGCGATCTCGATCCGCGGCACGAGGCGCTGATGGTGGTGTTCAACGCCGGCGCCGAGCCGATCAGCCTGCCCGGCGCCCAACCCGGCCATCGTCTGCACCCGGTGCAACGCGACTCCAGCGACGCCCGCATCCGCCAGGCCAAGGTGGAGAACGGCCAGTTCCAGGTGCCCGGGCTGAGTGTGGCGGTGTTCGTTCTGCCGCAGGAAAAGCGGCGCTAAACCCTGGCGCCGCTGGCTCGGCATTCGCTTCGTAGGGTGCGCTGTGCGCACCGGCCATGGAGACGGAAACGTTGGTGCGCGCGGCGCACCCTGCGGCAGAGCCCATGGTCTGGGCATTCGAGTAGGGTGCGCTGTGCGCACCAGGCCTCCGCTTGCCGACGGTGGGTATGGTGGTCAAGCGGGGCTTCGGTGGCCCATGCAAGGGCAAAAACCCCGGTTGCTAGCGGTGCGCACGGCGCACCCTACGACCGCGTAGGGCGGGTGCAACCCGCCGGATTTCCTGCCGCTTCGCGCGGCGCAAATAGCGCCGCGATCCGCCGTGCCAGGCGGCGTCCGACGCGCGCATCCTCGCGCAAGCCGATATGCCCGCTCATGCCCGGTACCACAGGCGCATAAAGCCCAGCGCCAGCAGCAGCCCGAGCTGGCCGAGCGCGGCGCACAGCGCCAGGAAGGAGCGCAGGCTGCTGTTGCTGGCGGCATCCGGCAGGCCGCTCAGGGTGCTCCAGAAACCTTCCGGCAGCAGCACCAGGCTCAGGTGAGCCAGCGGCTTGCCGGTCAGCAGCAGACCGTCGATCAGGTTGAACCAGCCGAAGAACATCAGGCCGATCAGGATCATCACCGCCACCACCAGGCCCAGGGCCAGGCAGGCGGAAAACTGCATCAATGCACGCATGGGGTCAGCTCCAGATTGGGGGCGCGGCCTGCGCCGCGCCGGTTGGATTCAGGCTTGCGGGGCGGCGCGGCCGACGCCATACCAGTCCAGCTTGCGGGTCAGCACCATGATGCTGCCGAGCACGCCGAACACCAGCAGCGAGCCCATCAGCAGGGCGTAGTCCTCGGCGCTGAGCAGGCCGTAGAGCATCGCGTACAGCGCTGCCAGCAGGCCGGCGAAACCCGCGCCGCGCTGCCAGCTGTGCAACACGAAACTGACGTAGAAGCCGATCAGGCCGACGCAGGCGCTGGCGGACAGGACATAGGCCAGGGCGAAGTGCAGATGCTCCGACAGCGACAGCAGCAGCAGGTAGAACAGCGCCAGCGACAGGCCCACCAGGGTGTACTGCACCGGGTGCACGGCCAGACGCTTGAGCACCTCGAAGAGGAAGAAGGCGGCGAAGGTCAGGGCGATGAACAGCAGCGCGTATTTGATCGCGCGGTCGGTCTTCAGGTACTGGTCCACCGGGTCGACGAAGCTCACCCCGAAGTTGCGCCCGAACAGGCCCTGGCACTGCTCACGGCGCACGCAGTTGTCCAGCGCCTCCTCCAGGTTGGTGGCGAAGAAGCTGGTCTGCCACTGCGCGTTGAAGCCCTGCTCGCTGACTTCACGCTGGCTCGGCAGGTACTCACCGACGAAGCTCGGGTGTAGCCAGGGCGAGTTGAGGCTGACCCGGCTGTCGCGGCCTACCGGCACCACGGCGAGCTGCTCGGTGCCCTGCAACTTGAGGTCGAAGGCAAACGCCAGGGTCTGCCCACCCTGTGCGTCGAGCGCCGGCAGCGGTGCATGCACGCCGGCCCCGAAACGGCTGTCGCCGGTGCCGGGGGCGAAACTCAGGGTCTGGCCGTTGAGCTGCAGTTGCAGGTCGTTGCTGATGCCGCGGATATCGCTGATGCCGACGGCGAGAAAGGGCGCCTCGAAGCGATAGAAACCCAGCTCGTCGCCCAGGCCGAAGCGTGACGGCAGACGGAACTGGCCGCTGATGCGGGTATCGGCCCGGTACAGGCGCGCCTCGTAGATGCCACGCGCACGCAGTTCGGTGTTCACCGCGCCATCGAGCACGAAGCGATCGGGCAGGAAGTACAGGCGCCCGCTGCGCTGACGCTCCTCCAGATAGCGCTCGCCGGTCTTCTCATGGGTTTTCCATTCGTGGATGGTCTTGACGTAAGGCAGCACCAGGATCGGCCCGGTGATCTGCTGGCGATAGCTGGAACTGCGCGCAATGTCCTGCAGCACCTCGTGGCGCAGGCCCTGTCGCTCATCGACCAGCCCGTCGATCATCAGCAGGGGAATCATCAACAGCAGCATCAACAGGGCGATGGCGCCCAGCTTGAAACCCAGGGTACGGCTCATGGCACGGCTCTCCGTAGCGAGTGAAGGTACGGCAGAGTCTGGGCGGCGCGGATGGTCGCTTTATGGAGCGCGGATGGAGGGCAGATGGAGAATGCGTGGAGTTCTAGACGCCGCAAACACGCGTGATTGCACGCTTACAGCGGCAGCGCGACCGTTCGTCAATTCCACTGGAAGACAGAGATTTCTGCACTAAGGTACTAACTCACTTGTTGCTCACAAGGCGACCGGTAACCGGTTTCATCACGATTTATCCAATCTGATTAAGGGACAGACATGAACGAGCGCCAATGGATTTGCGTGGCCAGCGCCTGCTTGCTGCTGGCCAGCACCAACCTGTTCGCCCACGGCTATATCAAGCAACCTGAAGCACGCGGCTACCTGTGCAAGCTGGGTGAAAACAGCGGATGCGGTGCAGTGCAATGGGAACCGCAAAGCCTGGAAGGCTACTCCGGCTTCCCGCAAAGTGGCCCCGCCGATGGCCAGATCGCCAGCGCCGGGCTGGCACAATTCGCCCCCCTCAACGAACAGACCGTCAGCCGCTGGGCCAAACGCCCCATTCAGGCGGGACCGACGAACTTCACCTGGCGCTTCACCGCCAACCATGTCACGCGCAACTGGCGCTACTACATCACCCGCCCCGACTGGTTGGCCAATCAGCCGTTGAACCGCGCCGCGTTCGAGCTGGTACCGTTCTGCGTGGTCGATGGCGGCATGCGCCAGCCGCCGCAGGAAGCCACCCACAACTGCGATGTACCGCCGCGCGAAGGCTATCAGGTGATTCTGGGCGTCTGGGAAGTGGGCGATACGCCGATGAGCTTCTACAACGTGATCGACGTGATGTTCGGCGATGTGATGACACCGCCCGATCCGTCCGCCTGGCACGTCAAGGGCATGCTCTACCCCTCGGTGGATCTGCAAGTCGGCGACCAGGCGCTGACCCGTATATTCGATGCCGGCGGTGAGCGCAGTGACTTGCAGACGCGCCTGCAGATTGAAACCAGCGAGCAAGGCCAGCGCAACCAGTGGACCTACCTGCTGGCCAGCCGGATCAACCAGCAACAGAGCCAGCTCAAAGCCGGTCAGCGCGGCAGCAACGGCGCAATCGAGCCGGTGTACGGCCAGAACAGCCTGTTTGCTCGCGCCGACAGCGGCATCCAGCGCATCGAAGTGCAGATCGACAAGGCCGCTGCCCCTGACCACGAACTGTTGGTCGATGGCCTGCAGCCCAGCTATCGCATCCGCGGCAGCCAGCTGCGGCTTGACTTCAACGTCACCGCCGTGGGGGCGCTGCAGATCAGCAGCTACCTCTACGACCACGACGGCAATGCCAAAGGCTTTGCCGCCGCCGAGCTGACCAACAGTAGCCAGCCCTTGAGCATAGAGGTCGACAACCCTGCGCCTGGTCATCACCAACTGGTGGTCAGCGCCAGAGTGGCCGGCGGCGAGGAACTGTTTCAGAAAACCTTCGACATGATGTTCGTCGCAGACGACGACAGCGCCAACTACGACTTCACCTTCCCTGACGGCCTGCGCAGTTACACCGCCGGCACCCGGGTACTGCAACCCAAGACGGGAAAGCTGTATCAGTGTCGTCCCTTTCCGCAGAGTGGCTATTGCACGCAGTGGTCAGCCGCCTCGACCCAGTTCGAGCCCGGCATCGGCAGCCATTGGCAGGACGCCTGGATAGCAGACTGAGACAAGCACCGCGCCAGCCGAACTGTTTGGCTGGCGCGCCCCCCCCAATACCCCCCTGAAAAACACCTACGGCACAGGCGCATCCGCTGCGCCTTGGCGTACCTCTATGTGGAGCCACAGGCATGCCCAGGCACTGACCCATACCCCCTGACCGCCAGCGTTGCGTGGATCACCCCCTCCCTTTTCCGGTGTAACCGCAGATCTGGGCCAGGTATCAGCAGCAGTGTTTCCCCTCTCCTTTCGGGCGCCCAAAGGCCGCCTCAGCTTTGCCATAAATATTTGATTTTATTGATTTTTTAACGCCATAAAAACGACGAACGGCCTTGGCATTTCGGCACAGTCTCCTAGGGTTCTGACAGCTGCATTACGCGGCAATCAATTGGGAGATAACCATGCAAGGATTTCAACGCACCACCGTCTTACTGCTATTGCTCAGCGCAGGCTGGACCCCGGTCCAAGCCGACGAGAAACCCAGCTTCGCGGCCCAAGCGCAGATCGCTGTGGACGATCAGCAATCACCGCGCTACATCATCAAATACAAGGAGCTGGCCCCCTCACCGATGAACCAGGCCAATCAGCCGCAACCCCTGAGTGCCGGCCGATTCGAAAGCCGCGCCGCCCAGCGCCTGCTCAGCCAGGCCCAGGTGCAGCCGCTGATGCATCTGGACAGCCAGGCTGCCAGCGTGGCGCACCTGAGCCCGGCGCAACTCAAGCAGCTGCAGGCCAACCCGGCGATCGACTATATCGAGCTCGACCCACGCCGCTACCTGATGGCCGAACAGGTGCCCTACGGCATCCCCATGGTGCAGGCCGACCTGCTACCGGACAGCGCCATTTCCAACATGAAGGTGTGCATCGTCGACTCCGGCTACGACCTCGGCCATCAGGATCTGCCCTCGGCGGGCATCACTGGCAATGACGGCTTTGGCAGCGTCAACAGCGGCAACTGGTACGAGGATGGCGATGGCCACGGCACCCACGTGGCCGGAACCATCGCCGCGCTGGGCGGCAACAACCTCGGCGTAGTCGGCGTCAGCCCCTCGGGCAATCTGGGGCTACATATCGTCAAGGTGTTCAACAACAGCGGCAACTGGGCCTATGGTTCGGATCTGGTGATGGCCATCCAGCAGTGCCGCGCGGCAGGCTCGACGGTGATCAACATGAGCCTGGGCGGTGGCGCCTCTTCGATAACCGAACGCAATGCCATGGATGCGGCCTACCAGAACGGGGTGCTGGTCGTTGCAGCTGCCGGCAACAGTGGCACCAGCAGCCTCTCCTACCCAGCGTCCTATGACTCGGTCGTGTCGGTCGCAGCGGTCGACAGCAGCGGTAATCATGCCTCCTTCTCGCAGTACAACAGCCAGGTCGAAGTCGCCGCCCCCGGCGTTGGCGTGCGTTCCACCCTGCCTGGCAACCGCTACGCGAGCTATAACGGCACCTCAATGGCCACACCGCATGTATCGGCGCTTTACGCCCTGGTGTGGAGCCAGCACCGCCAGTGCACCCCTGCGCAGATTCGCAGGGTGGTCAACATCACCGCCGAAGACCGTGGCACGCCAGGTCGCGACCCCTATTACGGCTACGGCATTGTCAAAGCCAAGCGGGCCAGCGACCTGATTGCCCAGCGCGGCTGCGATGCCAGTGATGGTGGCAATGGTGAAGAGCAGACCTACCCCAACCTCTCCGGCGCGCGGGGAGCCTGGGTACGGCACAGCGTGGCCGTACCCAGCGGTGCCCGGCGTCTGACTGTGCGGATCAGTGGTGGCAGCGGTGATGCCGACCTTTACACCCACCTGGGCAGCCAGCCCACGACCAGCCAATGGACCTGCCGTCCCTACCTCGAAGGCAATCAGGAAACCTGCATTCAGGAAAATCCTGCCGCCGGCACCTGGCATATTGGCGTTAGGGGCTATTCCAGCTTCTCCGGCGTGACCCTCTACTGGCGCTACGAGTAGCTCGCCTGGCCCCGAGGCAGGCAACTGCCCGGGGCCTTTTGCCCTGCACAGCTATGCATTCCCGGACCAAACGCGCGGGCAAGCCTGCAGGCCATCCGTCCCGTCGCCATTGCGCGGCAGTGCGGGCACTGGTATCTGTATAAAAAACCAGTACCATGCTTCCCCTCATGCCCGCCCTCGACGCCCCCGAACTTTATTACCTGGCCAACTTCCGCAAGGCCCTAGACTGGCTCGATACCCATCATCGCGAGCTGATGGACGCGGCCGAGCAGGCCTTTATCGCCAGCTTCATCCAGCTGCCGCTGCCGGCCCAGGCGCTGCTGGTGAGGCTGGTGATGCGCAAGGGCGTGCACTTTCGCGCGAGCAAACTCAGCTACGCCGAGATCGGCGCCATCGACAACGCCGCCGCGCCTCTATTGGAACTGGACTGGCTGATCGACGACGCCGCGCTGACCTTCGACGAACTCGGCGCGCTGCTGCTCAAGGACGAACTGGCTGCGCATTTCGCCGCCGACCTGCCGCGCGGCGCGCTGAAAAAGAGCGAACTGCTGGCGCATCTGCGCGAGCTGCATGTCGAGCCGCGCAGCCTGACCGACTGGTGCCCGCACCTGGAAGACCGTCTGCTGAGCCTGGCCATCGGGCCGCTGTGCGACCGCCTGCGGCTGATGTTCTTCGGCAACCTGGCGCAGGCCTGGTCGGAATTCGTCCTGGCCGATCTGGGCATCTTTCGCTACGAGCAGGTGCCGATCACCCCGGGCTCGCGCGGCTTCCGCAGCCGCCAGGACGTCGACGACTACCTGCACCTGCGCCTCTGCCGCGACGCCTTCGACGCCGGCATGGCGGTAACCGAGGTGCTGCAACTGCTCGGTGATTTCGCCACCGACAACCCGCATATCGGCGAGCGCCACCAGCGCCTGCTGCTGCGCCTGGCCCAGCAACTGGAACGCGCCGGCGAGCTGGAGTCGGCGCTGACGCTGTACCGCGACACCAGCGCGGTCGGCTCACGGCAGCGGCAGATCCGCGTGCTGGAGCGCCTGGGCCGCGATGCCGAGGCGCTGGCCCTGGCCGAACAGGTCATCGATTCGCCATATAACGGCGAGGAGGCGCAGCTGGCCGAACGGGCGCGCACCCGTCTGTGCAGACGCCTCGCCCTGCCGACTCCGGCCAGGGCGGCGAAGCTGGTGGAGGATCGAATCGACCTGCGCCTGCCACGCGCCGCCAGCGTCGAGCTGGCCGTGGCCGCGTATCTGGCCGGACCCGATGCCCCGGTGCATTACGTGGAGAACACGCTGATCTGCGGGCTGTTCGGCCTGCTCTGCTGGGAGGCGATCTTCGCCCCGCTGCCCGGCGCCTTCTTCCACCCCTTCCACGCCGGCCCGGTGGACCTGCACCGCGCCGACTTCCACGCCCGGCGCAGCGAGCTGTTCGCCGCCTGCCTGGCGCGCCTGGACGATGGCAGCTACATCGAGGCCATGCGCCGCACCCATGCCGAGAAGTTCGGCATCCAGTCACCCTTCGTGTTCTGGGAGCTGCTCGACGCCGAGCGCCTGGAGCAGGCGCTGGCCTGCCTGCCGCCGGCACACCTGGGCGCCTGGTTCCGCCGCCTGCTCGCCGATATCCGCGAGAACCGCGCCGGCATGCCCGACCTGATCCAGTTCTGGCCGGCCGAGCGGCGCTACCGGATGATCGAGGTGAAAGGCCCGGGCGACCGCCTGCAGGACAACCAGAAACGCTGGCTGGCGTTCTGCGCCGAGCACGGCATGCCGGTCAGCGTCTGCTATGTGGAGTGGGCTGAGTGAGCCTGCGCATCGCCGTGCGCGAGCTGTGCGAGTTCACCGCCAAGGAGGGCGACCTCGACCTGCGCTTCACCCCCTCGCCCACCGCTCAAGAGGGTATCGCGGGGCATGCCACGGTGGTCGCCAGGCGCGGCCCCGACTATATGTCCGAGCTGGCCGTAAGTGGCGAGTTCGAGGAACTGACGGTCAGCGGCCGCATCGACGGCTTCGACCCCGAGTTTCGCCTGCTGGAAGAGATCAAGACCCACCGCGGCGACGTCGCGCGCATCCCGGCCAACCATCGCCTGCTGCACTGGGCGCAGGTCAAGGTCTACGGCTGGCTGCTGTGCCAGGCGCTGGAACTCGATGAGCTGGACCTGGCGGTGGTGTACTTCAACGTCATCAGCCAGAAGGAAACGGGGTTTCGCGAGCGCCATAGCGCTGAGGCATTGCGCCAGTTCTTCGAGCTGCAATGCCGCCGCTATATCCACTGGGCGCGCCAGGAGCAGGCCCATCGCCTGGCGCGCGACGCAGCGCTGACCACGCTGCGCTTTCCCTACGCCGAATTTCGCCATGGCCAGCGGCAACTGGCCGAGGCCGTGTACCGCGCCGCGCGCGACGGCCATTACCTGTTGGCGCAGGCCACCACCGGCATCGGCAAGACCCTCGGCACCCTGTTCCCGCAGCTCAAGGCCATGCCCGGCCAGCAGATCGATCGCCTGTTCTTCCTCAGCGCCAAGACCCCAGGCCGGCGCCTGGCGCTGGACGCGCTGCAGCGCCTGCGCCAGCCCGAGACGCCGCTGCGGGTGCTGGAGCACGTGGCCCGCGACAAGGCCTGCGAGCATCCGGACAAGGCCTGCCACGGCGAATCCTGCCCACTGGCCAGGGGCTTCTACGATCGCCTGCCGGCGGCGCGCAGCGCGGCGCTGAAGGAGCGCTGGCTGGATCAGCAGGCCGTGCGCGAGATCGCCATCGCCCACGGCATCTGCCCCTACTACCTGAGCCAGGAGCTGTGCCGCTGGAGCGACGTGGTGGTGGGCGACTACAACTACTACTTCGACCTCGGCGCCCTGCTGCACAGCCTGACCCTGGTCAACCAGTGGCGCGTCTGCCTGCTGGTGGACGAGGCGCACAACCTGGTCGAACGCGGCCGCAGCATGTACAGCGCCGAGCTGGACCAGGCGCGCTTCAAGGCCATGCGCCGCGACGCCCCGGCCAAGCTCAAAGGCGTGCTGGAGCGGGTCGACCGCCACTGGAACCAGCTGCACCGCGAGCAGCAGGTGCCTTACCAGGTCCATCCGCTGGCACCGGACCTGCTGCTCGCCGCCCTGGGCAAGGCGGTCAGCGCCATCACCGATCATCTGACCGACCAGCCCGAAGGCAACGCCGGCGAACTGCTGCGTTTCTACCTCGACGCCATGTTGTTCTGTCGCCTGGCCGAGAGCTTCGGCCCACACTCGCTGTTCGACATCAGCCGCGTCGAGGGCGACAAGGGCCGCAGCTACTCCACCCTGTGCATCCGCAACGTCCTGCCGGCGCCCTTTCTCGGCCCGCGCTTCGAGCAGGCGCACAGCGCCACGCTGTTCTCCGCCACCCTCAGCCCCAGCCACTACTACCTCGACCTGCTCGGCCTGCCGCAGGAGACGCAGTGCCTGGACGTCGACTCGCCATTCCACGCCGAGCAGCTGCAGGTGCGCGCGGTGCGCAACCTGTCGACCCGCTACCGCGACCGCGACGCCTCGCTGGCGCCGATCTGCCGGCTGATCGCCGGTCAGTACGGCGAACGGCCGGGCAACTACCTGGCCTTCTTCAGCAGCTACCAGTACCTGCAACAGGTGCTGGACCTGCTGGCCCGCGAGTACCCCGAGATTCCCGTCTGGGTGCAGTCGCGGCAGATGGACGAGGCGGCGCGCCAGGGCTTTCTCGAACGCTTTCAGGTCGGCGGGCGCGGCATCGGCTTCGCTGTGCTCGGCGGGGTGTTCGGCGAAGGCGTCGACCTGCCCGGCGAACGCCTGATCGGCGCCTTCGTCGCCACCCTCGGCCTGGCCCAGGTCAACCCGATCAACGAGGAAATCCGCCAGCGCATGCACGCGCTGTTCGGCGACGGCTACGACTACACCTACCTCTACCCCGGCCTGCAGAAGGTGGTGCAGGCCGCCGGCCGGGTGATCCGCACCACCGAGGACGAAGGCGTGCTCTACCTGATCGACGACCGTTTCGCCCGCCCGGAAGTACGCCGTCTGCTGCCGAGCTGGTGGCAGGTCGAGGCCATCCGCCTGCCCGCAGAAACGACAAAGGCGCCCGAGCGGGCGCCTTCAGTCGAAATCTGAGCGAGGCGGCATCAGCCGATACGGCTGGCGCCGACGCGGTCTGCACCATCGGCGGCGATACGATTGACGCCGACACGGTCCGCGCCATCGGCAGCGATGCGATTGACGCCGACACGGTCCGCACCGTCGGCAGCGATGCGATTGACGCCGACACGGTCCGCACCGTCGGCAGCGATGCGATTGACGCCGACACGGTCCGCACCGTCGGCAGCGATGCGATTGACGCCGACACGGTCCGCACCGTCGGCAGCGATGCGATTGACGCCGACGCGGTCCGCACCATCTTCGGCAACCACCGGGGCAGCGAGTTGTTCAACGGAAACCTGCGGCAGGGCGAAAGCGCTGGCGGACAGGGCGGCGATAACGAAGCTGGCGAGGATTTGCTTTTTCATGGTCAGGCTCCTGAGCGGGCTGGAAAGTGGCCACGGACCCTATGCTACCCATATAAATTTGATTAAAAATCGCAAATAAACAAACAAAACAATCGTATATTTCGATTAGTTTAGCGACGGCGCGGACCGTAGGGTGCGCCGTGCGGACCAATGCACCAATTCACCAATTAGCCAGGCAACCCATCGCTTGCGCTATTGATCGACAACCCCGTACAGGCGGTGCGCGCGGCGCACCCTACGGGGCTCCAACAAGACGGAAAGGATCAGGCCGTACGGGGCGCCGGACGCACCAGGCACCATACGAGCTCGCTATCTGCGGCGCCCTACGCCGGCAGTATCAGGCGCGCCTCCACGCCACCTTCGACATTGCCGATCTGCAATTCACCGCCATGCAGCTCGGCCACTTCCTGCACGAAGTTCAGGCCCAGCCCGGTGCTCTTGCGGCCACCGTTGGGGCGCGGCAGGGAGTAGAAGCGCTCGGTCAGGCGCGCCAGGGCGTACTCGGGGATGGCTTCACCCTGGTTGAACAGGCACAGCACGATGCGCTCGCCCTGGCGCTCGGTGGCGATGCGGATGCACCCGCCGGGCGGGGTGAAGTCCAGGGCGTTGTCCAGCAGGTTGGCCAGCGCCTGACGCAGCAGAAAGCGTTCGCCGCGCAGGCTCAGGTTCGCCGGCACGGCCGGCTCGACTCGCAGGCCGGCAGCGACAATGCGCGCCTGCTGCGCCTGCAGCAACTCCTCGACCAGCGCCGCCAGCGGCACCGCCACGCGCTCCTCCAGGCCCTGACGCTGCTCCACCTGCGCCAGGTGCAGCAGGCGTTCGATGAGGTTCTGCAGGCGCGCGCTTTCCTGCTGGATATTGGCCACGAAGCGCTGGCGCTGCTCGGCTGGCATGTCGCCGTCGAGCAGTTCGGCCGCGCCGCGAATGGCGGCCAGCGGGCTTTTCAGCTCGTGGGTCAGGGTGTGCACGTAGCGCTCGACGTAGGCCTTGCCCTCCAGCTCGGTGCGCATGCGCTCCACCGCCACGGCCAGTTGCCCCAGCTCGCCACCGCGTACCTGCGGCGCCTCGGCGCGCTGGCCCTCGCTGACCGCCTGGGCGTAGCGGGTGAGCTTGCCCAGGGCGGCGCCGAGCCACCAGGAGAGCAGTGCACCGATCAGCAGGCCCAGACCGATCAGCCCGGCGCCGAGCCAGCCCAGGCGCGTTTGCGAGCGCTCGATATAGGGCTGCAGGGTGCGGTTGGGCTTGGCCACCGAGACCACGCCGATGATCCGCTCGCCATCTTTGATCGGCGCGGCGACGTACATCACCGAGGAGTCGGGGTCTTCCGGGTCCTCGCGGGTCGAGCGCGCACCGTACTGGCCGCGCAGGGTGAGCAGCACGTCGTTCCAGCGCGAGTAATCCTGGCCCACCGCCTGGCCGGTGGAGTCGAGCAGCACCATCCCCTGGTCGTCGGTGACGTAGATCCGGTGGTTGACCTCGGCCTTGGTCAGGCCCCAGATGCTCGCCTGCGGCTGGCGCCGGCCGTAGGCTTCCAGCGCCTCGGTCAGGCGGCCCTGGCCGAGGGTGCCGGCCTTGAGCTCATCGCGCAGGATCTCGGCCAGCAGGTTGGCGGTATCGACCAGGGTTTCCTCGGTGCTCTGGCGCACGCCGGGGCGTATCTCGTCCATCACCGTGCTCAGCACGAACCAGCCGGCCAGGCCAACGAAGAGGAAGTAGACGAGGAAGATGCGTACGCCCAGCGGCATGGTAAGAGCCTCTCTACGATCTCGCGGGCTAGAGGGAAACGGTGGCGCAAACGCCTGAGGAAGCGGAGTTTACAAGGGTAAATGAGCATTCCGAAGGCGTTTGCAACGCCGTTTAGCCGACGCGCAGCAGATCCTAGAGAGGCTCTAGCTCTCCGGCTGGTAGCTGTAGCCCAGGCCGCGATGGGTCTGGATCGGCTCTTCGGCTGGGGCGATGGCACGCAGCTTGGCGCGCAGGCTCTTGATGTGGCTGTCGATGTTGCGCTCGTAGCCGGCCTCGCTGGCCACGCCGAGGGCGTCGAGCAACTGCTCGCGGGAATAGACCCGACGCGGCTGGCCGAGCAAGGTACGCAGCAGGCGGAACTCGTGACGGGTCAGACTCAGGGCCTGGCCATGGTAGTGGATGCAGAACGCCGCATCGTCGATCTGAAAGGCGCTCGCGGCGCCGGCGGCCGGCGTTTCACGCGGCGCCATGCGCTTGAGGATGACCTTGACCCGGGCGGCCACCTCGCGCGGGCTGAAGGGCTTGACCACGTAGTCGTCGGCGCCGATTTCCAGGCCCACCACGCGGTCGATCTCCTCGCTGCGGGCGGTGAGGAAGATCACCGGCACCTCGGAAAAGCGGCGCAGGCGCTTGCACACTTCGAAGCCGCTGATATCCGGCAGGCCGACATCGAGAATGGCCAGGTCGAAGGCGCCGTTTTCCAGCAGCGTCAGGGCCTCGCCGCCCAGGCTTGACCAGCGCGTGACGAAGCCTTCGGCCTGCAGGGCGTAGACCAAGGTATCGGCAATCGCGGCTTCGTCTTCGACTATCAGTATCTGCGGCATCGGGCGTCCTGCACCTGGAGTTCGGCAGCGGCAGACTGCCGAGGGCTGGGACCAGCGTCAAGCGGGGATGGGCGTGGGGCAGATGACCCGCCAGCAGATATCGGCGGTTGCCCTCGCCCCAGGGATAGCGAGCGGCTCGTTCTTACGGAATCTCGCCGCGAATGTACTGCTCCAGCTGGCGGATCAGGTTGGCCTGTTCGGCAATGGTGTCCTTGACCAGATCGCCGATGGAGAGCAGGCCGATCAGTTCGCCTTCGGCCAGCACCGGCAGGTGGCGCAGGCGACGTTCGGTCATCAGCTCCATACAGTGCTGCACGCTGTCGCGCGGGCCGACGCTGATGACGTCGCGGGTCATGATGTGGCTGATCTTGGTCTCGAGCACGGAGAGGTCGGCCAGCGCCACCTTGCGCACGTAATCGCGCTCGCTGACGATCCCGACCAGGCGCCCGCCGGACATGACCACCAGGGCGCCCACGCCCTTCTCGGCCATGATCCGCAGGCCGTCGACCAGCGAATCTTCGCTGTCGACGCTGTAAACGTAGGCGTAGGGCTTGCTACGAAGCACTTCGGCAGCGGTTTTCATCGGCGCGGCTCCTGTTGTTTTTATCGTTTTTAACAGAGTTGGCCGCCGCGGTCAGCCTCAGTCGAGCCTGAAGCGACCGGTGTTCTGCGCCAGGCCCTCGCTGCCGCGGCGCAACTGCTCGGCTGCACTGCTCACCGCCTGAGCGCCATCGAGCAACTGGCCGGCGGCCTGATCGACCTGCTGGATATTGCCACTGACCTCGTCGGCGGTGGCCGCCTGCTGCTCGGCGGCGGTGGCGATCTGCGCCAGGCGGTCGCTGACGCGCTGCACCGAGTCAACGATGTTCTGCAGTTCGTCGCCCATGGCCAGGACGCTGCCGATGTCGCCATCGGCCTGACCGCAGGCCTCTTCCATCAGGGTGACCGACTGGCCGACCACGCGCTGCAGGTTGTCGACGGTCTGGGCGATTTCCTGGGTCGAATCCTGGGTGCGCTTGGACAGCGAGCGCACCTCGTCGGCGACCACGGCGAAGCCGCGTCCGGCCTCACCGGCGCGGGCCGCCTCGATGGCCGCGTTGAGCGCCAGCAGGTTGGTCTGCTCGGCAATGCCCTTGATCACTTCCACTACCCGATTGATCTGCTGGGTCTGCTCGCGCAGCTGCTGCAGGGCGGCGGCGCTGTCGCCGAGGCGACTGCTCAGCTGACGCATGCTGGCACTGGTGCGCTCGCTGCGCTGGTTGCTGCTCATGGCCACCTCGCGAGTCTGCTGGGCCTCCACGGCCGCCTGCTCGCAGCTCTGCGCCACGCTCTGTGCGGTGGCGGCCATCTGCGTGGCGGCCGTGGCGATCTGGCTCATCTGCGCCTGCTGCTGTTCGACGGCGTCCAGCGCATCGCGCGCCTGGCCGCCAAGCAGCTGCACCGTGGCGTCGAGCTGCCGGCTTTCACGGTTGACGCCCTGCAGCGAATCGCGCATCTGCTCGACCGCGGTGTTCAGCGCCTGGGCGATGGCGGCCAGATCGTCACGCCCGTTGACCTGCATGTGCACGCGCAGGTCGCCGTCACGCAGGCCGCGCGCCGCGTCGATGATACGGGTGGTGCCGAGGCGGATCGAGGCGTTGAGACACAGCAGCACGTAGAGCGCCAGCACGGTCAGCAGGCTGAAGGCGCCGATCACTTCGATCATCGAGCTCAGCGACTCCTGTCGATACTCGCCGAGGCTGGCGGTGAACTGCCGGTAGACCGCCTGCTGCAGGCCGTGCAGCTGCCCCTCCAGCGCCTCCACACGCTGCACGAACTGCTCGGGCGTGAGGGCCATGGGGCTGGCCTCGAACATGTCGCGGTCGATCTGCTGGAGGAAATCGTCGAATGCCGCGAGCGCGCTTTCGAACGGCGCGCCGAGCTGACGCATGGTCTGCGGCGCCTCGCGCGACAGGGTGGTCTGCGCCTTGACCAGTTGCGCACGCTGCTCGTCCAGGCTGCGCCGCAGGTCACGGATCAGCACCCTGCTCTGCAGGGTGAAATGCTGCGACACCACCGCGCCATGCCCCTGGGCGGCAAAGGTGCCGAGCTGTTCGAGCAGGCGCGGCAGGATGTAGGTGACCTGCTCCATCATCAGGTAGGTATCCAGACGTGGATCGAGGATCAGGCCGCTGTCGGTGGCCACCTGCTCGCGCAGGGCGATCAGGTACAGCAGCGCCCTCTGGTAGCGCTCCAGCGCGTCGGGCAGGGCCACCTTGCCCAGCCCTGCCGCACGCAGGCTGTCACGCTCACCTTGCAGGGACTGAAAATGCTGGCGCGCCTGCTCGCTGATCAGGCTACTTTGCAAGGGCTCGGCTGCCGCCTGCAGGGCCTGGTCGAGCTGCGCCTCACGCTGTTGCAGCAGCCCTTCGGCGGCCTTTTCGGTGCCTTTCCAGCGCGCCAGCAGGGTGCGCTGGGCGATCAGCTCCTGCTGCACCGTTGCCATTCGCTCCAGGGCCTGAGCGCCCTCGACTTCCTGATCGACCGATTGCAGGCGGGCCCGGTAATCGCTGCTGATTACCCACAAGGCGTAGCCCAGCGGCAATGCGAACAACAGGAACACCAGCTGGAACTTGTGGGCAAAACTGAAACGCTGTAGCAGCCGTACACCCGGCTCGAGTACTCCCGTCATTGCGACACCTCAGCGACCTAAAGGGCCTACAGGCCTGGCGAAGAATTGCACTTAGCAAAAAGCAGGCCCGCTGCCGCTCAACCAGAAGGGCATCACGGGGCACTCGCGTCGAGTGTACTGGCCAATGAGTATCAGCCTTTTCCGAAATGCGACAATTAACTCAGCATTGTGGACGGTCGCGGGTGTAGCGCTCCGCCGGATCCACTGCCGCACCAAGATCGCGCATGGCACTGGCACCGATCAGTAGAGGGTAGCGGAAGGTGCTGCGGTCGGTGAGATTGACTTCGATGGTGCGTTTCTCGTCGCCCAGGCAGATCGGCATCTCGATCACCGGACGCTGCGAATAGGCCACCTCGGCCGGGGCCGGCGCATCCGACTCCTCGCTGCGTTTCTTGATCTCGGCGATGCGGATCAGGGGGTGCTCGTAAAGGGTGTCGTCGGCCCCCTCCACCGCCAGGCGAAAGCGCACCCAATCCTCGCCGTCGCGCTTGAACGGCTCGATATCTTTGGCCGACAGGGACGCGGTCATCGCACCGGTGTCCATCTTGGCCTTGAGGGTCTGGCCCAGGGCGGGCAGTTTGATCAGCTCGTAGCGGCCGTAGAGATCGGGTTGCTGATTGGCCATGGTCGGCAGGCTGACGGCGGCGGCCAGCAGAAGCAGGGCGTATTTCAAAACGGGGCACTCCTGTGCAGGGGAAGTCCCGTTTTCCGACTGCAGCAGGCCCGTGGTGTTCCCCTTGCGGGATTACAAAGGATTACCGCCGGCGTGGCTGGGGCGTGCCGCTCCACAGTTCCTCGAGGTGTTCGAAGCCCCAGGCCGCCGCCGATTCCCGCCCGACGATGCGATCCTGGGCTGTCGGCTTGCTCAGGTCGATCACCACCGGCGGGATCGGCAGCTTCGACTTGGCCAGGAAGAACGCCTTGACCCTGGGCACCAGCAGCGACTTGGCATTCTGCTCCAGCACCACCGCCAGGCGACCGCTTTCCAGGCGCACCAGCGAACCGACCGGGTATATGCCGACGGTCTTGACGAAGGCCTGGAACACGCCCTCGTCGAAGTGCCCCTTCCACTCGGCCATCTTGCGGATCGATTCGGCCGGGTCCCACCCCGCCTTGTAGGGACGATTGGAGGTGATGGCGTCGTAAACGTCGCACACGGCGCCCATTCTGGCGAACAGGCTGATCTGCTCGCCCTGCAGACCATGCGGGTAACCGCTGCCATCGACCTTTTCATGGTGGTGCAGGCAGACATCCAGCACCAGTGCGCTGACCTGCTTGCCGGAGATAAGGATCTCGCCGCCGGCTTCGGGATGGCGGCGCACCGCCGAGAACTCGGCATCGTTGAGCTTGCCGGGCTTGTTCAGCACGTCCTGATCGATCGCCATCTTGCCCACATCGTGCAACAGCCCGGCCAGTCCGGCCTCGCGTACCGCGCCCTCACCGAGACCGAGCTGGCGCGCCAGGGCGATCATCAGCGCACAGACCGCCACCGAATGCATGTAGGTGTATTCATCGGCATGCTTGAGGCGCGCCAGGCTGATCAGGGCGCTGGGGTGGCGCAGCACCGACTCGGAAATCTCCGTGACCAGCGACTCTGCCTGGCCGAAGTCCAGCGCACGCCCCATGCGTGCATCGCTGAACATGCTCAGCACGGCCTCCTTGGAGCGCGCGCAGACCTTGGCTGCGCGTTCCAGTTCGACATCCATGGCGACCACGGGCGGACTGCGCCGGCGCTCTACCGCGGCCATCAGCGTGGCCTCGATCTCCTGCTGCGCCTCGGCCTCGCTGCTGGCCTGGGCCCCGGCTGCGACGTCCAGGCCCTTGCTGACGTCGATCCACAGCTCGCCGATGCTGCTGGCCTGAATGCGCTGCAGGTCCTGCTGCGTCTCGAGCAGAAACTTGGATTTCCAGAACGGATGGTCCATCCATGAACCGCAGAATTCCTGGATATACATACCGACTCGCAGATCGGCCACGGCGATGCGTTTTAACATCGAAACTGTCCACCCAGAGTTGCCGAAGCGCTCCGCCCCGACGGCGCAACAGGGCCGGAGAGAGCGGTTACAGCATCGACACTCCCAAGAGAAATGGCCATAGGCCAGTAGTCGCGATTTTGAGACAAAATCTTCCGGTGCTTATGATGGCCCCTTCGCGCCCGCCAAGGAGTTGATATGCGTCCCCTGCTGACCGGCCTGTTCAATATAGCCCTGCTGCTGACCAATACCCTGCTGCTGATCGGCCCGCTGCTGCTGATCGCCCTGGCCAAGTTCGTGCTTCCCGGCCAGGGCGCACGCGACGCCTGTTCGCGCGGCGTGATGTGGGTGGCCGAGTTCTGGGCAGAAAACTGCAAGCGCATCTTCGCCCTGACCACCCCGACCCACTGGGACATCCGCGGCAACGCCGAGCTGCGCAGCGACCGCTCCTACCTGGTAATCAGCAACCACCAGTCCTGGGTCGACATTCCCGCGCTGGTGCAGGCGTTCAACCGCAAGACGCCCTACTTCAAGTTCTTCCTCAAGCAGCAACTGATCTGGGTGCCCTTTCTCGGCCTGGCCTTCTGGGCGCTGGACTACCCCTTCATGAAGCGCTATTCGAAGGCCTTCCTGGCGAAGAATCCGCACATGCAGGGCAAGGATCTGCAGATCACCAAGGCCGCCTGCGAGAAGTTCAAGCGCCTGCCCGTGACCGTGGTCAACTACCTCGAAGGCACTCGTTTCACCCCGGTCAAGCAGGCGCAGCAGGGCTCGCCCTACCAGTACCTGCTCAAGCCCAAGGCCGGCGGCGTGGCCTTCGTGCTCGCCGCCCTGGGCGAGCAGATCGATGCCGTGCTGGACGTCACCCTGGTCTACCCCGGCAAGCAGGTGCCGGGCTTCTGGGCGCTGCTCAGCGGCCAGGTACCGCGGGTGATCGTCGATATTCAGACACGCGAGCTGGACCCGGCGCTGTGGCAGGGCGATTACGAGCAGGACGGCGAGTTTCGTCAGTACCTGCAGGGCTGGGTGACGCAGCTTTGGCAGGACAAGGATTCCCGTATCGCGCAACTGCGCGCCGAGGCTGATTGAGGCCAGACAGAAAAAGGGAGCCCGCAGGCTCCCGAAAGAAGGCGCGGACCAATGCGCCTAGGCCGTGAAACTGGCGTTGCCCGGATGGAGCCAGGGGGACGCTCCCCGCGACTCTCATCCGGCCAAGGCATCAGGCAGCGCTGAACATCTTGTGCGGGTCGATGACGAATTTCTTCGGCACGCCTGCGTCGAACTCGCCGTAACCGCGCGGTGCGTCGTCCAGGCTGATGACCTGTACGCCGACGATCTCCGCGATGTTGAGGCGATCCCACATGATGGCCTGCATCAGTGCGCGGTTGTACTTCATCACCGGGGTCTGGCCGGTGTGGAAGCTGTGCGACTTGGCCCAGCCGAGGCCGAAGCGGATGCTCAGGCTGCCCATCTTCGCCGCGGCGTCCACCGCGCCCGGGTCTTCGGTGACGTACAGACCGGGGATGCCGATCTTGCCGGCGACGCGGGTGACCTGCATCAGCGAGTTGAGTACGGTGGCCGGGGCCTCGTGCTTGACACCTTCGTGACCATGACCACGGGCCTCGAAGCCCACACAGTCGATGGCGCAATCGACTTCCGGCTCGCCCAGCAGCGCAGCGATCTGCTCATGCAGCGGGGTGTCCAGCGACAGGTCGGCGATCTCGAAGCCCTGCGCCTTGGCATGGGCCAGACGGGCCGGGTTGAGGTCACCAACGATGACCACGGCAGCGCCGAGCAGACGCGCCGAGGCGGCGGCAGCCAGACCGACCGGGCCAGCACCGGCGACGTAGACGGTGGAGCCCGGGCCGACGCCAGCGGTGACCGCGCCGTGGTAACCGGTAGGCAGAATGTCGGACAGGCAGGTCAGGTCACGGATCTTCTCCATGGCCTTGTCGCGATCCGGCAGCTTGAGCAGGTTGAAGTCGGCGTAGGGCACCAGCACGTATTCGGCCTGGCCACCGGTCCAGTCGCCCATGTCGACGTAGCCGTAGGCACCGCCGGCACGCGCCGGGTTGACGGTCAGGCAGACGCCGGTGTGCTGTTCCTTGCAGCTGCGGCAGCGACCGCAGGCGACGTTGAAGGGCACCGAAACCAGATCGCCGATCTGCAGACGCTCGACGTCGCGGCCCTTCTCGATCACCTCGCCGGTGATCTCGTGGCCCAGAACCAGGCCGACCTGAGCGGTGGTACGACCGCGCACCATGTGCTGGTCGGAGCCGCAGATATTGGTGGAAACGACTTTCAGGATGACCCCGTGCTCGATCTTCTTACCACGCGGGTCCTGCATTTTCGGGTAGTCGATCTTCTGCACTTCGACCTTGCCCGCGCCGAGGTAAACCACACCACGATTATCAGACATGCGTAACTCTCCTCTTTCTTGTTGTGGACACAAGACGCGACCGGCGGCCGCGCGGCCTTGCACTGGAGCTTCTTTCGTCTGTTGCCGGACACCGCCGGTAAAACCTGGCAGGGCGGGTTCCGTAGGGTGCGCCATGCGCACCGATGTTCCTGTGTTGACTGCCGGTGCGCGCACCGAATGGCGACCATAGGGTGGGCCTAGCGACGTTCCGCTTCTGCCCATCGAAAAAGCATGTGGGCTGAAGCCCACCCCACGCGACTGCGATTGCCCCTCAGGCGTTGAGCACCACCGTACGGTTGGCGTTGAGGAATACACGGCGGTCGATGTGATAACCGACTGCGCGCGCCAGGGTCAGGCACTCGATGTCGCGGCCCTTGGCGATCAGGTCTTCGGGGTAGTGGGCGTGGTCCACCGCCTCCACGCCCTGGGCGATGATCGGGCCCTCGTCGAGGTGGTCGTTGACGTAGTGCGCGGTGGCGCCGACCAGCTTGACGCCCTTCTGATAGGCCTGGTGGTAGGGCTTGGCGCCCTTGAAGCCGGGCAGCAGCGAGTGGTGGATATTGATCGCCCAGCCGTCCAGCCTGCGGCACAGCTCGGGCGACAGCACCTGCATGTAGCGGGCGAGCACCACCAGCTCCGCGCCGGTCTCTTCGATCACCTGCAACACCTTGCGCTCCTGCGCCGGCTTGTCGGCCGGGTCGAGCGGGAAGTGGTGATAGGGAATGCCGTGCCAGCGCGCCAGCGGCTCGAGATCCGGGTGATTGGACACCACCGCCACCACGTCCATGGCCAGCTGACCAATGCGCTGGCGATAGAGCAGATCGTTCAGGCAGTGGTCGGCCTTGGACACCATCAGCACCACCTTGGCCCGGTAACCCGGCGGGGTCAGCTCGACCTGCATGGCGAAGGGCGCCAGACGCTCGGCCACCCCGGCGCGGAACGCGGCCTCGTCGAACCCCTCCGGCTGGCGGAACTCGACGCGGATGAAGAAGCGCGAGGACAGGCGGTCATCGAACGAATGGTGCTCGGTGACGTAGCAGCGCTGCTCGAACAGAAAGCGCGTCACCGCGTCCACCGTGCCGAGCACGCTCGGGCAGTGGGCGGTGAGGATCCAGGTGTCGGGGGTGCGGCTCATAATAGACTCCGATGATTTTCACCCCTCTCCCGCCTGCGGGAGAGGGGCCTGGGGAGAGGGCCGCCGGAACAACGCAATCCGCTCTTCCCCTCTCCCCAACCCTCTCCCCAAAGGGGAGAGGGAGCCGTTCGTGTCAGCTTCAGGCCTCGACCGCCAACCCATACTCCGCGCTGGCATCCTGCAGCCACAGCCAGAAGTAGTCGGAGAAGCTGCGGCGGACCAGCAGTTCCCAGGTTTCCTCGCCCGTGTGGCGAATCACCAGCTGCGACTTGGCGAACACCGTACCCACCGCCTTGCCCACCGGAAAGTTGCTCGGGTGCACGTCATAGCTGGTGGACTTCATCAGCAGCTCGCGCACCTTGGGCCCGGACAGCTCCAGCAGGGTCTGCCCGCCGCTGACGTTGACCACCGAGATGTGCTGGCCGGCCAGGGCCTCGCGCAGCTTGCGCTCGACCTCGAATTCGCTGCCGCCGGGCACGATCAGCAGCCACTCGTCCGGGCCCAGCCACTGCAGCGAGGTGTCGCCGTTGGCCACCAGGGTCAGCGCCACCGGCAGCTCCAGGCCCAGGGCCTTGTGCACGCCGCCGGCGAAGTCGGCATCGTCGGCGTCGCCACGCAGGACCAGATGGCCCAGCAGCTTCTTCTCGCGCAGCGTCACTCCGGCGCCCTTGCGGCCCTTGCCGGCCAGCTCGTGCAGGCCGGCGTGGTGCAGCGGCGATTGCCCGGCGATGTCGTCGGGGCGTTGCTTGTAGACATTGACGTTAGACATTCTGGCGATCCCCTTTCGGGTCATAGAACACGGGGCTGACGATTTCGGCTTCGATCACGCTGCCATCGGCCAGCGGCGCGAACACGCGCTCGCCGATACGCGACAGGCCACCCCTGACCAGGGCCATGGCGAAGCTGTAACCCATGGCCGCGCTCATGTAGCTGGAGGTGACGTGACCGACCATGGTCATCGGAATCGGCTGCTTGGGATCGAACACCAACTGCGCGCCTTCCGGCAGGACCTTGTTCGGATCCAGCGGCTTGAGGCCGATCAGCTGCTTGCGGTTTTCCTTCAGGCAGTCCTCGCGGTTCATGCCGCGCCAGCCGATCCAGGAGAACGGCTTGGTGCGACCGACGCACCAGCCCATGCCCAGATCGTCCGGGGTGACCGAACCGTCGGTGTCCTGGCCGACGATGATGAAACCCTTCTCGGCGCGCAGCACGTGCATGGTCTCGGTGCCGTACGGGGTCAGGCCGTGCTTCTTGCCCGCCTCGATGATCTGCTCCCACACGCCCAGGGCGTAGTCGGCCTGCACGTTGACTTCGTAGGAGAGCTCACCGGTGAAGGAGATGCGGAACACGCGGGCCGGTACGCCACCGACCTTGCCTTCCTTCCAGCTCATGAAGGGGAAGGCGTCCTTGTCCAGATCGATGTCGGTGACCTCGGCCAGCAGCTTGCGGCTGTTGGGGCCGGACAGGGTCATGGTTGCCCAGTGGTCGGTGACCGAGGTGAAGTACACCTTCAGCTCCGGCCATTCGGTCTGGTGGTAGATCTCCAGCCACTCCATCACGCGGCCGGCGCCGCCGGTGGTGGTGGTCATGACGAAATGGTTGTCGGCCAGACAGGCGGTGACGCCGTCGTCGAAGACCATGCCGTCTTCCTTGCACATCAGGCCGTAGCGGGCCTTGCCCACGTCCAGCTTGGTCCAGGCGTTGGTGTAGACGCGGTTGAGGAACTCGCGCGCATCCGGGCCCTGGATGTCGATCTTGCCCAGGGTCGAGGCGTCGAGGATGCCCACCGCGTTACGCACGGCCAGGCACTCGCGGGCCACGGCGGCATGCAGGTCTTCACCGTTTTTCGGGAAGTACCAGGGACGCTTCCACTGGCCGACGTCCTCGAACTCGGCGCCGTTTTCCAGGTGCCATTTCTGCAGGGCGGTGTAGCGTTTGGGCTCGAACAGCTCGCCGCAGTGACGGCCGGCGATGGCGCCGAAGGTCACCGGAGTGTAGTTCGGGCGGAACATGGTGGTGCCCATCTCACTGATGCTGATGCCCAGCGACTTGGCGGCGATGGCCAGGCCGTTGATGTTGCCCAGCTTGCCCTGGTCGGTGCCGAAGCCCAGCGCGGTGTAGCGCTTGACGTGCTCGACCGACTCAAAGCCCTCACGGGTGGCCAGCTCGATGCCCGCGGCGGTGACGTCGTTCTGTTGATCGACGAACTGCTTCGGCGCACGGGAAGTGCCCTTGTCGTGCGGCACCTGGAACAGCGCGACCGAGGCTTCCTCGATGCGCTTCTCGGCCTTCGGCAGGCTGCCGGTCACGGCCTTGAAGCCGACTTCGGCTGCAGCCTTGGCACCGGCTTCGAAACCATCGGCCAGGGCGTCGCCGAGACCGAACACACCGTTCACGGCACCGGCGCAGTGACGCTTCTGGAAACCTTCACCCGGGACGAAGGCGAGGATGTCTTCACGCCAGATCGGACGCCCGCCCAGGTGCGAGGCCAAGTGCACCACCGGGCTGTAGCCGCCGGAGCTGACGATCAGGTCGCAGTCGACGGTCTCGCCCGGGCTGGTGACCTTGTGCGAGACCAGGTCGATGGCGCAGATGCGCGCACCAGTAACGCGCTTGCTACCGCGCGCCTCGACCACGGCACTGCCGGTGAGTACGCGCACGCCACGCCGGCGCGCTTCTTCGACCCAGCTGCCACGCGGGTTGCTGCGCGCGTCGGCCACGGCCACCACCTGGCGACCGGCGTCGAGCCAGTCGAGCACCACGCGGTAGGCGTAATCGTTGTTGGTCGACAGCACCAGCTTCTGCCCGGGGGCCACGCCGTAACGACGCACGTAGGTCGACACGGCATCGGCCAGCATGTTGCCGGGCACGTCGTTGTTGGCGTACACCAGCGGGCGCTCGTGGGCACCGGTGGCCAGCACCACGCGACCGGCACGCACACGGTGCATGCGCTGACGCGGCTGGCCCATCGGCGCGACTTCACCGAGGTGATCGGTCAGGCGCTGGTGAATGGTGAGGAAGTTGTGGTCGTGGTAGCCGTTGACCGTGGCACGCGGCAGCAGAGTCACTTCCGGCATCTTCTGCAGCTCGGCGATGGCCTTGGCGGCCCAGTCGGCGGCCGGCTTGTCATCGAGCATCTCGCGGGTGGACAGCAGGCTGCCGCCGAACTCTTCCTGCTCGTCGGCGAGGATCACCCGCGCACCGCTGCGTCCGGCGGCCAGGGCCGCAGCCAGACCGGCAGGGCCGGCACCGACCACCAGCACGTCGCAGTGCTGGTTCATGTAGTCGTAGATGTCCGGGTCGTTTTCCTTCGGCGAGCGCCCCAGACCTGCGGCCTTACGGATGTACTTCTCGTAGGTCAGCCAGAGGTTCTGCGGATACATGAAGGTCTTGTAGTAGAAACCGGGCGGCATCATGCCGCCGCCGACCTTGCCGAGAATGCCCATCAGGTCGGTGTTGACGCTCGGCCAGCCGTTGGTGCTGGTGGCGGTCAGGTTCGCGTACAGCGCCTGCTGGGTGGCACGCACGTTGGGGATCTGCGCCGCCTCGGTGGAGCCGATCTGCAGCACGGCATTGGGCTCTTCGGCACCGGCGGCAACGATGCCGCGCGGACGCGAGTACTTGAAGCTGCGGCCGATCACGTCGACGCCGTTGGCCAGCAGCGCGGCGGCCAGGGTATCGCCGGCATAGCCCTGATAGGTCTGGCCGTTGAAGCTGAAGGTCAGGGGCTGGCTGCGGTCGATGCGGCCACCCTGGGCAAGACGATTGACCTGGCTCATGCCGTTACTCCTTGGTCGACGGTCTTCTTCGCGGCAAGCGACGCCTCAGTCACGCTGGGGCGCTCGCCGATCTTGTAGGTTTCGAGAATCTCGTAGCTCACCGTGTGGCGAGTGACGTTGAAGTACTGGCGGCAGCCGGCGGCGTGGATCCACAACTCGTGGTGGATGCCGCGCGGGTTGTCGCGGAAGAACAGGTACTCGCCCCACTCCTCGTCGGTGCAGGCGTTCGGGTCCAGCGGGCGGGCGATGTGCGCCTGGCCGCCGACATGGAATTCTTCTTCGGAACGCAGTTCGCCACAGTGAGGGCAGAAGATGTGCAGCATGGTTGCTACCTCCGGTGAATCTTCAAACCCGCTCGGATGACCGCGCGGGGCAAGCTTGTCTCCCCTCTCCCGCGGGAGAGGGGTTGTGGGAGAGGGGTGCGGTGTCCACCGCTCTACCCTCTCCCGGCCCTTCGGGCCACCCTCTCCGGCAAGCGGGAGAGGGTCATCAGCCGTCGCGCTACGCGCGACCTTTAGTGGGCCACACCGGCTGCGCCGTGCTCGTCGATCAGCGCACCGTTGTGGAAGCGCTCGATGGAGAAGGCCTTGGCCAGCGGGTGCATCTCGCCCTTGGCCAGGCTGGCGGCGAACACGTGGCCCGAACCCGGGGTGGCCTTGAAGCCACCGGTGCCCCAACCGCAGTTGAAGTACAGGTTCTTCACCGGCGTCTTGGCGATGATCGGGCAGGCGTCCGGCGTGGTGTCGACGATGCCGCCCCACTGGCGGTTCATGCGCACGCGCGAGAGCACCGGGAACATCTCGACGATGGCCTGCAGGGTGTGCTCGATGGTCGGGTAGGAGCCGCGCTGGCCGTAGCCGTTGTAGCCGTCGATGCCGGCGCCGATGACCAGGTCGCCCTTGTCCGACTGGCTAATGTAGCCGTGTACGGCGTTGGACATGATCACGGTGTCGATGATCGGCTTGATCGGCTCGGAGACCAGCGCCTGCAGCGGGTGCGACTCCAGCGGTAGGCGGAAGCCGGCGAGCTTGGCCAGGTGCCCGGAGTTACCGGCAGCGACCACGCCGACGCGCTTGGCGCCGATGAAGCCCTTGCTGGTTTCCACGCCGATCACCGCACCGTTTTCCTTGCGGAAGCCGATCACTTCGGTCTGCTGGATCAGGTCGACGCCCAGGGCGTCGGCGGCACGGGCGAAGCCCCAGGCCACGGCGTCGTGACGGGCCACGCCGCCACGGCGCTGCAGCGAGGCGCCGAGAATCGGGTAACGGGTGTTCTTCGAGCAATCCAGGTAGGGGATCATCTCCGCCACCTGCTTGGCGTCCACCACCTCGCCATCGATGCCGTTGAGGCGGTTGGCGCTGACGCGGCGCTCGATGTCACGCATGTCCTGCAGGGTGTGGCCGAGGTTGAACACGCCGCGCTGGGAGAACATGACGTTGTAGTTCAGGTCCTGCGACAGGCCTTCCCACAGCTTCATCGCGTGCTCGTACAGGTGCGCGGACTCGTCCCACAGGTAGTTGGAACGCACGATGGTGGTGTTGCGCGCGGTATTGCCGCCGCCCAGCCAGCCCTTCTCGACCACGGCGACGTTCTTCACGCCGAACTCCTTGGCCAGGTAATAGGCGGTGGCCAGGCCGTGGCCGCCACCGCCGACGATGATCACGTCGTAAACCGGCTTGGGCGTTGGATTACGCCACATGCGCTGCCAGTTCTCATGGTGACTGAACGAGTGCTTGAACAGGCCGAAGCCGGAATAACGTTGCATGGGCATGCTCCAGGGTTCTACTCCCCTCTCCCGCTTGCGGGAGAGGGGCCGGGGGAGAAGGTTGGCTTAGCGATACACCGGGTAGTCCGCGCACAACCCGGCCACCAGCTTGGCCACCTGCGCCTCGACATCGGCATCGCCGAGGTGGTCGAGGATGTCGCAGATCCAACCGGCCAGCGCCTGGCACTGGGCGACCTTGAAGCCGCGGGTGGTCACCGCCGGGGTACCGATGCGGATGCCCGAGGTCACGAACGGCGACTGCGGGTCGTTCGGCACGGCGTTCTTGTTCACGGTGATGCCGGCACGACCGAGCGCGGCGTCGGCCTCCTTGCCGGTCAGGCCCTGCTTGATCAGGCTGAGCAGGAACAGGTGGTTGTCGGTACCGCCGGACACCACCTCGTAGCCACGCTCGATGAAGACCTTGGCCATGGCCTGGGCGTTGTCGATGACCTGCTGCTGGTAAGCCTTGAACTCGGGCTCCATGGCTTCCTTGAAGCACACCGCCTTGGCCGCGATCACGTGCATCAGCGGGCCGCCCTGAGCGCCGGGGAACACGGCGGAGTTAAGTTTCTTCTCGATCTCCTCGTTGGCCTTGGCCAGGATCAGGCCGCCACGCGGACCGCGCAGGGTCTTGTGGGTGGTGGTGGTGACCACATCGGCGAAGGGAATCGGGTTCGGATACAGGCCAGCGGCAACCAGACCGGCGACGTGCGCCATGTCGACGAACAGGAGTGCACCGACCTTGTCGGCGATGGCGCGAAAACGCGGGAAATCCAGGGTCTTGGAATAGGCGGAGAAGCCGGCCACGATCATCTTCGGCTTGTGCTCCACGGCCAGGCGCTCGACCTCGTCGTAGTCGATCAGGCCGGTGGCGGGGTTCAGCCCGTACTGCACGGCGTTGTACAGCTTGCCCGAAGACGACACCTTGGCGCCGTGGGTCAGGTGGCCGCCGTGGGCCAGGCTCATGCCGAGGATGGTGTCGCCGGCATTGAGCAAGGCCAGGTAGACGGCGCTGTTGGCGGACGAGCCGGAGTGCGGCTGAACGTTGGCGAAGTCGGCGCCGAACAGCTGCTTGGCACGATCGATGGCGAGCTGCTCGACCTTGTCGACATACTCGCAGCCACCGTAGTAGCGCTTGCCCGGGTAGCCCTCGGCGTACTTGTTGGTCAGGCCGCTGCCCTGCGCTTCCATCACGCGCTGGCTGCAGTAGTTTTCCGAGGCGATCAGCTCGATGTGCTCTTCCTGACGGCGTTCTTCCTGATCGATCGCCGCGAGCAACTCGTCGTCGTAACCCTGAATCTGATCTTGCTTGCTGAACATCTCGGTTCTCCTGCGGCGCCTGTGGGCGGCGGTCTTGGACGGACGGGCCGGCAAGGCCCTGTGCAGCGATGGTAGGGCCGCCCCTGCCCCCTCAAATGCCTGCCAACGCCGCGAGAGCATTCGTTTGCGACATGGCCTTGTCGCAAATAGGCGCCTGGCTTCCGGGGCCTGCCTTGGCGCCGGATAACGGGGGGAAGCCGAGGCCCCCCGTCGGGCGCGCCGGGAAGTCCGATACAAGGCGGTTTTCGTATATTTATCAAACAGTTAACAAGAAGGATCATGCACAGAAGAGGTGCATCAAGCTGTGCATAAGCTGTCAGCACATGGCTGCAGCCAGGAAGCGGCGGGGGCTTGCGTCGATTGCTCGATAATTGTCCAGGCTCGCTGCACGGGACTTATCCACTCGTGAAACGACGGACGGGGCAGAAGGCGCTGGGGATATGCACAGAAGGTGTGGACGAAACTGTGCATAGACTGTTCGGCGCAGGCCACAGCCCAGAAGCACCGAGGCTTTCCGGGGAGCGAACAAAAAACGAACAGAATCAGAGGGTTGCGTCAGGCTTGTGCACAAATCTTGGGGGCATTGCTGTGCATTGCCTGTGGACATCCGGCGCCACGCCAGGGCCCACGGGGCCCCGGCGCAGATGCATGCGTTCTGCTCAACCGACTGTCACGGCTTGAGCTTGTCGCCACAGCTGCTGGATGCGTTCATCATGCGTTGCTGCATGGCGGGATCCGGCGGCGACTGACGGCTCATTTCCTGCAACTCGGCCTCGGTGAATTCCTGACTGACCTTGGTGGCCGCGCAGTCGCAATAGGCACGCAGCTGTGGCTCCTCGTAGCCTGCCGGGGCGCCGGCCACGCACTGCTGAACGAACTCGTTCTTGGCCTGCGCCGACCACTCGGCAGCGCTGACGGGAAGCGCCACGGCCAGCGGCAGGGCAACGGCGAGCAGGTGACGATAAGTCATATGAAACTCCTTCTCTGATTGCGAAAGAGGGCCGATTGCCGACCCTAGAAGTGTGAGCCCGGCAGGACCCGCCGAGTTCCATTCCCTGGCCGAACGGTTGTTCACGACCGGACCGGCCAGTACGCATCGACACAACAAGTCGTCGCCGCAGCGGACGTCTGCCACTGCGGCCACGGAGTAAAGTGACCCCTTTGCCGGCAGATTCGCCGGCCGGCTTTTCAGAAGGAACGCGCCAATGCCCGACAATGCCCAGCAATTTGCCAGCGACAACTACTCCGGCATCTGTCCCGAAGCCTGGGCCGCCATGGCCGAGGCCAACCAGGGCCACCAGCGCGCCTACGGCGACGACGAATGGACGGCGCGTGCCGCCGATCACTTCCGCCGCCTGTTCGAGACCGACTGCGAAGTGTTCTTCGCCTTCAACGGCACTGCCGCCAACTCCCTGGCCCTGGCCTCCCTGTGCCAGAGCTACCACAGCGTGATCTGCTCGGAGACCGCCCACGTCGAGACCGACGAATGCGGCGCGCCGGAGTTCTTCTCCAACGGCTCCAAACTGCTGCTGGCCAGGACCGAGAACGGCAAGCTGACGCCGCAGGCCATCCGCGAAATCGCCCTCAAGCGCCAGGACATCCACTACCCGAAACCGCGCGTGGTCACCCTGACCCAGACCACCGAGGTCGGCACTGTGTACCGCCCGGAAGAAGTCCGCGCCATCAGCCAGACCTGCAAGGAGCTCAATCTCAACCTGCACATGGACGGCGCGCGCTTCTCCAACGCCTGCGCCTTCCTCGGCTGCAGCCCGGCCGATCTGACCTGGAAGGCCGGCGTCGACGTCCTGTGCTTCGGCGGCACCAAGAACGGCATGGCCGTGGGCGAGGCGATCATCTTCTTCAACAAGGCGCTGGCCGAGGACTTCGACTACCGCTGCAAGCAGGCCGGCCAGCTGGCCTCGAAGATGCGCTACCTGTCCGCGCCCTGGGTGGGCATCCTGCAGGACGACGCCTGGCTCAAGTACGCCAACCATGCCAACCGCTGCGCGCAACTGCTCGCCGAACTGGTGGCCGATGTCCCCGGCGTAAGTCTGATGTTCCCGGTCGAAGCCAACGGCGTGTTCCTGCAGCTGTCGGAACCGGCCATCGCCGCCCTCACCGCCCGCGGCTGGCGCTTCTACACCTTCATCGGCGCCGGCGGCGCGCGCTTCATGTGCAGCTGGGACACCGACGAGGCGCGCGTGCGCCAGCTGGCGGCCGATATCCGTGAGGTGATGAGCGCCTGAAGCCGGCCCGGCTGGCGCCGGGCCGCTGCCTACATCTTCCAGCGCAGGTTGAAGGCGATGTTGTTGGCGTTGCTGCGGTCGCTGAATACGCCGTTGTAATCGATGTCGAGGACGATGTTCGGGGTGATCGAGTAATCGGCATTGAGCTCGACCAGGAAGCTGTTGCGCGGCAGCTCGGTGCCCAACACGCGGAACCTGTCGCCCCCCTCCAACTGCAGGTCCAGCTCCGGGCGCAGGTCACCGTTGATCTGCCGCCAGGTGAACGAGCCGTTTAGCAGCAGGTCGCGCTCGGCGACCTGGAACAACTGCTGGCCGCGTACACCGAGACTGGTACTGAGCAACTCGTTGCGCTGGCTGCTCGCAGACAGCGCCGCCGCCCCACCCTTCTCGCTGAAGCTGTCGCTGCGCTGGTCGATCAGCAACAAGCCGACGAAGGGCTCGACATAGGCCGGCTCACTGAATTTCAGGTGCCAGGCCAGCTCGCCGAAGCCCTGCGCGGTATTGACGTCGTACTGACGAGTCAGGCGTTCGGGGCCGTCGATCAGGCGTACGTCGCGACGGCTGTCGATCTGGTGCTGGCTATAGCCGCCGCCGCCGAAGATCTTCAGCGTGCCCTGCGTCAGCGCCACGTCGCGCCCACCGTAGAGAGCGTAGCGATAGCTGTCGGAATCGGCCTTGGCGTCACGCGAGTTGACGTCGAGACGCTCCTGACCGAACCCGAAGGCGCCACCCAGACGCCAGTCGCCATATGCCGGCCAGTCTCCGCCCAGCAGCATGCTCTCGTGATCCTGAATGATCTCGCCAGCGTTGCCGTCGTCGTCGATGCGCTGACGCCCACCGCCCACCTGTACCCAGTAGGGCAGCACACGCTCCGGAGAAGCAAGGTTGCGCCGCAGGTTGCCCAGCGGCGCCCGCGACAGATTGAGATCGTCGAACAGCACCGACGAGGCGATGCTGGCATGGGCATCGCCGGACAGCTTGTTGAAGGTGTCGGCGACCTCGTCCTCGCCCAGGTCGAGCAGGGTGCGATAGACCTCGTTATCCTCGTCGAGGCGCTCGGCGGCTTCGGCAAATGCGCGCTGGTTGGGCGTACGCGCCAGGCTGGTAAAGCTGGTGTCGTTGCGTGCCAGCGTCAGAGTGACGGCATTGCCCTCATAGCTAAGGCTGGGTGTCAGGAAGGCCAGATTGGAACTGACGCTGTCGAACTGGCCGCTCAATTGTCCCGCACTGAGGATGTTGTAGCTGGTGCTCGGCGCATAGCTGCCATTCTCCGCCAGTACCTGCACGGCTCCGGCGAGACTGGCCAGGCCACTGACCACCACCCGGTCGGCGTTGCCCGCCGCATCCGTCTCCACCTGATAGACCGAGTTCGGACCGAAGACCAGGTCGCCATCGACATTCAACGTGCCAATGGAGTTGCCAGGTGCCAGGGTGCCGCCAGCGTTTATCAGTACATTGCCGACGCTACCGGTGCCACTCAGCGTGGCGCCGCTCTGTACCTGGATAGCGGAAAGCAGTGAGCCGTTGACCGCCAGGGTTCCGCCGCGGACTTCGGTGATACCCGCGATGCCGTGGCTACCGCCCAGATCGAGCGTACCGGCACCGTCCTTGATGAAGGCGCCCGAACCGAGGATGGAGCCGGCGAAGCTGGTATTGCTCGCCTGGTTGACCACCAGATCGGCGCTGCCGAGCAACACTTGACCGCCGCTGCCGGACAGCGATCCCATACTTAGACCGACGCTGTTGAGGTCGAGCGCACCGCCATTGATCACATAAGCGCCGTTCTGTACAAAGCCGCCGGCGCTGCCCTGACGCAGGGTACCGGCCTGGACAATAGTGGCACCGCTGTAGCTGGCCGCCCCCTGCAGGACGAGTACGCCGGCGCCAACTTTGGTCAGCGAGCCGCTACCACCAATGGCGCCCGAGAGCAGCACATCGTTGCCGTTGGTATCGAAGGTGCCGCCTGCCGCCCCCAGCGCATCGATCCGCGGGGAGATATCGAATGAGGAATTATCAGCCCACTGCAGTCCGCCGCCGTCGAGCACGATACCGCCGCTGCCCAGGCTGTCCCCTTCATCGAAGTTGATCAGCCCGCCCTCGATGCGAATGGCGCTGGCGAAACTGTTGGCGTTCTCGCCGCGCACCGTCAGCGTGCCACTGCCGATCTTGATCAGGGTGCCGTCCACATCGCCACTGAGGGAGCCGATTACCTGCGTATCCAGGTTGTTGCTGCCGACGGCCACCACCGCCGAGCCGAACTCGAAGCTACCGTTGCCCTCGATCGAGCCGACGGTGAAGCGCCCCCCACCAGCAGGCCCCTGGACTTCGGTGAAGTCGACGAAGCCACTATCCTCCGCCACCAGCCGGGCCGTGCCCCCGTTGCTGCTGCCGGTGAAGAACGTACCACCCTCCTCACCGCTGACGATCAGCGCGTTGCCGGCGCTGCTCTGCCCGGTGAAGATCGTCGCGCCACCGTTCTCGCTGCGTATCGTCGCATTACCGGCCGTGCTCTGATCGTTGAAGAAGGTCAGGCCACTGAAGCTGTTGTTGATAGTGGCATTGCCGGCCGTGCTCTGGTCGTTGAAATTGACGCCATCGATGGTGTTGTCGATGACGGCATCGCCGGCCGATTCGCTGCCGTTGAAATCGATGGCTGCCACTGGCGCCATCGCATTCAAGGCCACCCCGCCACATACCAGTACCGCAAAGGGAAGACGGCCACCGGCCCGCACCGCCCCTCGCCCGCGCCCGTTGTTGCACCCCATCCCGAGGCCCCCTGCACGCAATATGGGGAACAGCCGTGCGCCCTAGGCGTGGCAGCATCCCCAGCAAAGAGAACGGACACCGTCCGTTCCCACCCATGCCCCTGGGAACACTTCTACTGCGGGATGAAGAGCACGCGCCGGGAGCCCTGTGAAGACTAGTCAAATCCCCGTCAGCCGCCAGCGTCGCCTGCCACTCAATAATCGATCGCCACATCCCCCTTCGGCACGCTGCAGCAAGACAGGATGTAGCCCTCGGCGACGTCCTCGTCGGTGATGCCACCGTTGTGCTCCATGTCCACCTCGCCGGCGGTCTTCATGACCTTGCAGGTGCCGCAGATGCCCATGCCGCAGGCCTTGGGAATGTGCAAGCCGAGCTTGGCGGCGGCGGCGTGCACGGTTTCGCCGGGGGCGACGCGGATGCTCTTGCCGGTGCTGATGAACTCCACCTGGTGCAGATCGGCAACGGGCACCTCCGGCGCCTCGGCCGCTTCGGCGGCCAGTTCCTTGACCTCGGCGCGAATCTCCGGCGGCGTCGGGCCGAAGGCTTCCTCATGGTAGCGGCTCATGTCGTAGCCGTTACCCTGCAGCAGGTGCTTGATCGCGCTCATGTAAGGCGTCGGCCCGCAGCAGAAGATCTCGCGTTCCATGAAGTCCGGGGCGATCAGCTCCAGCATCCTCTGGTTGAGGTAGCCGCGGTAGCCGGCCCAGGCCTCGCCCAGGCCGTGCTTCTCGCAGATCAGGTGCAGGCTGAAGTTGGTGATGCGCGAGGCCATGTGTTCCAGCTCGCGGTGGTAGATGATGTCCTTGGGCGAACGTGCGCTGTGCACGAAGACCATGTCGACGTTGGCGTTGGTATCGAAGAACCAGCGCGCCATCGACATCACCGGGGTGATGCCCACGCCACCGGAAAGGAACAGTACCTTGTCGGCCGGGAAATCGATGGCATTGAACAGCCCCACCGGACCATGCACCGGCAGCTCGTCACCCTCCTTGAGGTTGTCGTGCAGCCAGTTCGAGACCTTGCCGCCCGGCACCCGCTTGATGGTGATGGAGAAGCTGTAGGGCACCGACGGCGAGCTGGAGATGGTGTAGGAACGCATGATCGGCTGTCCGTCGATCTCCAGCTCCAGGGTGACGAACTGCCCCGGCTTGAAGAAGAACAGCACCGGCTGATCGGCCATGAAGCAAAAGGTGCGCACATCCCAGGTTTCCTGGATCACCTTGACGCAACGCACCAGATGGCGGCCGTTGGTCCAGGTTTGCGTCGTAACCGGGTTGAGGAAGGCGTTGGTGGTCATGAACGGCTCTCCACGCGGCCGGACATCGGCCTATATGGCAGCGATTGTGCGAAAGGCCACCGAGGATCATTTATCTAACTGCGACATCCGCATGCTTATCGCGACCTGCCCGATGGCACGGGGCCTGCCGCGTCGGAAACGCATTCGGCCGTGTCGCCCATGGATAAGGTTTCCCCACTTGCCGGATCCACACTCCTCACCAGATGGACCACAACAGATCGCGCCACGCATCGCGCCGATTCCAGGCGACGCAGCGGCCGACGAACGTCTTGCGTCATACACCGTATCAGCCACATGTACGGCTGCCGCACCCGCGCCAGCCATGAGGAGTCACCGATGGACTGCACCCATACCCTGAGCCTGGGCGACCCGCTGGAGCCCGCACGCAAGGCCACCGCCCGCATGCTGCACGAGCGCGAACGCACCTTCTCGCTGCCACAGCCCTTCTACAACGACGAGCGCCTGTTCCAGATCGACATGCAGGAGATCTTCCACAAGGAATGGCTGATCGCCGGCATGACCTGCGAGATCCCGACCAAGGGCAACTTCATCACCCTGCAGCTGGGCGACAACCCGATCCTCGTCGTCCGCGGCGCCGAGGGACAGATCCACGCCTTCCACAACGTCTGCCGTCACCGCGGCTCGCGTCTGTGCGTGAGCGACAAGGGCAAGGTGGCCAAGCTGGTCTGCCCCTACCACCAGTGGACCTACGAGCTGGACGGCCGCCTGCTGTTCGCCGGCACCGAGATGGGCGCGGACTTCAAGCTCAGCGACTACAACCTCAAGCCGGTTCACTGCAAGAGCGCCGGCGGTTTCATCTTCATCAGCCTGGCGGAGAACCCGCCGGCGATCGACGAATTTCTCGCCGGCCTGGCTCACTACATGGAGCCGTACGACATGGAGAACACCAAGGTCGCGGTGCAGAGCGTGATGCCGGAGAAGGCCAACTGGAAGCTGGTGATCGAGAACAACCGCGAGTGCTACCACTGCAACGGTTCGCACCCGGAGCTGCTCAACACCCTGCTGGAGTGGGACGACACCAACGACCCGCGCGCAACCCAGGAATTCAAGGATCACGTCGCCGAATGCGCCGCCGCCTGGGACGCGGAGAAGATTCCTTACGCCCATGCCGGCTTCGGCCTGCGTAACCGCATCGTGCGCATGCCGCTGCTCAAGGGCACCGTGTCCATGACCATGGACGGCAAGCCGGGCTGCAAGAAGCTGATGGGGCGTATCCAGAACCCGGACCTGGGCTCCATGCGCATCCTCCACCTGCCGCACTCGTGGAACCACTGCATGGGTGACCACCTGATCAACTTCACCGTGTGGCCGATCAGCGCCCAGGAGACGGTGGTGATCACCAAGTGGCTGGTGCACAAGGATGCGGTGGAAGGCGTCGATTACGACGTGGAGCGTCTGCGCCAGGTGTGGGACGCCACCAACGACCAGGACCGTCGCCTCGGCGAGGAAAACCAGCGCGGCATCAACTCCACCGCCTACCAGCCCGGCCCGTACTCCAAGACCTACGAGTTCGGCGTGGTCAACTTCCTCGACTGGTACAGCGAGCGCATGCTCAACAACCTCGGCGACACCCCGGCGCAGTCGCTGCGCCAGGCCTCGGGCGAGTGATGTCGCTCAGCTTGCTGCTGGTGATCGGCCTGGCGATCTACGGATTGCTGGCCTGCAGGCCGCGCAGCGACCGGTGAAAGCAGAGAGCCCCGGCATGAATGTCGGGGCCCTCTTTCAAGCGATACGCCCCCAAGAGCCTTCAGCAGAGCTGAGGCATCCCGATCTGCAGAATCCAGAGCCAGCAATGAACCTTGGGATATCGATACCTTTCAGACCAGCGCTCTGGAATCTGCAGCCACGCGGCGCGCGCGCTCACGGCGCTTCTTGTTGGCAAGACTTAAACGCCGCAGCAGATGACGCACCCGCCAGCGCAATGGCTTCTCGATGGCCTCAAGCAACGACGGGACTTCATCGGCAAAATCGATATCGTCCGTTTCATCATGGATGTTCACGAAGAAACGACGCTCGATAGCCTTGTGGTCGTGCAGCGGCAAGCCTGCCATCAGCCTGTAGAACGTCCAGAAACTCTGATTACCGGTGCGATCATAGAACGCGATGGCATCTGCCAAGGCCAGGCGGGCTCGCTCGCGATCGCAGGCAGCAATACGCACAGCGAACAGTTCACCGTAGTTCTTGAAGGTGTAAGCGCTTCGACCATCGCGCCCATAGAATCGAGTGCCCTCACAGGCCAGGACCGTAGCGAGAGCGGCCTCGGAATAGTAAACATCGCTGTAGAGGACCAGGAGATCGCCCTCCCGGATCACCGCATCAGCCGAGAGCAGGCTGTGCGCCTTGGTTTCTCGCTGCAACGGACACCAGCTCGGCACAGGGTACGATGCCAACACCTCGTTGGCGGTCAATAGAAGCGGCTCCTTCGCACCTTGGGCTTCAAGCAATCGCAGCGTACGCCCGAGCAGGGTTTCCCCCCTTACTGAAATCAATTGTTTGGGCGCTGACGTGGCCGTCCAGCGCTCCTGTTTGATACCGCTTTCAGCGGCAAGAATGAGAATGGTCAGGCCATTGGTTGGCATAGATTCGACATCTGAAAAGAAGGTACTTCCCCACACGACACAAGTGGGTTAATGCGAAAATAATATCACTTTGCCCCTATCAGCTGCACGGAACCATCGGCGCAAGCGCATCTAAAGGGCATCAAAAAGCCCCGCCAGATCGCTCTGGCGGGGCTTTTCATTTCAGCCTGGGGAGACTCAGACCTTGGCGCGTTCGAAGCGCTTGCGGTCGTTCTCGTTCAGGTACTTCTTACGCAGACGGATCGACTTCGGCGTCACTTCCACCAGCTCGTCATCGGCAATGAATTCCAGCGCCTGCTCGAGGGTGAACTTGATCGGCGGAACCAGGGCGATGACTTCGTCCTTGCCGGAAGCGCGCATGTTGTCGAGCTTCTTGCCCTTGGTGGGGTTGATCACCAGGTCGTTGTCACGGCTGTTGATGCCGCACAGCTGGCCTTCGTAGATGTCCTGACCCGGCTCGAGGAACAGCTTGCCGCGCGCCTGCAGGGTTTCCAGCGAGTAGGTCAGCGCGGTGCCGGTGGCCATGGAGACCAGTACGCCGTTCTGACGGTTGGTGACTTCACCGGCCTTGATCGCGCCATAGTGGCTGAAGGTCGAGGTCAGGATGCCGCTGCCCGAAGTCAGGGTCAGGAAGTTGTTACGGAAGCCGATCAGACCGCGTGCCGGGATGGTGTACTCCAGGCGGATACGACCCTTGCCGTCGGGAACCATGTTGGTCAGATCGCCCTTGCGCAGGCCCATCTGCTCCATCACCGAACCCTGGTGCTGTTCTTCGATGTCGATGGTGACGTTCTCGTACGGCTCCTGCTTCTCGCCGGCCTCGTTCTCGATGATCACCACTTCCGGACGACCTACGGCCAGCTCGAAGCCTTCACGGCGCATGGTTTCGATCAGTACCGACAGGTGCAGTTCACCACGGCCGGAGACCTTGAACTTCTCAGGGGTCTCGCCCGGCTCGACGCGCAGGGCGACGTTGTGCAGCAGTTCCTTCTCCAGGCGGTCCTTGATGTTGCGGCTGGTGACGAACTTGCCTTCCTTGCCGGCGAACGGCGAGTCGTTGACCTGGAAGGTCATACTCACGGTCGGCTGGTCAACGGTCAGCGGCGGCAGAGCCTCGACGTTGTTCTGGTCGCACAGGGTGTCGGAGATGTACAGCTCGTCCATACCCGATACGCAGACGATGTCGCCAGCCTGGGCTTCCTGAACCTCGACGCGCTGCAGGCCGGAGTGACCCATGATTTTCAGGATACGGCCGTTGCGCTTCTTGCCGTCGGCGCCGATGGCGGTCACCGGGCTGTTGGCCTTGATGGTGCCGCGGGCAATGCGGCCGATGCCGATCACGCCGAGGAAGCTGTTGTAGTCCAGCTGCGAGATCTGCATCTGGAACGGACCGTTGACGTCGACGACCGGCGCCGGGACGTGATCGACGATGGCCTGGAACAGAGCATCCATGTTGTCGTCCATCTTCTCGTGGTCCATGCCGGCGATGCCGTTCAGGGCCGAGGCGTAGACGATCGGGAAGTCCAGCTGCTCGTCGGTGGCGCCGAGGTTGTCGAACAGGTCGAAGATCTGGTCGATGACCCAGTCAGGGCGCGCGCCCGGACGGTCGATCTTGTTGACCACGACGATCGGACGCAGACCGGCCTTGAACGCCTTCTGGGTCACGAAGCGGGTTTGCGGCATGGGGCCGTCCTGGGCGTCGACCACCAGCAGCACGGAGTCGACCATGCTCATCACGCGCTCTACTTCACCGCCGAAGTCGGCGTGCCCGGGGGTGTCGACGATGTTGATGTTGTAGTCGTTCCACTTCAGCGCGGTGTTCTTGGCCAGAATGGTGATGCCGCGCTCTTTTTCCTGGTCGTTGGAGTCCATGACGCGCTCGTTTTCCGCTTCTTTGCGGTCGAGGGTGCCGGACAGACGCAGGAGTTTGTCGACGAGGGTGGTTTTGCCATGGTCGACGTGGGCGATGATGGCGATGTTGCGCAGTTTTTCGATCACTGTGTGTATCTCGATCAGAGGATTCGGTGTGCCGTCCAGCCTGGACGACGAATATGAAGAAAACGGGTTCAGCGAACCTGAACGGGTGCGCCTGAAAGCCAAGGGTCGGGAGGGCGATGGCGGATACTGCCGCCATTGAGCCCCGGCGTCCTATGCCGGACGATAAACGCGCACATTGGCATGCCCCTCGCTCAGCAGGTGATGGGCATGCAGGCGACTCATGACGCCCTTGTCGCAATACAGCAGGTACTGGCGGTTCTCATCCAGTTCCTTGAATTTGTTGTTCAGCGCGTAGAACGGCAGCGTCTGCACCTCGACACCCGGCACGTCCAGCGGCTCGTCTTCGGCGGCATCGGGGTGACGGATGTCGATGACGATCTGCCCGGCCAGGGCCTCGCGCACTTCCTCGACCTGCACGTCCTTGCCCAGCTCGTCGATCACCCGATCGATCGGCAGCTGGGTGGCGCGCTCCAGGGCGCGCTCGAGGATGGCCATGTCGAACTGCGCTTCCTCGCGCTCGATGCGATAACCGCGCGCCTTGGTGGTCGGGTTGACCGAGATCACGCCGCAGTACTCGGGCATGTTCTTGGCGAACTCGGCGGTGCCGATCTGCGTGGCGGTGTCGATGATGTCCTGCTTGTGGCTGGCGATCAGCGGGCGCATCACCAGCATGTCGGTGGCCGAGTCGATCACCGCCAGGTTGGTCAGGGTCTGGCTGGACACCTGGCTGATCGCCTCGCCGGTGACCAGCGCCTCGATCTCCAGGCGTTCGGCCACCCGGGTGGCGGCGCGCAGCATCATACGCTTGAGGATCACGCCCATCTGGCTGTTGTCGACCTTGCCGAGAATCTCGCCGACCACTTCCTCGAACGGCACGCTGATGAACAGCACGCGCTGCGAGCGGCCGAACTTCTGCCAGATATAGTGCGCCACTTCCATTACGCCCAGTTCATGGGCACGACCACCGAGATTGAAGAAGCAGAAGTGGCTGACCAGGCCGCGGCGCATCATCTGATAGGCCGCCACGGTGGAGTCGAAGCCGCCGCTCATCAGCACCAGGGTCTGCTCCAGCGAACCGAGCGGGTAGCCGCCCAGGCCTTCGTGACGGTTGTGCACCACGAACAGGCGCTGATCGCGGATCTCCATGCGCACTTCGACTTCCGGCTTCTTCAGATCGATGCCGACGGCATTGCACTCCTGGCGCAGGCGCGAGCCGACATGGCGCTCGACGTCGATGGAGCTGAAGGGATGTTTGCCGCCGCGCTTGCAGCGCACGGCGAAGATCTTGCCCGGCAGCTGATCGGCGTAGTGGCGCTTGCAGTGCTCGGTGATCGCATCCAGATCGCCCAGCGGATATTCGTTGACCTCGAGGAACAGACCGATGCCCGGTGTGTTGCGCAGGCGCTCGGTCATCTCGGCGAGCAGCTTGGGATCGTCCAGGTCGGTTTCCACCTCGAGGTTGTCCCAGACACCGGTGACCCGCAGCTCAGGGTCGAGATCGCGCAGCACAGCGCGGATGTTCTTCCCCAACTGGCGGATGAACTGCTTGCGCACCGGGCGACTCTTGATGGTGATTTCCGGGAAAACTTTGACGATCAGCTTCATGAATAAAGCGCCCGCTCGAGGCGACGAAAAAACAGGGGCGCGGATTATAGCGGAAATTGCTCAAGCTTTGACCAAAAATACTGCAGCATCGAGAGAGCGCACCAAAATAGGTCTTTCCAATATTTTGCAGCCCTTAAATGGTGCAAATATCCATGCGGATTTGCCGCGCAGGCGGCGCAGCGCCTGAGTTTCGCGGCCTCTGCCCAATAAAGGGCACTGGCATGCAATTTGCTCCCTTGTGAGGCAGGTCGCCCTGACGGACTATCCCGCCGGGCTTCACCGCACATATCGGGGCTCATCGATACGAGCCTTTTCCACCTGGAGGACAACATGTCTAAGGCTGTTCAACTGATCAAAGAACACGACGTGAAGTGGGTAGACCTGCGCTTCACCGATACCAAGGGCAAGCAGCACCACGTGACCATGCCGGCCCGTGACGCCCTGGACGAAGACTTCTTCGAGCACGGCAAGATGTTCGACGGCTCGTCCATCCATGGCTGGAAAGGCATCGAAGCCTCCGACATGATCCTGATGCCGGTGGACGACACCGCCGTGCTGGACCCGTTCACCGAAGAGCCGACCCTGATCCTGGTCTGCGACATCATCGAGCCGAGCACCATGCAAGGCTACGACCGCGACCCGCGCTCCATCGCCAAGCGCGCCGAAGAGTTCCTCAAGACCACCGGCATCGGCGACACCGTATTCGTTGGTCCCGAGCCCGAGTTCTTCATCTTCGACGAAGTGAAGTTCAAGTCCGACATCTCCGGCTCGATGTTCAAGATCTACTCCGAGCAAGGCTCCTGGATGACCGACGGCGACGTCGAAGGCGGCAACAAGGGCCACCGTCCGGCCGTCAAGGGCGGTTACTTCCCGGTTCCGCCGTGCGACCACGACCACGAAATCCGTACCGCCATGTGCAACGCCATGGAAGAAATGGGCCTGGTCGTCGAAGTGCACCACCACGAAGTGGCCACTGCCGGTCAGAACGAAATCGGCGTGAAGTTCAACACCCTGGTGGCCAAGGCTGACGAAGTTCAGACCCTGAAGTACTGCGTGCACAACGTGGCCGATGCCTACGGCAAGACCGCCACTTTCATGCCGAAGCCGCTGTACGGCGACAACGGCTCGGGCATGCACGTGCACATGTCGATCTCCAAGGACGGCAAGAACACCTTCGCCGGCGAAGGCTATGCCGGTCTGTCCGAGACCGCCCTGTACTTCATCGGCGGCATCATCAAGCACGGTAAGGCCCTGAACGGCTTCACCAACCCGTCGACCAACTCCTACAAGCGTCTGGTTCCGGGCTTCGAAGCACCGGTGATGCTGGCCTACTCGGCTCGCAACCGTTCCGCCTCGATCCGTATCCCCTACGTTGCCAGCCCGAAAGCCCGCCGTATCGAAGCGCGCTTCCCGGACCCGGCTGCCAACCCCTACCTGGCCTTCGCTGCCCTGCTGATGGCCGGTATCGACGGTATCCAGAACAAGATCCACCCGGGCGATGCAGCCGACAAGAACCTGTACGACCTGCCGCCGGAAGAAGGCAAGCTGATCCCGCAGGTGTGCGGCAGCCTGAAGGAAGCCCTGGAAGAGCTGGACAAGGGCCGCGCGTTCCTGACCAAGGGCGGCGTGTTCTCCGACGACTTCATCGATGCCTACATCGAGCTGAAGAGCGAAGAAGAAATCAAGGTGCGCACCTTCGTGCACCCGCTGGAATACGACCTGTACTACAGCGTCTAAGCCAGACTCGCGCCGTCTGACGGCGCGCTTGAAAGCCCCGCCCGGCTCTGCCTGGCGGGGCTTTTTTCATTTCCCACCTGTAGGGTGCGCCGCGCGCACCGAAAGCCACAGCGCCAGAGAATCTGCAGAATAGGCTGCGCACAGCCTGGGCGGCCCCATGGCCCGAACCGATTTGTAGCCAAACATCACAGCCACAGCGCCCCGCGCTTGCCAGGAACCCATAGCAGTGCAAGGCTTAGGGCACCACCCGAGGAAGGACCGGCCCATGCGCCCATTACTCGCCTGCCTGCTGCTCGCCCTGGCTCTGCCGGCCAGCGCGCAGATCTACAAGTACACCGACGCCAACGGCAATACCGTGTATACCAACCAGCCGCCTGACGGCACGGCGGCCGAGAGCGTCGACCTGCCGCCGACCAACACCGTGGAAATGCAGGTTCCCAAGGCGCCGGCCGAGAGCACCGGCGCCAGCTCGCCGCAGTCCGAGGCACCCTATTCGGTGCTGCGCCTGACCGGCATTCCGGACGACGAAGCCATGCGCGCCAACAACGGCACCTTTATCGTCAGCGTCAATATCGAGCCCCGCCTGCAGCCGGGCCATCGCCTGCGCCTGATCCTCGATGGCGAGCCCTACGGCCAGGCGAGTAACGTACCCAGCCTGCAACTGACCAATGTCGACCGCGGCGAGCACAGCCTGGCGGTGGCGGTCGTTGCAGGTGAGCGCATCATCCAGCAGAGCGCGACCGAAACCTTTACCGTGCAGCGCATCAGCCTGAACAGCCCGGCGCGCCAGACACCGCCGCCCCCCCGTCCAACACCGAAGCCCGCCAATTGAATATGCGTCTGCCGTTAGTCCTCCTTCTGCTCATCGCGCCGGCCGCATTGGCCCAGGTCTACACCTATATCGATGCTGAGGGTAACCGTGTCTTTACCGACAAGCCGCGCAGCGGCAACGCCGAACGGGTGACCCTGCCGCCATCCAACAGCGTGCAGCTGAACCAGGCGACGCCCACGGTCAAACTGGCGCCGACGCAGCAGCCGGTGACCAAGGCCACCGTGCACTACCAGCTGCTACGCGTCCTGCTGCCCGAGCCGGACGCCTCGATCCACAATGGCTCGGGCGACATGATCGTCACCCTGACCAGCGAGCCCGCCCTGCTGCCGGGGCACAGCTACCGTCTGCTGCTGGACGGCGAAGTGCAGGGCGAGGCGAGCCGCAGCCCGGTGTTCTCCCTGCGCCATGTCGACCGCGGCACGCACCAATTGGTGGCCGAGATCATCGACGCCGCCGGCCTGATCGTCGAGCGCACCCCGGCGCAGCCCTTCCACATGCATCGCATGACGCTGGCGCAAAAGCGCAAGGTCAACCCCTGCAAGAAGGACGACTACGGCGTTCGTCCCGAATGCCCCCTAAAAGACAAGCCCAAGGAAGAGGTCAGCATCCTGCCCTTCTTCTGAGCCGCTACGCACCTTTATGGTGCAATCATCCGCACCACCTCCTAAGCTCTCCCTGTTTTGGGTCGCTTCTTCCTACCCAGCCTCGCCGTCTCGGCTGCGCCTCCCGGCAAAACGCCCCAAAAGCAGCCGGGAGCGACGCCTGAGCCGGCTGGCAAGCGCCCAAAGACGGGCCGCCAGCACTGGCGGGCGACAAAAAAATGCGTCTTTTCGGGGCCTTGGTTTGCTTCTTGCATTTTCCTGCCCATTGCCGGAACGCACTGCCTATGACCATCAACGACGCGCTGCACCGCCTGCTACTCGACAACCTGACCACCGCCACCCTGCTGCTCGACAGCCAGCTGTGCCTCGAGTACATGAACCCGGCGGCGGAAATGCTCCTGGCCGTCAGCGGCCAGCGCAGCCACGGTCAGTTCATCAGCGACCTGTTCACCGAATCGCCCGAAGCGCTGTCATCCTTGCGCCAGGCGGTGGAGCAGGCGCATCCGTTCAACAAGCGTGAAGCCGTGCTGACCTCGGTCACCGGCCAGACGCTGACCGTGGACTACGCGGTGACGCCGCTGTTCAGCAAGGGCGAGACCCTGCTGCTGCTGGAAGTGCACCCGCGCGACCGCCTGCTGCGCATCACCAAGGAAGAGGCGCAGCTGTCCAAGCAGGAAACCACCAAACTGCTGGTGCGCGGCCTGGCCCACGAGATCAAGAACCCGCTCGGCGGGATTCGTGGCGCCGCCCAGCTGCTGTCGCGCGAACTGCCCAATGAAGAGCTCAAGGACTATACCAACGTCATCATCGAGGAGGCCGACCGCCTGAGAAATCTGGTCGACCGCATGCTCGGCTCGAACAAGCTGCCGTCGCTGGCGATGACCAATGTGCACGAGGTGCTCGAGCGCGTCGCCAACCTGATCGAGGCGGAAGCGCAAGGCAGCATCACGTTGGTGCGCGACTATGACCCGAGCATCCCGGACCTGCTGATCGACCGCGAGCAGATGATCCAGGCCGTACTCAATATCGTGCGCAACGCCATGCAGGCCATCGCCGGGCAGAAGCACGACATGGGCCTGGGGCGCATCAGCCTGCGCACCCGCACCCTGCGCCAGTTCACCATCGGCCACACGCGCCACCGCCTGGTGGTCAAGGTCGAGATCATCGACAACGGCCCCGGCATTCCGCCGGAGCTGCAGGAAACCATCTTCTATCCCATGGTCAGCGGGCGTGCCGACGGCACCGGCCTGGGCCTGGCGATTACCCAGAACATCATCAGTCAGCACCAGGGCCTGATCGAGTGCGAGAGCCACCCCGGCCACACCGTGTTCTCGATCTTCCTGCCACTGGAACAAGGAGCGACCACGCCATGAGCCGCAGTGAAACCGTCTGGATTGTCGACGACGATCGTTCCATCCGCTGGGTACTGGAAAAGGCCCTGCAACAGGAAGGCATGACCACCCAGAGTTTCGACAGTGCCGACGGTGTACTCGCCCGCCTGACTCGCCAGCAGCCGGACGTGATCATCTCCGACATCCGCATGCCCGGCGCCAGCGGCCTCGACCTGCTGGCACGCATCCGCGAGCTGTACCCGCGCCTGCCGGTGATCATCATGACCGCGCATTCGGACCTGGACAGCGCGGTGGCCAGCTACCAGGGCGGCGCCTTCGAATACCTGCCCAAGCCATTCGACGTCGACGAGGCGGTCTCGCTGGTCAAGCGCGCCTTCCAGCATGCCCAGGAACAGCAGAGCCTGGCCGCGCCCGCCGCGCAGGCGCGCACCCCGGAAATCATCGGCGAGGCGCCGGCGATGCAGGAGGTGTTCCGCGCCATCGGCCGCCTGTCCCACTCTAATATCACCGTGCTGATCAACGGCGAATCCGGCACCGGCAAGGAGCTGGTGGCCCATGCCCTGCACCGCCACAGCCCGCGCGCCGCGGCTCCGTTCATTGCCCTGAACATGGCGGCCATCCCCAAGGATCTGATGGAATCCGAGCTGTTCGGCCACGAGAAAGGCGCCTTCACCGGCGCGGCCAACCAGCGCCGTGGCCGCTTCGAGCAGGCCGATGGCGGCACGCTGTTCCTCGACGAGATCGGCGACATGCCGGCCGACACCCAGACGCGCCTGCTGCGCGTGCTGGCCGACGGCGAGTTCTATCGTGTCGGCGGCCATACCCCGGTGAAGGTGGACGTGCGCATCATCGCCGCCACCCACCAGAACCTGGAAACCCTGGTGCAGGCCGGCAAGTTCCGCGAAGACCTGTTCCACCGCCTCAACGTCATCCGCATCCACATTCCGCGCCTGGCCGACCGCCGCGAAGACATCCCCACCCTGGCCAACCACTTCCTCGCCCGCGCCGCGCAGGAACTGGCGGTGGAACCGAAGCTGCTCAAGAGCGAGACCGAGGACTACCTCAAGCACCTGCCCTGGCCGGGCAACGTGCGCCAGCTGGAGAACACCTGCCGCTGGATCACCGTCATGGCCTCGGGGCGTGAGGTGCATGTCGACGACCTGCCGCCGGAGCTGCTCACTCAGCCGCAGGACGCCGCACCGGTGACCAACTGGGAACAGGCGCTGCGCCTGTGGGCCGACCAGGCCCTGGCACGCGGCCAGTCCAACCTGCTCGACACAGCCGTGCCGGCCTTCGAACGCATCATGATCGAGACCGCGCTCAAGCACACCGCCGGCCGCCGCCGCGACGCCGCCCTGCTGCTGGGTTGGGGGCGCAACACCCTGACGCGCAAGATCAAGGAGCTGGGCATGAAGGTCGACGGCGCGGACGACGACGACAGCGACGACTGATCCGGCCAGCAACAACGAAAAGGGCATCCCGCGGGATGCCCTTTTCATTTCCCCGGATTGCATCCGGGCTACGACGCGACGACCCTAGGGTGCGCTGCGCGCACCGCCAATTGTCGCCGCCCGATCAACCGCGCTGCGCGTTTTTGATCGAGATCTGCGAATTGAGCGTCCAGAAGTCGTAGAGCACGCCAATCAGGAACAGGCCGCCGGTCAGCAGGTAGATGATCCCGGTGATCCACTTGCCCTGGTACATGCGGTGCACGCCGAACACGCCGAGAAAGGTCAGCAGGATCCAGGCGACGTTGTAGTCGGTATCGCCGGCGGTGAAGCGCAGGTCCGCCTCGCGATCCATCGAGGGGATCAGAAACAGGTCGATGATCCAGCCGATGAACAGCAGACCGAGGGTGAAGAACCAGATGGTGCCGGTCACCGGCTTGCCATAATAGAAACGGTGCGAACCGAGAAAACCGAAAATCCACAGCAGGTAGCCGATCAGCTTGCTATGGGTGTCCTGTCGTTGCATGGCGAACTCCTTGTGCGAGATGCAGCTATGACGCTGCGCGCGGAATGAAGGTTTCATTTGCGGCGAGGCGGTGCAACTCAACGAATGGCTTGATAGCTGTACGATGCCCATATACTGTATAAAAAAACAGTATCGATATCGCCTGCCATGCAACTGATCGACAAGCTCACCATCCTCGCCGACGCCGCCAAGTACGATGCCTCCTGCGCCAGCAGCGGCGCGCCCAAGCGCAGCTCCAAAGGCAAGGACGGCATCGGCTCGACCAACGGCATGGGCATCTGCCACAGCTACACGCCGGACGGACGCTGCGTGGCGCTGCTGAAAATCCTGCTGACCAACTTCTGCCTGTACGACTGCCAGTACTGCATCAACCGCCGCTCCAGCGACGTGCCGCGTGCGCGCTTCACCCCCGAGGAAGTGGTCACCCTGACCCTGGACTTCTACAAACGCAACTGCATCAGCGGCCTGTTCCTCAGCTCCGGCATCATCCGCTCGGCCGACTACACCATGGAACAGCTGATCCGCGTCGCCAAGCTGCTGCGTCAGGAACATCAGTTCCGCGGTTACATTCATCTGAAGACCATCCCCGATGCCGCGCCGGAACTGATCGCCGAGGCCGGCCTGTATGCCGACCGCCTCAGCGTCAATATCGAACTGCCCACCGAAACCAGCCTGGTGCGCCTGGCGCCGGAAAAGAACGTCGGCAGCATTCACCAGGCCATGCACAGCATCCACCAGGGCGAGCGCGAGGCCCAGGAGGAGCGCCGCGCGCCGCGCTTCGCCCCGGCCGGGCAAAGCACGCAGATGATCATCGGCGCCGACGCCACCGACGACAGCACCATCCTGCACAACGCGCAGAGCCTGTATCAGGACTATCGCCTGCGCCGCGTCTACTACTCGGCCTTCAGCCCCATCCCGCAGAGCCCGAAAACCGTGCCGTTCGAGGCGCCGCCCCTGCTGCGCGAGCATCGCCTGTACCAGGCCGATTTCCTTATGCGCGGCTATGGCTTCAGCGCCACGGAGCTGCTGGCCGGCCCCGGCAACCTGGCGCTGGATATCGACCCCAAGCTGGCCTGGGCGCTGGCCAATCGCGAGCAGTTTCCGGTGGACCTGAACCGCGCCGATGAGTCGCTGATCGCCCGCGTGCCCGGTATCGGCGTGCTCAGTGCCAGGCGCCTGGGCGCGCTGCGCCGTGAACGGCGCATCCGCTATGAGGACCTGACCCGCCTGCGCTGCGTGCTGGAAAAGGCCAAGCCCTTCATCGTCACTCAGGATTACCGGCCACCGCGGGCCGAACACGAATCCCTGGTGCTGCGCCAGCAATTGCGCGACACCCCGGCGCAGATGGCGTTGTGGTGATGCACAGCCTGCGCTTCGACGGCACCTTCGCCACCTGGCGCCAGGCCGCGCGCCGCGCCCTGCTGCAGGGCCTGGCGCCGCATCAGCTGCAGTGGCTGGACGAAGAAGCGGCGCCCGGCCTGTTCGATCAACCCGCCGAACGCGCGCCGGAGCCCAATGGTCGCCTGCGCGTATCGCCCGAACTGCTGGAGCTGCTGGAAAGCGCCGCGCAGTACCGCGGCGAGGAGCGCTGGAGCCTGCTCTACCGCGTGCTCTGGCGCTTCGTGCAGGGCGAGCGCAGCGCGGTGCTGGCCGGCGATCCCGACGGTAGCGAGTTGCATCGGAGGCTCAAGGCGGTGCGCCGCGAGGCCCATCACCTGCATGCCTTCGTGCGCTTTCAGCCGAGCAAGGCGCAAGGCGCGCCGGATTTCGTCGCCTGGTTCGAGCCGGCGCACGACATCCTGGCCTCGGCCAGCGGCCATTTCGCCGAGCGCCTGGGCAAGCACAGCTGGTTGATCGCCACGCCGCGCGATGGCGTGTTCTGGGACGGCCAGCGTCTACAGCACGAGCGCCACTGCCCGGCGCAGTGGCAAGCCTGGGCACAGCAGCCCGAGGATGATGGCCAGGCCCTTTGGCGCGCCTATTACGGCAGCACCTTCAATCCGGCGCGGCTCAACCGCACGGCAATGCAGCAGCATCTGCCACTGAGATTCTGGAAGCACCTGCCGGAAGGCCCGCTGATTCCGCAACTGATGAGCGAAGCGCGCGCCGGTGCGCAGCGCGATGGCCAGGCACTGGTGCTGGCCGGCAGAAAGGGCAAACGCATCGCCCAGATAAACGAAGGGGACGCAGCGCGTCCCCCGTCAGGCAGCGTCAGCGGAAGCGACGCCCCGGATCTTCCTCGCTGACCTCCAGCGCCAGGCCCTGGGCCATGCTGGTCAGGTGATCGCCGTCGGTTTCCGAACCGAGCTTGATCATCAAGCGCAGGTCGTTGGCCGAGTCGGCGTAGAGCAGCGCATCTTCGTAGGTGATCTCGCCCTGGGTGTAGAGGTTGTACAGCGCCTGATCGAAGGTCTGCATGCCCTGCTCGGTGGAGCGCTTCATCAGACCCTTGAGCTCGTGCACCTCGCCCTTGCGGATCAGGTCGGCAGCCAGCGGGGTGTTGATCAGCACCTCGATCACCGCGCGACGGCCCTTGCCGTCCGGGGTCGGCACCAGCTGCTGGGCGACGATGGCCTTGAGGTTGAGCGACAGGTCCATCCACACCTGGTTCTGCCGGTCGGCCGGGAAGAAGTTGATGATGCGGTCCAGCGCCTGGTTGGCGTTGTTGGCGTGCAGGGTGGCCAGGCACAGGTGGCCGGTTTCGGCGAAGGCCACGGCGTGGTCCATGGTCTCGCGAGTACGCACCTCACCGATGAGGATCACGTCCGGTGCCTGACGCAGGGTGTTCTTCAGCGCCACCTCGAAGGACTCGGTGTCGATGCCCACCTCGCGCTGGGTGACGATGCAGTTCTGGTGCTGGTGGATGTATTCGATCGGGTCTTCGATGGAGATGATGTGGCCGCTGCTGTTCTTGTTGCGGTAGCCGATCATCGCCGCCAGCGAGGTGGACTTACCGGTACCGGTGGCACCGACGAACAACACCAGGCCACGCTTGGTCAGCGCCAGCTTCTTGAGAATCTCCGGCAGCTTGAGGTCATCGATGGTGGGGATGTTGGTCTCGATGCGGCGCAGCACCATGCCCACCAGGTTGCGCTGGTAGAAGGCACTGACGCGGAAACGACCGATGCCACGGGCGCTGATGGCGAAGTTGCACTCGTGATTCTCGGCAAAATCGCGGCGCTGCGCTTCGTTCATCACACCCAGCACGGTCTCGCGGGTCTGCTCCGGCGACATGGCGTTCTTGGTCACCGGCATGATCCGGCCATTGACCTTCATCGACGGCGGCACGCCAGCGGTGATGAACAGATCGGAGCCGCCTTTTTCGACCATCAGGCGCAGTAGTTTTTCGAATTCCATCTTGGGTCTCGCCAATCAACTGCACGCCCGATTATGGCCCTGAGCGGACCTGGCGACTGGCGGCGTGCGGCACAGTCGCTACGGCTGTTAGAAGTTTTCCGGGCTCTTGGCCTTCTCGCGCGCGCTGTCGCGGCTGACCAGGCCTTTGGACACCAGCGTCTTCAGGCAGGCATCGAGGGTCTGCATGCCCAGGGCGCCGCCGGTCTGGATCGCCGAATACATCTGCGCCACCTTGTCCTCGCGGATCAGGTTACGGATGGCCGGGGTGCCGATCATGATTTCGTGAGCGGCGACACGACCGCCGCCGATCTTCTTCAGCAGGGTCTGCGAGATCACCGCCTGCAGCGATTCGGAGAGCATCGAACGGACCATGGATTTCTCTTCGGCGGGGAACACGTCGACCACACGGTCGATGGTCTTGGCCGCCGAGGTGGTGTGCAGGGTGCCGAATACCAGGTGACCGGTTTCCGCGGCGGTCAGCGCCAGGCGGATGGTTTCCAGGTCGCGCATCTCGCCCACCAGGATGATGTCCGGGTCTTCACGCAGGGCCGAGCGCAGCGCTTCGGAGAAGCCGTGGGTGTCGCGGTGCACCTCACGCTGGTTGACCAGGCACTTCTTCGACTCGTGAACGAATTCGATGGGGTCCTCGATGGTGAGGATATGGTGGTACTTGTTGCTGTTGAGGTAGTCGAGCATCGCCGCCAGGGTGGTCGACTTGCCCGAACCGGTAGGGCCGGTGACCAGCACCAGGCCGCGCGGCACGTCGGTGATCTTGCGGAACACCTCGCCCATGCCGAGGTCCTCCATGGTCAGCACCTTCGAGGGAATGGTACGGAACACCGCACCGGCACCGCGGTTCTGGTTGAAGGCGTTGACCCGGAAGCGCGCCACGCCCGGCACCTCGAAGGAGAAGTCGGTCTCGAGGAACTCTTCGTAATCCTTGCGCTGCTTGTCGTTCATGATGTCGTAGATCAGCGCGTGTACCTGCTTGTGATCCAGCGGTGGCAGGTTGATGCGGCGCACATCGCCGTCGACGCGGATCATCGGCGGCAGACCCGCCGAGAGGTGCAAATCCGACGCACCTTGCTTGGCGCTGAAGGCGAGCAGCTCAGTGATATCCATGGGACTCCCCAATTACAAGCAAGCAGGTAGAATGCCGCGAACCCTCTAAAGGTCGGGCTTTGTAGAGCGCAGGTAATGTCCACGATAGCAGAGAATATTGCAAAGGTCGGAGCGCGCATCCGTGAGGCGGCGCAAGCCTCGCAGCGCAATTTTGCCGATATCGGCCTGCTGGCGGTGAGCAAGACCAAACCGGCCGACGCCATTCGTGAGGCCCATGCCGCCGGCCTGCGCGATTTCGGCGAGAACTACCTGCAGGAGGCGCTGGAAAAGCAGGCCGCGCTGAGCGACCTGCCCTTGATCTGGCACTTCATCGGCCCCATTCAGTCGAACAAGACCCGGCCCATCGCCGAGCATTTCGACTGGGTACATTCGGTGGATCGCCTGAAAATCGCCCAACGCCTGTCCGACCAACGCCCTGCGCACCTGGCGCCGCTGAACATCTGCCTGCAGGTCAACGTCAGCGGTGAAGACAGCAAATCCGGCTGCAGCCCGGAGGAACTGCCGGAGCTGGCCAGAGCCGTTAGCACCATGCCCAACCTCAAGCTGCGCGGGCTGATGGCGATCCCTGAACCCACCGACGACATCGCCGCGCAACACGCCGCTTTCGCTCGCCTGCGCCAGTTGCGCGATGATCTCGGCCTGCAACTCGACACCCTGTCCATGGGCATGAGCCATGACCTGGAGGCCGCCATCGCCGAAGGCGCCACCTGGGTGCGCATCGGCACCGCCCTGTTCGGCGCCCGCGACTACGGCCAGCCCTCCCATTGAATGAAGGAACTCCCGCAATGAGCAGCAACCCGATCATCGCCTTCGTCGGCGCCGGCAACATGGCCGCCAGCCTGATTGGCGGCCTGCGCGCCCAGGGCGTGGCGGCCAGCGCCATCCGCGCCAGCGAGCCCGGCAGCGAACAGCGCGCGCGCCTGCAGCAGGAGCACGGCATCGCCACCTTCGCCGACAACAGTGAGGCCATCAAAGGCGCCGAGCTGATCTTGCTGGCGGTCAAGCCTCAGGTGATGAAGGCGGTGTGCCTGGACCTGGCGCCGCACCTGACCGCCGATCAGGTGATCATCTCCATCGCTGCCGGCATCAGTTGCGCCAGCCTGGAAAACTGGCTGGGTCAACGCCCGGTGGTGCGCTGCATGCCCAACACCCCGGCGCTGCTGCGCCAGGGCGTATCCGGCCTGTTCGCCAATCCGCGCGTCAGCGCCGCGCAGAAGGCCCAGGCCGAGCAGGTGCTGAGCGCCGTGGGCCTGGCCCTGTGGCTGGACGACGAAGCGCAGCTCGATGCGGTGACCGCCGTCTCCGGCAGCGGCCCGGCCTACTTCTTCCTGCTGATCGAGGCCATGACCGCGGCCGGCGAACAGCTCGGCCTGCCGCGCGAAACCGCCGCCCGCCTGAGCATCCACACCGCCCTGGGCGCCGCGCGCATGGCCAGCGAGAGCGATGTGGACGCCGCCGAACTGCGCCGCCGCGTGACCTCGCCGAACGGCACCACCGAAGCGGCGATCAAAACCTTCCAGGCCGGCGGCTTCGAAACCCTGGTACAACAGGCGCTGAATGCCGCCGCCAACCGCTCGGCCGAGTTGGCCGAACAACTGGGTCAATAAGGAGACAGCATGTCCGGCCTCATAGAAGCCCTGATCTACATCATCCAGACCCTCGGCAGCCTGTACCTGCTGATCGTGCTGCTGCGCTTCATCCTGCAACTGGTGCGCGCGGACTTCTACAACCCGCTGAGCCAGTTCATCGTCAAGGCCACGCAGCCACTGCTGACGCCGCTGCGCCGCATCATTCCGGGCTTCGCCGGGCTGGACCTGGCCTCGCTGGTACTGGCCATCCTGGTGCAGCTGCTGCTGATGGTGGTGACCCTGACCCTGATGGGCTACAACGTCGGCGGCTTCATCCTGCAGTTGCTGGTGTGGTCGGTGATCGGCGTGACCTCGCTGTTTCTCAAGGTGTTCTTCTTCGCTCTGATCATCAGCGTGATCCTGTCGTGGGTCGCTCCGGGCAGCTACAACCCGGGCGCGCAGCTGGTCAATCAGATCTGCGAACCGCTGCTGGTACCGTTCCGCAAGCTGCTGCCGAACCTGGGCGGCCTGGATATCTCGCCGATCTTCGCCTTCATCACCATCAATCTGATCGACCGCTTCGTCATCGGCAGCCTGGCCGCCTCCACCGGCCTGCCGCCGATGCTCAGCCCCTTCCTTTGATAGCGTGAGCTACTTTCGCTGGGACGGCGAGGACCTGATCCTCGACTGTCACCTGCAGCCCAAGGCGAGCAAGGACGAGTTCGCCGGGCTGCATGGCGAAAGGCTGAAGATCCGCCTCACCGCCCCGCCGGTCGAGGGCAAGGCCAATGCCCATCTGCTGGCTTTTCTGGCCAAGGCCTTCGGCGTCGCCAAGGCCCAGGTGAACCTGGAAAGCGGCGAGCTCAACCGCCACAAGCGCTTGCGCATCCACGCGCCGCAGCGTCTGCCGACGCTGCCTGGGCTGACCTTTCCCGGGAAATGACCGTTCGGCGCGCGCAACGACCGCTCGGCGGGCACCCCCGGCCTTAAGGCGGGACAAACGGGCGGGGAGATTGACGGCCGCAGGCGGCGCCGCATAATGCGGATTATTCACACGAACGCCGTGCGTTCTGACGGCAAAATGGCGCGAACCGTACAGGGCGTGTCGGCACCGCGACGGTGCCGCCAGCGAACGCCCTGATACGATCCGCTGCACGCATTGCCGAGAGGAGAGCCAGGATGAGCATGGAACGTCTCAGCCAGCAAGTGGACGCCTACGTCGCCTGGAAGCGCGAGCTGATGCGCGAGATCACCCGCTACCGCAGCTGGCTGGAGCACAACCGGCTCAATTCCGAAGCGGTGCAGGCCAAGCTCGAGCGCGCGCTGAAGATCCTGCGCACTGACCACATCACCCTGGCCTTCGTTGGCGAGTTCTCCCGCGGCAAGACCGAGCTGATCAACAGCCTGTTCTTCTCCGAGTACGGCCAGCGCATGCTGCCGTCGCACGCCGGGCGCACCACCATGTGCCCCACCGAGCTGTTCTTCGATCCGCGCTCGGAGCGCTCCTACATCCGCCTGCTGCCCATCGAGACGCGCACCGCCTCGGCCAGCGTCGCCCAGTTCAAGCGCATTCCCCGGCACTGGGTGAACATTCCCCTGGACACCAGCGACCCGGCCAACATGGCCCTGGCCTTCAGCCAGGTGGCCAAGACCAAGCCCATGCCGGTGGAGCAGGCGATCCAGCTCGGCTTCCACCCGGACATGCTCGAAGGCACCGGCAAGCGTGGCCAGGTGCTGGTGCCGGCCTGGCGTCACGCCATGGTCAACTTCGATCACCCGCTGCTGCGTCAGGGTCTGCGCATTCTCGACACGCCCGGCCTCAACGCGCTGGGCAGCGAGCCGGAGCTGACCCTGTCGATGCTGCCCAATGCTCAGGCGATCATCTTCCTGTTGGCCGCCGATACCGGCGTCACCGCCAGTGACATGAGCATCTGGCAGCAGCACATCCGCCAGCTCGACGAAGACACCCAGACCAGCCTGTTCGCCGTACTGAACAAGATCGACGTGCTGTGGGACGACCTGGCCGGCGAGACCTTCGTGCAGAACGCCATCGGCCAGATCCAGAGCGCCACCGCCAAGCAGTTGGGTATCGCCAAGCAGGACGTGCTGCCGCTGTCGGCCAAGCAGGCCTTGCTGGCCAAGGTGCGCAAGGACGAGGAGCTGCTGGCCCGCAGTCAGATGGCAAACCTGGAAACCCTGCTGTGCGACCGCATCGTCACCCAGAAGGAGCGCCTGATCGAAGATCAGGTGGTGCGCCAGGTCCTGGCCCTGCTCAACAACAGCCAGCACGTGCTGGGCCTGCGCCTGGAGAAGGTCAGCGAACAGCTCACCCTGCTCGGCAACCACCAGCAGGACAATGGCCAGCTGCTGTTCGAACTGACCGCCAAGACCAAGGAAGACCACAGCCGGCACCACAAACGCCTGCTCGGCCTGAAGACCAACCAGCGCCTGCTGCAGCGCCAGGGCCAGCTGCTGCGCCATGCCGCACGCCCCGAGCGCCTGGACGAGCACCTGGCCAATGTACGGCGCAATCTCACCGGCAGCTGGACTACCCTTGGCATCAATCAGGCCATCCTGCACTTCTTCCGCGCCGTGGAGCATGACCTGCACAGCCTCGAGCATGAAGCCGAGATGGCCAACCGCATGGTCGCCGCCATCTACCGCCGACATAACGAAGACAACCCGCTGGGTGGCATCGACGCGCCGCAGTTCAAGATCCAGCGCTACCAGCGTGAGCTGAAGAAGCTGCAGGTCAAGGGCGATCAGTTCCGCCTGCACGTGAAGACCCTGCTCACCGAACAGCGCAGCCTGACCCGGCGCTTCTTCGCCACCCTGGCCCAGGAAGTGATCGGTCTGCACCGGCGCCTGCGCCAGGATGCCGAGCAATGGGCCGCGGATGCGCTGATGCCGCTGATGCAGCACACCCTGGAACACAAGCAGATGCTGGAAAGCCACATGCTACGCCTCAAGGCCCTGGCCCAGGAGACCCAGCAGACACGCAAGCGCAGCCAGCAACTGGCGCGCTACAAGGAAGAGCTGGAGCTGCAGCTGGCCCAGGCCGCCGACATGCTGCGCATCCTGCGCCGGCCGGCGCCGGTACAGCGCCAGGGCAAGGTGGTCAGCCTGCCCTCGGCGATCGGCGCCCAGGTCGGCGGCGAATAGCCCACCCTGGCGCGAGGGGCGGGTCCAACCCGCCCTTGCGCTCGCCATGAGCTGCGCAGTTGCCAGCTCGCTTGCCGCTACCTGCGGTGCTCTTTAGACTGGCGCCCTCCTCCGATTCGTTAGCCACGTCCATGCCCACTGCCTTTCCCGAAGATTCCGTCGGCCTGGTCAGCCCCCAGGTATTTCGTTTCAGCGAACCGCTGGCGCTGGCCTGCGGGCGCAGCCTGGCCGAGTACGAACTGGTCGTCGAAACCTACGGCGAGCTGAATGCCGCGCGCAGCAATGCCGTGCTGATCTGCCACGCCCTGTCCGGCCATCATCATGCCGCCGGCTACCACAGCCCGGATGATCGCAAGCCCGGCTGGTGGGACAGCTGCATCGGCCCCGGCAAGCCCATCGACACCAACAAGTTCTTCGTCGTCAGCCTCAACAACCTCGGCGGCTGCAACGGCTCCACCGGCCCGAGCAGCGCCAACCCGGCTACCGGCAAGCCTTATGGCGCGGATTTCCCGGTGATGACCGTGGAAGACTGGGTGCACAGCCAGGCGCGCCTGGCCGATGTGCTCGGCATCGAGCAGTGGGCCGCGGTGATCGGCGGCAGCCTGGGCGGCATGCAGGCCCTGCAATGGAGCATCAGCTACCCCGAGCGCGTGCGTCACTGCCTGGCCATCGCCTCGGCGCCCAAGCTGTCGGCGCAGAACATCGCCTTCAACGAAGTGGCGCGCCAGGCGATTCTCACCGACCCGGAGTTCCACGGCGGACACTTCCAGGAACGCGGCGTGATCCCCAAGCGCGGGCTGATGCTGGCGCGCATGGTCGGCCATATCACCTACCTGTCCGACGATGCCATGGGCGAGAAATTCGGCCGCGGCCTGAAGAGCGAGAAGCTCAACTACGACTTCCACAGCGTCGAGTTCCAGGTGGAGAGTTACCTGCGCTACCAGGGCGAGGAGTTCTCCGGGCGCTTCGACGCCAACACCTACCTGCTGATGACCAAGGCGCTGGACTACTTCGACCCGGCCGCCGCCCACGACGGCGACCTGGCCAGGACCCTGGCCGTGGCCAAGGCGGACTTCTGCCTGATGTCCTTCACCACCGACTGGCGCTTCTCCCCCGCCCGCTCGCGGGAGATCGTCGATGCCCTGACGGCGGCGAAGAAGAACGTCTGCTACCTGGAGATCGACGCCCCCCAGGGCCACGACGCCTTCCTCATGCCGATCCCGCGCTACCTGCAGGCATTCGGCAGCTACATGAAGCGAATCGAGGTATGAGCATGCGAGCGGATCTGGACATCATCCAGGAATGGATCGCCCCGGGCAGCCGTGTGCTCGACCTGGGCTGCGGCGACGGCGAACTGCTCGCCTGGCTGCGCGACAACAAGCAGGTTTCCGGCTACGGCCTGGAAATCGACCCGGACAAGATCGCCCTGTGCATCGAGCGCGGCGTCAACGTCATCGAGCAGAACCTCGACCTGGGCCTGGGCAACTTCGCCAGCAACAGTTTCGACGTGGTGGTCATGACCCAGTCGCTGCAGGCGCTGCACTACCCGGACAAGGTGCTGGCCGAGATGCTGCGGGTCGGCAAGACCTGCATCATCACCTTCCCCAACTTCGGCCACTGGCGCTGCCGCTGGTACCTGACCACCAAGGGTCGCATGCCGGTGTCGGACTTCCTGCCCTACACCTGGTACAACACGCCGAACATCCACTTCTGCACCTTCGAGGACTTCGAGCGCCTGTGCCACGCCCAGGGCGCACGGATCGAGGAGCGCCTGGCGGTGGACCGCGATCACCGCCATGGCTGGGCCAGCCGCGCCTGGCCTAATCTATTGGGTGAGATCGGCATCTATCGCATCAGCGGAGCGGATCTCGCAGCCCACCGCGTCGCGGTCTGAACCTGACCGAGGAGAACCATCATGCGTCGCATCATCCCCTTTCTGATCGCCCTGTGCCTGGCCCTGCCGGCCGCCGCCGAACGCAAGCAGAGCTTCGGCGACCTCGATGTGCACTACAGCGTGTTCAATTCCAGCTTCCTGCAACCGGACATCGCCAGCGCCGCCGGCCTGGTGCGCAGCAAGACCCAGGGCGTGGTCAACGTCGCCGTGCTCAAGGCCGGCAAGGCCAGCACCGCGCAGGTCAGCGGCCAGGTGAAGAACCTGCTGGGGCAGAGCACCGCACTGACCTTCAGGCAGGTCACCGAGAGCGGCGCCATCTACTACCTGGCGCAGTTCCCCTTCTCCAGCCGCGAGATACTCAGCTTCACTCTCGACGTGCGCCAGGGCGACAACACGCACCGCATCACCTTCAATCAGGAAATGTTCCCGGATGACTGACTTCAAGGAACTGGTGCTGGCCAGCCATAACGGCGGCAAGCTCAAGGAACTGCAGGCCATGCTCGGCGACGCCGTGCGCGTGCGTTCGATCGGCGAATTCTCCAGCGTCGAGCCGGAGGAAACCGGCCTGTCGTTCGTCGAAAACGCCATCCTCAAGGCGCGCAATGCCGCACGCATCTCCGGGCTGCCGGCGCTGGCCGACGACTCCGGCCTGGCGGTGGATGCCCTCGGCGGCGCACCCGGCATCTACTCGGCGCGCTACGCCGATGGTCAGGGCGATGCGGCGAACAACGCCAAGCTGCTCGCGGCCCTGAAAGACGTACCGGATACCGAGCGCGGCGCGCAGTTCGTCTGCGCCCTGGCGCTGGTGCGCCACGCCGACGATCCGCTGCCGATCCTCTGCGAAGGTCTGTGGCACGGCAGCATCCTGCACGAGGCCCGTGGCGAGCACGGCTTCGGCTACGACCCGCTGTTCTGGGTGCCGGAAACCGGCTGCTCCAGCGCCGAACTGCCGGCCGAGCAGAAGAACCGCCTGAGCCACCGCGCCCGCGCCATGGCGCTGCTCAAACAGCGCCTGGGGCTGGCATGAGCGATACCGCTGGCGGGCGTTTCCTGCTCCCGCCCCTCGCGCTCTATATCCATATCCCCTGGTGCGTGCGCAAATGCCCCTACTGCGACTTCAACTCCCACGCCGCTGGGCCGACGCTGCCTGAAGAGGAATACGTCGACGCCCTGCTCGCCGACCTCGATGCCGACCTGCGGCACGTGCACGGCCGGACGCTGACGTCGATCTTCTTCGGCGGCGGCACCCCCAGCCTGTTCTCCGACCGCGCCCTGGGCCGTCTGCTGGAAGGCGTCGAACGGCGCGTGGCCTTCGCCCCGGATATCGAAATCACCCTGGAAGCCAACCCCGGCACCTTCGAACAGGCCAAGTTCAAGGGTTACCGGGCGCTGGGCATCAATCGCCTGTCCATCGGCGTGCAGAGTTTTCAGGAAGCCAAGCTCAAGGCGCTGGGGCGCATCCACGACGGCAACGAGGCCGTGCGGGCCGCCGATATGGCGCGCGCCGCCGGCTTCGACAACTTCAACCTCGACCTGATGCACGGCCTGCCCGAGCAGAGCATCGAGGACGCGCTGTTCGACCTGCGCACCGCCATCAGCCAGGGCCCGACGCACCTGTCCTGGTACCAGCTGACCATGGAGCCGAACACGGTGTTCTGGAGCCAGCCGCCGGTGCTGCCGGAAGACGATCTGCTATGGGACATCCAGGAGGCCGGCCAGGCCCTGCTGGCCGCCGAGGGTTACGCCCAGTACGAGGTGTCTGCCTATGCCCAGACGGGCAAGCAGGCGCGGCACAACCTCAACTACTGGACCTTCGGCGATTTTCTCGGCATCGGTGCCGGCGCCCATGCCAAGCTCAGCGCCCCCGACGGGCGCATCCTGCGCAGCTGGAAGACGCGCCTGCCCAAGGACTATCTGGACCCGGCCAAGGTCTTCCAGGCCGGCGAGCGCGTACTCGGCGCCGACGAACTGCCCTTCGAGTTCCTGATGAACGTGCTGCGCCTCACAGACGGCGTGCCGGCCCGCCTGTTCAGCGAGCGCACCGGCCTGCCGCTGGCCAGCCTGGACGCTGCCCGCGCCGAGGCCGAGGGACGCAAGCTGCTGCGCGCCGAGCCCGAACGGCTATGCGCCACCGCCGAAGGCCAGCTGTTTCTCAACGATCTGCTGCAACACTTCCTGCCCTGACATGCCATGGGCGAAGGGTGGCCAGACCCCACCCTTTGCCTCGAACATCTCGCCCGTTCGGCGATGATCCCGCCGAAACGCGCACCCGGCCGCAGCCTTGCGAAAACCCCTGTGACCGTCATCGCAGATTGCCATCTGCCCGCAACACGGCGACGTCTTTTTGATTAGCCTACCGCCCTCCTTGCCGACCGCCCTCCAGCCGTAGCGCTTTCGCCTTGCATCGGATGCCGCTGCGCATTTGCCATGGAACTGCCATACCACCATGCCGATCCTCTCCCGACTACTCAGGACGCTGTGCTGCGCCGCCCTGCTGCTGGTGCTCGCAGGCCAGGCCCACGCCACAGCGGTGCAGCCCGGCCGGAGCGAAGAGAGCTGGACCGTCAACATGCAGAGCGCGGACATCCGCGATTTCATCGAGCAGATCTCCAGCATCAGCGGCCAGACCTTCATCATCGACCCGCGGGTCAAGGGCCAGGTCACGGTGATCGCCCAGGAGCCCATGGGCCTGGCCGAGCTGTACAAGCTGTTTCTCTCGGTGATGACCACCCACGGCTTTGCCGTCATGCCGCAAGGCGACCAGCTCAGCATCATGCCCAATGCCGAGGCCAGAAGCAGCGCCGGCAGCCAGGGCAACCTGGAAACCCGCGTGCTGCAGGTACAGCACGGCGCCGCCAATGACCTGCTGCCGATGATCCGCCCGCTGGTGGCCAACCACGGCCACCTGGCCGCGGTGCCCTCGTCCAACAGCCTGATCATCAGCGACGCGCCCGCCAACATCGAACGCATCGGCGACCTGATTCGCCAGCTGGACGACCGCAGCCAGGACAACTTCAGCGTCTACGAGCTCAAGCACGCCTGGGTCAGCGATCTGGCGAACCTGCTCGGCGCCTCGCTGCAGAACGCCCAGGCCGGTGGCGCCCAGGTCATCGCCGACCCGCGCAGCAACCGCCTGCTGCTGCTCGGCCCTCGCGAAGCGCGACTGCGCCTGCTGAAGCTGGCGCAAAGCCTCGACACGCCCAGCTCGCGCTCGGCCAACACGCGGGTGATACGCCTGCGCCATGCCGACGCCAAGCAGCTGGCCGAGACCCTGGGCGATTTCGGCGACAACCTGAGCCAGAGCCAGGGCAACCAGAGTTCGACGCCCCTGAAACTGATGATCCGCGCCGACCAGAGCCTCAACGCCATCGTCATCATGGCCGAAGCCGACATGGTCAGCCTGTTCGAGGATCTGGTGCGCCAGCTGGATGCGCCGCGCGCGCAGGTACTGGTGGAAGCCGCCATCGTCGAGATGTCCGGCGACATCAACGACGCGCTGGGCGTGCAGTGGGCCATCGACGGCCGCCACAACGCCCTGGGCGGGGTCAATTTCAGCAACACCGGACTGTCCATCGGCACCCTGCTCGGCGCCATCGCCCGCGACGAGACCGCCGAGCTGGCCAAGACGCTGCCCAACGGAGCGATCTTCGGCCTGGGCAATGACAACTTCGGCATGCTGATCACCGCCCTGTCAGCCACCGGCAAGAGCAATCTGCTGTCCACGCCGACACTGCTGACCCTGGACAATCAGCCGGCGGAGATTCTGGTCGGGCAGAACGTGCCGTTCCAGACCGGCTCCTACACCACCGACGCGTCGGGCGCGGGCAATCCCTTCACCACCATCGAGCGCAAGGACATCGGCGTCACCCTCAAGGTCACGCCGCATATCAACGACGGCGCCACGCTGCGCCTGGTGATCGAGCAGGAAATCTCCTCCATCGCTCCCAGCACCGGCCTCAATGCCCAGGCGGTGGATCTGGTCACCAACAAGCGCTCGATCAAGAGCACCGTGCTGGCCGATGACGGCCAGGTGATCGTGCTCGGCGGCCTGATTCAGGACGACACCTCGGCCAGCGCGAGCAAGGTTCCCCTGCTGGGCGACATCCCGGGCGTCGGCCGGCTGTTCCGCTCGACCCGCGACGCACGGCAGAAACGCAACCTGATGGTCTTCCTGCGTCCGAGTGTGGCGCGCGACGGCGTAGGCCTGGCCAACCTGAGCCTCGGCAAGTACCGCGACCTGCGCCTGCTCGGCCAGGCCAGCGGCTACCACCACCTGCCGCCGCAGGCCCACGATCTGTTCAGCCAGGACGCGGCCACGCCCGTCACCGATCTGCGCCAGCCCCAGCTCCAGCCTGCGCAACCACAGCCACAGCCACAACGCAGCCTGATCGAGACGCCCAGGCCGGTCGATCCGGCCAGTCTGGGCGATGGTCAGGGCGGCGACGTCGCGACGGCGCGGGCCCACGAGCGCTATACCATTCGCCTGATCGAAGGCGAAAGCCAGGCGTTCATGCAGGCCCTGCTCGGCCGTCATCCCGACCAGCCGCTGCGCCTGCAGCAGCACGAAAGCGGCACTCGCTACGCCCTGCTCTATGGCAGCTATCCGAACCGCGAGCTGGCCCTCAAGGCGCTGGCTCACCTGCCCGAGCAACTGCCCAGCCGCACGGCTGCGGCAATCCCCGAGTAGGCACAAGGTGCACGGCAGGCGCGGTGAAGCTCCGCCTGGCTGCCAAGCAGACTTGCCTCGGCCGTGCCAAGCCGCCCGCCCAACTCACAAACGAGACGCAATACACCCTGCGGGTGAGACAAGCGTCCAAGTTAGCGCCCACGCCTCGCGCCGCTCGGCCTGGCTGTGAAGTGCATAGCGAATTTCTGGCACCCGCGTACCTAGACTGCCCCCTTTCGCCTTACCAGAGGAAGGAGAAGTGGCATGTCAAAACGCTGGATAACCGCCGTGGTCGCCACGGCAATCGTGGGCGGCACCCTGGGATTCGTACTGTCGGAGACCGCGCAGCCGAAAGGCGATACGGCGCAGCAGAAACCGGCCGGCTCGCCGGCTGCTCCCGCGGCCCCCGCCATCGCAGCCGCCGCTGCGCCTGTCACGCCGCCGGCCGCTGAGCGCACGCTGCAGGCGCAACCGATCGCCAGCGAACCGGCGGCGGCGCAGATGACGCTGTGGGACGCCGGATCGCTGCAGGAAGAGGAAACGGACGGCATTACCCGCCACCTCACCCATGTCGATCCGCAGCAGCTCGCAACCCTGCATACCGGCCAGGTCGTGTCCCTGGCCCTGCCGGGGCGGCAGCACCCCGTGCGCGCGAGCCTCAGCGATACCCGCAATACCGCCGGCAGCGCCGTCTGGCATGGCGCCCTGCTCGACGGCGAGGCCATGGAAAGCATGACCCTGGTGCGCGGCAAGCTGGAAACCCACATCACCCTGGCCACCGTGGACGGCAGCCTGTCGATCATCGTCGACAACGCCACCGGCAAGACCGTGATCACCGACGAAAACCAGCTGGTCCTGCGCGCCGATCCCAACGATCACCTGCATTACGACCATAAAGAGCTGCCCCCGCTGCCGCCGCCCGCCCAGGGCTGATGCACCTCTCTTACCCCCCAGCACAAGGACTGCAGACATGAAGAACGTGCAATGGTTATCCGCCCTGGCACTGGCGCTGGCCGCCCACCACGCCCAGGCCAACCCCGAGACCGTCGATATCATGGTGCTCTACACCAAGGACGCCCAGGCGCTGCCCAACGGCCGCGACATCGACGCACGCATCGCCAGCTACATCGAGTACACCAACAACGCCTACGCCAAGAGCGGGGTCAACCTGCGCCTGCGTCTGGTTCACAAGCAGCTGCTGGACTGGGCCGACTACTACGACGTGTCCTCGGCCAACCTCAACAAGTTCACCTACGATACCCGCGTGCAGCGTCTGCGCGAGCAGTACGGCGCGGACCTGGTGCAACTGATCAACCGCACCACCCAGGGGCAGGGCTACGGCGTCTGCGGCATCGCCTGGATGGGAACCGGGCCGAAGAACAGCGACCGCTTCAACAGCGGCGCCAAGGAGATGGCCTACGGCCTGACCGGGGTCGACTGCAGCCTCAGCACCTTCGCTCACGAGGCCGGCCACAACATGGGCCTGCGCCACTCCTACGAACAGGACATGCAGGAAGGCTACTACAACACCAACGGCCACAACGGTACGCATGAATGGAGCCGTGGCTACGGCGTGCAGGGCCAGTTCAGCACCATCATGGCCTACCCCCAGGTGTTCGGCGCACGCCGCCAGGCACCGGTGTTCTCCAACCCGCGCCTGCGCGACAGCGAATGTGCCAACCAGGCCTGCGGCCAGAACGAGCATGCCGATGCGGTACGTGCCCTGAACGCCATGGCCGGCCAGATCGCGGCATTCCGCCCGACACTGGTGCCCGTCACCGGCAACCCGGGAACCACCAACCCCGGTACGCCACCGACCGAACTGCCCTGGTGCAGCAAGCCGGCGCTGAAGGGGCTGGTGCGCAATGGCGAGTTCACCACCAGCGACGACTGGCGCGCGCTTTTCGGCCAATCCGACCTGAGTCTGGTCAACGTGGCCCTGAACTGCCGCGACAACGCCCTGCAGATGGACGCGCGCGGCTTCGACATCCTGGCCACCCCGGTCAGCGGCCTGCGTGACGGCGTGCAGTACCGGCTCAGGGCCAACAGCATGCTCAAGGCCCGCAACAGCCGCGAGAACGTGCGACTGGCGATCCTGCAGGAGGGTCTCGACGGCCGCCTGACCTACAGCTCGGAGCAGTCGGCCAGCCTGTCCGTCAGCGGCAACGAATTCAGCCGCCTGGAAAAGACCTTCACCTACCGGACGCCGGCCAACGCACGCAATCTCTATGTGGCGGTGTGGAGCGACAGCGGCAGCAGCCTGCTGATCGATGAGGTGGAGCTGCAGGAGATCCAGAGCAGCACGCCGCCAGCGGCGCCCGCGCAGTTCGGCTGGAACTTCGAAAGCGGCATCGGCGGCTGGTCCGGCTACCACGGCAGCGCGCGCGTCAGCACCTACGCCAGCAGCGGTCGTCAGGCGCTGGAAGCCTATCAGCGCGAGTACGAAGGTTCCGGCGCCAGCGTCAGCCTGCTCGGCAACCTGGAGGCCGGCAAGCGCTATCGCATCGAGGCGGACCTGAGCATCGGTCGCAGCACCTCGGTCAGCGCCGTCGCCTACGCCTATCTGTATGTCGAGGACAGCAACGGTCGCGGTCAGTATCTGCCGCTCGGTCAGCGCAACACCCGCGGCGGCAGCTGGAGCAAGCTGCAGCATGAAGTGCAGCTGCCCGCCGGTCCCCTGCGCCGTGCCGAGCTGTTGCTGCTTGGCACGCAACGCAGTCAGTCGCTGTTCATCGACAACGTCAGCGTAACCCGGCTGTAAGCCAGCGCGCCCATGGCCCCAGCGGCCATGGGCGCGCCAACGAGGAACGGTCATGGCACCCGCCAACTCCGGCGCAGTGCGCCACCTGCCGGCCGGCCTCTGCCTGCTGGCACTCCTGGCCTGCAGCCTCAGCCTGAGCTACCAGGCCGCGCAGCTGTGGCGGTTGCTGCAGGAACCGCCCGCCTACACCCAGGCGCCACCGCCAACGCCGCCGCGCGTGGCGGATCGGCAACGGCTGGCCATGCTGTTTCCCGCCCCGCTGCCCGGTCATGCCGGCCCCGCGCCGGCCACTTCCCTGCAGCTGACCCTGGTCGCCGTGTTCGGCAACCCCGAGCAGCAGCGCTCCAGCGCCATCATCCGCCCGCACGGGCAGACCGCGCGGCGCGTTGCGGTCGGCGCCGAGATTGCGCCCGGCATCAAGCTGCACAGCGTCGGCTCGCACTACATCACCCTCGACCGCCACGGCCGTCGGGAGAGTCTGCATTTTCCGGTGAACAACCATCGGCCGCTGATGCCCGCCGCAGACGCACGCGGCCAGGCGCTGGCGCCGCAACCTGAGCCCGTGACAAGCCTGGCGGGCCGTTGATGTCCAACCCGCCCGATAGCGTCCCGCGACGCCGCACACAGGCCGGTGCGAATCCGGTAGTCTATGGCGCCGAAACCTGCGCCGTCAGGGTTCGCGGCCCCGCGCGAAGCGCGCGCTGGCGTCTCGCTGCCCGCCGTTGCCTGCCAGCCACGTCGTGTCCCGGCAGCGGCTTACTGCGAAGAGACGGCCAAGGTCGTGCAACCGGCCAACCTGCCGCGCGGCCGGTTCTGCCCGGCGTCAACAAGGAGCCTCAATGGATTTGCTACTGGACCTGATCGTCACCCTGTCGCGCTGGAGCCGCAGCCACCTCAGCGACATCTCTCTGGCCATCATGGCCACTCTGCTGGTGCTGTTCGGGCCGGCCATCAACGCCTGGGTCCAGCGCACCATTGGCAATCTCAACTTCGTCCTGCGCACCCTGCTGTTCGTGGTGTTCTGCGCAGTCGGCTACGGTCTGGCGATCGTCTTTCTCACCCCCTGGCTGGCCAAGGGCCTGGCGCACTTCAACAACTTCACCCTGGCACCGGTGCTGATCCTGATCTTCGTGGTGATCGGCATCATGGCCGACCGCAACTAAGAAGTGCGCTCCATGGGGTGCGCCGTGCGCACCACCTACCGAGTTGCCGGGGAGCGCAAGTGGTGGTGCCAACCATGTCCAACACCGCCATAAAAAACGCCGCGCTCCGGTAAAGGAGGCGCGGCGTTTCGCTTGTACCAGCGGCCATTGGCCGCGTGACTCAGTTGCCTTCGCGGCGCAGCGCCTGCGGCGTGAAGTCGCGAGGGCTCAGCCTGGCGTCGAAGTCGTACATCTTCTCGTTGTTGTCCAGGCCATCGGCGAAGTAGCGGCCGCCCTTGAGGTCGTAGATGGTCTCCAGGGTCGAGCCGAACATCGGCACCTCGTAGTAGCTGATCGGGTGGGCCTCCTGCAGGCCGATCAGCGCACCGCTGCGGTCATACAGGTCGACGGCGAGGATCTGCCAGCTGTCCTCGTCCAGGTAGAAGCGGCGCTTGGCGTACGGGTGGCTGAAGCCGGTACGCAGGTCCGCCTCCACGACCCAGACGCGGTGCAGCTCGTAGCGCAGCAACTCGGGGTTGATGTGCTTGGCCTGCAGGATGTCGGCATAGGGGATGCCCTTCTGGTGCACGGCGTAGCTGTTGTACGGCACCAGCATCTCGCGCTTGCCCAGAAGCTTCCATTCGTAGCGATCCGGCGCGCCGTTGTAGGAGTCCACCTGGTCGGCGGTGGCCATGCCGTTGGTATCGGGCTGCAGGGTGTCGTAGGCGAGCATCGGCAGGCGGCGCACGCGACGCTCGCCGCGGTTGAAGCGCCAGGCCTTGCGGATCGCCAGCACCTGATCGAGGGTTTCCTGCACCACCAGGGCCGAGCCGGCCAGCTTGGCCGGCGCCACCACCTTGTACTTGTAGTGGAACAGGGTGTTGTCCAGATCCTGCGGGGCTATGCCTTCGCGGCCGTAGACGAAGTAGATGTCGCGCTCGAGCTTGAGCAGGTTGTAGCTGCCGTTGCTGAGCACCGCCGCCTGATTGGTGGCCATGCTGATCTGGTCGCCGCGGTAACGCATGACATGGTTCCAGATCGCTTCCTGACCGTCCGCCGGCAGCGGGAAGGGTATGCCGGAAGCCGCGCCCTGAACGCCATTGCCGCCGGAGATCAGCTCGGCATTCAGCGCATTGAAGCGGGTAGCGTCGTAGATGCGCTGCGGCGCCGCGGCGCTGCGGCGGGTGGGGAACACGCGCAGGTAGTAGCTGGGGTTCTGCTGCAGCAGGGCCTTGAGGCCAAGCGGCAGCTGCTGTTCGTACTGCGCCAGGTTCTGCCCGTCGACGCGATACAACGGCCGATCATCGGCATAGGGATCCGGGTGATGCATGCCGGGCTGGTAACTGGCAGGCGGCGTGGCCAGGCCTCCGGTCCAGGCGGGAATGGTGCCACTGGCATTACCGGCGCGCTCGCCGCCGAGTGGCGTCAGGTCCTGGCCCAGGCGCGCGGCCTGGCTGGCGTCGACCTTGGCCTGGGCCTGGAAGGCCAGGGCAGTCAGCAGGACGATGGATACCGATCTCAACACAATGCTCTCCTCGCGACGCCATGGCAGCGGCGCCGCTATTGTCCGCGCCCCTGATGGGTGCGCTTGTCTTTGTTGTGTTCTGCGGTGAGGTGCCGTCCTGGCCGTCGGGTGGTCCCGATCTAGTGATGCGTCCTGCCGGTTTTGATAAGGGCTCCAGTTCCCGGCGCGAAGCCGGTTCGGTTCACTCCTGGCGCTGGAACTTCAGGTCCCATACGCCGTGACCGAGGCGTTCGCCACGGCGCTCGAACTTGGTCACCGGACGCTCCTCGGGGCGCGGCACGTAGGTGCCGTCGGCAGCCAGGTTGCGGTAGCCCGGTGCAGCGTTCATCACCTCGAGCATGTGCTCGGCGTAGTTCTCCCAGTCGGTGGCCATGTGCAGCACGCCGCCGATCTTCAGCTTGCGGCGCACCAGCTCGGCGAAGGCCGGCTGGACGATGCGGCGCTTGTGATGACGCGACTTGTGCCAGGGATCGGGGAAGAACAGCAGCACGCGATCGAGGCTGGCATCGGCCACGCAACCCTGCAGCACTTCCAGGGCGTCGCAGCTGTAGACACGCACGTTGCTCAGGTTGTGCGCCATCACGCCATTGAGCAGCGCGCCGACACCGGGCTTGTGCACCTCGACACCGATGAAGTCCTGCTCGGGCGCGGCAGCGGCCATCTCCAGGGTGGAATGGCCCATGCCGAAGCCGATCTCGAAGGTGCGCGGCGCGCTGCGCCCGAATACCTGGTCGAAGTCGCGCAGGCCGTCTTCCAGCTCCAGGCCGAACAGCGGCCAGCCCTTGTCCAGGCCACGCTGCTGGCCCTCGGTCATGCGTCCGGCACGCATCACGAAGCTCTTGATGGTGCGGCGCTGGCGGCCGTCTTCGGTCAGTTCGGGCTGTTGGGTGTCGGTCATGCTGTGCTCTTGTAGATTGCGTTACGACTTGGCGCGCCGGCGGCCCGACGCGCAGCAGATCGTCATCGTTATTTGATCAGGCCATCCAGCGGCGACGAGGCGCTGGCATAGAGTTTCTTCGGCATGCGGCCGGCCAGGTAGGCCAGACGTCCGGCCTCGACCGCGTGCTTCATCGCGCGCGCCATGAGAATCGGGTCCTGCGCATGGGCGATGGCGCTGTTGAGCAGCACCGCCTCGCAGCCCAACTCCATGGCGATGGTGGCGTCGGAGGCCGTGCCCACGCCGGCATCGACCAGCACCGGCACCTTGGCTTCTTCGAGGATGATGCGCAGGTTGTAGGGGTTGCAGATGCCCAGGCCCGAGCCGATCAGGCCGGCCAGCGGCATCACCGCGATACAGCCGATCTCGGCCAGCTGGCGGGCGATGATCGGATCGTCGCTGGTGTACACCATCACGTCGAAACCGTCCTTGACCAGGATCTCGGCGGCCTTGATGGTCTCGATCACGTTGGGGAACAGGGTCTTCTGGTCGGCCAGCACTTCCAGCTTGACCAGCTTGTGCCCGTCGAGCAGCTCACGGGCCAGGCGGCAGGTGCGCACCGCTTCTGCAGCGTCGTAGCAGCCGGCGGTGTTGGGCAGGATGGTGTACTGCTCGGGGCTGATCACGTCGAGCAGGTTCGGCTCGCCCGGGTTCTGGCCGATATTGGTGCGGCGCACCGCCACGGTGACGATCTCGGCGCCAGAGGCGGCGATGGCGTCGCGGGTCTCGTCCATATCCTTGTACTTGCCGGTACCCACCAGCAGGCGCGACTGGTAAGTACGACCGGCCAGGGTGAAGGGCTTGTCGCTGCGAACTTGGCTCATGGGAAATTCCTCAGAGGGATCAACCGCCGCCGATGGCGTGCACCACTTCCACCTGATCGCCCTCGGCGAGACGGGTGCTGTCGTGCTGGCTGCGTGGAACGATGTCCAGATTGAGCTCGACCGCCACGCGGCGCCCGGTCAGATCGAGACGGGCCAGCAGGTCCGCGACGCTCTGGTTGTCGGGCAGCTCGAAGGGTTCTCCATTCAATTGAATGCGCATGACGGCTCGGTCACAACTAGGAAGAGGGCCGGCATTCTAGCCCGATAGCCAGCCGCGACCAAGGCTAAAAGGCGCCATTCGTCCTCATTTCTGACGCCAGGGTCAGGTCTGGCACGACAGGGGCGCCATACGCACCGCCGGTCGTCCCAGCGCCTGAACGGCGCGCAGCCTAGGCCAGCTTCCAGGCCGCCAGGCCCAGGCACAGCCAGCCGATCAGGAAGGCAACACCGCCGAACGGGGTGATCATGCCCAGCTTGCCGACACCGCTGAGAGTCAGCAGGTAGAGGCTGCCGGAAAACAGCACGATGCCCAGCGCGAAGGCGCCACCGGCCAGATTGACCAGCCGACCCGGCGCGTGCAGCGCCAGCAGGCCGACGCCGAACAGGGCCAGCGCGTGGATCAGCTGGTAATGCGTGCCGGTCTGGAACACCGCCAGGTACTCAGGCGTCAGCCGATGCTTCAGACCATGGGCGGCAAAGGCACCGAGGGCAACGCCGGTAAACCCGGCGAAGGCGGACAGCAGCAGCCACAGACGAGCCATGCAACCTCCGGAAATGATTGACGATGCGGCGCAGTGTAACCCTTGCCGCGTCGCGGGAAATGAGCGGCGTTGTCACACCACGCCGGTATTGATTGGCGAATATGTCGATCAGGATCGCGAACAAATTCGCTTCTGGCGCCCGCGCCTGAGCCACCGTTCTGTTTTAATAGCCGCCATGCTTCGTTCCCTGACCCGCCGCCTGCTGAAACTCCTGTTCTGGCTGATGCTCGCCAGCGCACTGCTGGTGCTCGCCCTGCGCTGGCTGCCGCCACCCGGCACGGCGCTGATGCTCGAGCGCAAGATCGAGTCCTGGGGCAGCGAGCAACCTTTGCAGCTGAAACGTCAGTGGCGCCCCTGGAACGAGTTGCCGGACCATCTGAAGATGGCGGTGATCGCCGCCGAAGACCAGAAGTTCGCCGAGCACTGGGGCTTCGACGTCGGCGCCATCCAGGCGGCGCTGGCACACAATCAGAGCGGCGGCTCGCTGCGCGGCGCCAGCACCCTGAGCCAGCAGGTGGCCAAGAACCTGTTCCTCTGGTCCGGCCGCAGCTGGCCGCGCAAGGCGCTGGAGGCCTGGTTCACCGCGCTGATCGAGCTGTTCTGGCCCAAGGAGCGGATTCTCGAGGTCTACCTCAACAGCGTGGAATGGGGCGACGGCATCTTTGGTGCCGAAGCGGCCGCCCAGCATCATTTCGGCGTCGGCGCGCCCTACCTGAACCGCCAGCAGGCCAGCCAGCTCGCCGCCGTCCTGCCCAACCCGCGGCGCTGGAGCGCCGGCCGCCCGGACGCCTACGTCAATCGCCGCGCCGCCTGGATTCGCCAGCAGATGACGCAGCTCGGCGGCAGTCACTACCTCAACCAGCTCAAACCCAGGTACCCGGAATGGTGGCCACGCTGGCTGTAGAACCCGCCGGATGACGCTGCTGCGGTCGGTGCACGCGGCGCACCCTACGGCCGAAACGCCGGACAGCGTAGGCTGCGCCGTGCGCGCCGGGGATATCGATCGGCGCGATCCAGGCCACTAGCGGCGAGGGGCGAACGCGCGCTTGGGCACCGCATGCAGCAGCGCGACATCATCGCCCTGCAGGTGCACGGTCAGCCCCCATTGCGGATAGACCCAGGCCCGACCGTCGGCCAGCTCCAAGGTCAGCCGTGACTGCCCGAGACTGGCGGCCAGGCGTTCACTGGCCAAAGCATCAGGCGCTTGCAGATTCAGGCTGGCAATGGCAAAACCGGCCATCTGCTCGCCCAACGACTCATCCAGCACCACTTCGGCATCGCCTGGCTTCAGGCCTTGTGCGGCCATCAGGCTGTCGCGCTGATTCTTGCTCAAGGCCAGTTCAGCCTGCAGTGACCACTCGCCCTCTTCCCCTCCGAGCTTCGCCCGATGGAACAGTCGGGCGCCGTCCAGGCGCGGCTCCAGCCACAGCTCGCCCGCAGCCAGCGCCTGCACATCACGCAGCCTCAGCTCGTCTTCGGCCAGTGGCTGCAACAGCACCTCGCGCCACTGCTGCAGATTGGCCAGCGGATGCACCTCAGCGCTGCGCATCAGCCAGGCGCCCCAGGCGAAGAACAGCACAGCGACGATCGCGAATATCAGCCAGTGCTGCGCTTTCAGTGGGGCTTTGTTCACGGCAATTGCTCCAGACAGAAAAAAGCCGCACCAGGGTGCGGCTTTTCGGTGTAACGGCAGGCTCAGGCGGCAATCGAGCCCTTGAGCTTGTTCATCGCGTTCTTCTCGAGCTGGCGGATACGCTCGGCCGACACGTTGTACTTGGCGGCCAGGTCGTGCAGCGTCGCCTTCTCCTCGGCCAGCCAGCGCTGGTAGAGGATGTCGCGGCTGCGCTCGTCCAGGCTTTCCAGCGCTTCGTGCAGGTTGCTGCTGGAACTGTCGCTCCAGTCGGCATCCTCGAGTTGGCGGGCCGGATCGTAGCGGTGGTCTTCCAGGTAGTGCGCCGGCGACTGGAAGGCGCTGTCGTCGTCGGCATCGCTGGCCGGGTCGAAGGCCATGTCCTGGCCGGTCAGACGACTTTCCATCTCGCGCACTTCGTGCGGCTCGACGCCCAGGCTCTCGGCCACGGCGGTGACTTCGTCGTTGTTCAGCCAGGCCAGACGCTTCTTCTGGCTGCGCAGGTTGAAGAACAGCTTGCGCTGCGCCTTGGTGGTGGCCACCTTGACGATGCGCCAGTTCTTCAGGATGAACTCATGGATCTCGGCACGGATCCAGTGCACGGCGAAGGACACCAGACGCACGCCCATTTCCGGGTTGAAGCGCTTGACCGCCTTCATCAGGCCGACGTTGCCTTCCTGGATCAGGTCGGCCTGGGCCAGACCATAACCGGAGTAGCTGCGGGCGATATGCACCACGAAACGCAGGTGGGCCAGCACCATCTGGCGGGCGGCCTCGAGATCCTGCTGATAGTAGAGACTCTCGGCCAGTTCACGCTCCTGCTCGGGCGTCAGCAACGGGATGCTGTTGACGGCATGCACGTATGCTTCCAGGTTGGCGCCCGGAACCAAAGCATGAACAGGTTGCAAGGAAGTGGACATTCGAATCCTCCGATTCACGAAACTCGCGCAGTGTAGCACTGCGCAATCAGACGCGGTGCCTGTGGATAAGTTCCGTTACAGATAGTCGACAACATTGAAAAACAATGGCTTATCAGCGCGGCGCGAGCTCGTTGAGGTGTCTCGCCACCGCCAGCCAGGCGCCAATATAGCCCAACAGCACGGCGCCAAGCAGCAGGGATAGACCATCGGACGACGGCACCCCGCCCAGAGCGAAATCGCTGCCATATAAACCTGACAACCGTACCACTGCGTGGTTCAGCCAATCCAGCCCGAAAGCCAGCAGCAGCCAGGCGAACACCCCAGCACCAAAGCCGTACAGCGCGCCCATATAGAGGAAGGGCCGGCGCACGTAACCGTCGGTGCCGCCGACCAGCTTGATCACCTCGATCTCGGCGCGGCGGTTCTCGATGTGCAGGCGGATGGTATTGCCGATCACCAGCAGCAGCGCCAGGATCAGCAGCAGGCTGAGGCCGAAGACGAAACGATCACCCAGCTTGAGAATGGCGGTCAGACGCTCGACCCAGACCAGATCCAGCTGCGCCTGTTCCACCCGCGGCAGTTCCGCCAGGCGCTGGCGCAGGGCCTCGAGCTTGGCCTTGTCGACTTCCTTGGGCGTCACCAGCACCACGCCAGGCAGCGGGTTCTCCGGCAACTCCTTGAGCGCCTGGCCCAGGCCCGACAGCTGCTGGAATTCTTCCAGCGCCTGCTCGCGGCTGATCCATTCGGCCTCGGCGACATCGTCCATCGCGGCGATCTGCTCGCGCAGCGCCTGGCCGTCACGCTCGCCGGCGGACATCTCCAGGAACAGGGAAATCTGCGCGGCACGCTGCCAGGAGCCGCCGAGCCTCTCGACGTTGTCCAGCAGCAGGGAAAGGCCCATGGGCAGGCTCAGCGCCACGGCCATCACCAGGCAGGTGAAGAAGCTGCCGATGGGCTGACGGGCCAGGCGCTGCAGGCTGTCGACCAGACTGGCACGATGGCTTTCCAGCCAGGCGTGGAACAGGGTGCGAAAATCCGGCTCGTCGGCCGGACGATCGACCACCTTGTTGCGCGGCGCGGCGCCGACCCGTTCGGCCGGCTGCGGTGTGGGCATCTTCGACGCGCTCATCAGGCAGCCTCCCCGTCACCGATCAGACGGCCACGTTGCAGAGTGAGCATGCGGTGGCGCATGCGGGCGATCAGCGCCAGGTCGTGGCTGGCGATCAGCACCGTGGTGCCGAGCTGGTTGATGTCCTCGAACACGCCCATGATCTCGGCGGCCAGGCGCGGGTCGAGGTTACCGGTCGGCTCGTCCGCCAGCAGCAGGGCCGGGCGGTGGACGATGGCGCGGGCAATGCCAACGCGCTGCTGCTGACCGGTGGACAGATCACCCGGCGCTTGCGCGGCCTTGTCGCTGAGGCTGACCCGCTCCAGCGCGGCGCCGACGCGCTTGGCGATCTCCGGCTTGGACAGGCCGAGAATCTGCAGCGGCAGGGCGACGTTGTCATACACGCTGCGGTCGAACAGCAGCTGGTGATTCTGAAACACCACGCCGATCTGCCGGCGCAGGAAGGGAATCTGCGCGTTGGTGATGGTCGACAGGTCCTGCCCGGCCAGCAGCAGCTTGCCGCTGGTGGGCCGCTCCATCGCCAGCAGCAGGCGCAACAGGGTGCTCTTGCCGGCACCGGAGTGGCCGGTGACGAAGAGAAATTCGCCGGGGCGAACGCGGAAGCTCAGCTCGTGCAGCCCGACATGGCCATTGGGATACCGCTTGGCGACCTGCTCGAATCGGATCATCCGCGCTCGCGCTCCTCGAAGAGTGCCTGGACGAAGGCCTGCGCCTCGAACGGACGCAGGTCATCGATGCCCTCGCCCACGCCGATGTAGCGAATCGGCAGGCCAAACTGCTTGGCCAGGGCGAAGATGACGCCGCCCTTGGCAGTGCCGTCGAGTTTGGTCAGCGCCAGGCCGGTGAGGTTCACCGTCTGGTCGAACTGCTTGGCCTGGCTGATGGCGTTCTGGCCGGTGCCGGCATCGAGCACCAGCAGCACTTCGTGCGGCGCGGTCTCGTCCAGCTTGCCGATCACCCGACGGACCTTCTTCAGCTCTTCCATCAGGTTGTCCTTGGTGTGCAGGCGCCCGGCGGTATCGGCGATCAGCACGTCGATGCCGCGCGACTTGGCGGCCTGCACCGCATCGAAGATCACCGAGGCCGAGTCGGCGCCAGTGTGCTGGGCGATCACCGCGATGTTGTTGCGCTCACCCCAGACCTGCAGCTGCTCCACCGCGGCGGCACGGAAGGTATCGCCGGCGGCGAGCATGACCTTCTTGCCGTCCAGTTGCAGCTTCTTGGCCAGCTTGCCGATGGTGGTGGTCTTGCCCACACCGTTCACCCCGACCACGAGGATCACGTAGGGCTGCTTGGCACTGTCGATGACCAGGGGCTGCTCGACCGGCTTGAGCAGGGTCACCAATTCTTCCTGCAGCGCCTTGTACAGTGCGCCGCTGTCGGCCAGCTCCTTGCGCGCCACACGTTTGGTCAGGTTGCCGATGATGGTGGTGGTCGCCTCGACGCCGACATCGGCGGTGAGCAGGCGGGTTTCCAGATCGTCGAGCAGGTCGTCGTCGATGGCCTTCTTGCCGAGGAACAGGCTGGCCATGCCTTCGCCCAGACTGGCGCTGGTCTTGGACAGGCCCTGCTTGAGGCGGGCGAAGAAGCTCGGCTTGTCCTGGGTGGCCGGCAGCGCAGCAGGCGGCGCGGCCTCGCTCGGCGCAACCGGGGCAGGCGTTTCGGCCGGCGGGGCAGCGGCTGGCACGGGCGCATTGTCGCCGCCGAGCAGACGCGAGAAGAAACCGGACTTGCCCTCGGCCTCGGGCGGCTGCGCCGGTTGCAGCGGTTGCACCGGCTCGGCATCCGCCACGGCTGCTGTCGGCGTTTCTACGCCAGGCGCGGCCGGCGCGGGCGGCTCGTGGCGCTCGACCGGCACCGCCGCCACGGGCTCTTCGGGCGCCGCGGCGGGCAGCGGCGCCTGATTGGCGACCGATTCCACCTCGGGCGCGGGCACGACTTGCGGCTCGCTCGCGGGCGCCTCGGCGGGCGCAGCGGGTTCCGCCGGCTTCTTGCGCAGCCAGCCGAACAGGGATTTCTTTTCTTCGGTCACAGGCGGATTCTGCGCGCCGACATCGGCCGGCGACTTCTTGTCGTCATTGGAACCAAACATGGGTCGCTTGCATCTCAGGGGGGCGGTCGCTAACAGCCTGATACGCCTGGCTGCGCCGCCCCGGAAAAGGATGGGGTATCCTAGCACCTCTTCGCCTGCCGGCGGTACGACCGCCCAGGCCATCCGACAGGTCAGACTTTCGATGAATGCCATTGCCCGCCGTTCCCTCGGCCTGCTGTTCGGCGCCCTTTGCGTGCCACTCGCGGCCTTCGCTTCTCCTGCTCAACCCACCCACGAATTCAAACTGGACAATGGCCTGAAGGTCATAGTCCGCGAGGATCACCGCGCCCCCGTGGTGGTCAGTCAGCTCTGGTACAAGGTCGGTTCCAGCTACGAGACGCCCGGCTCCACCGGCCTGTCCCACGCCCTGGAACACATGATGTTCAAGGGCAGCCGCAAGCTCGGCGCCGGCGAGGCCTCGCGCATCCTGCGCGAGCTGGGCGCCGAAGAGAACGCCTTCACCAGCGACGATTACACCGCCTACTACCAGGTGCTGGCGCGCGACCGCCTGGGCGTGGCGCTGGAGCTGGAGGCCGACCGCCTGGCCAGCCTGCAGCTGCCGGCGGCCGAATTCGCCAAGGAAATCGAGGTGATCAAGGAAGAGCGGCGCCTGCGCACCGACGACCGCCCCTCGTCCCTGGCCTTCGAACGCTTCAAGGCCATGGCCTACCCGGCCAGCGGCTACGGCATTCCCACCATCGGCTGGATGGCGGATCTCGACCGCATGCACATCGACGAGCTGCGCGCCTGGTACCAGAAGTGGTACGCGCCGAACAACGCCACCCTGGTGGTGGTGGGCGACGTCAGCGTGGATGAAGTCAAGAGCCAGGTGCAGCGTTACTTCGGCGACATCCCGCGCCGCGAGGTGCCGACCGCCAAGCTGCCGCTGGAACTGGGCGCAGCGGGCGAGCGCCGCACCACCCTGTATCTCAGAACCCAGCTGCCGAGCCTGCTGATGGGCTTCAACGTGCCGGGCCTCGCCACCAGCGAACAGCCGCGCCAGGTCTATGCCCTGCGCCTGGCCGCCGCCCTGCTCGACGGCGGCTACAGCGCACGCCTGTCGACCCGCCTGGAACGCGGCGAGGAGCTCGTTTCCAGCGCCAGCGCCTGGTACAACGCCTTCACCCGTGGCGACAGCCTGTTCGTTCTCACCGCCACGCCCAACGTGCAGAAGGGCAAGACCCTGGAGCAGGCCGAAGCCGGCCTGTGGCGCGAACTGGAGAACCTGAAGAAGACGCCGCCCTCGGCCGCCGAGCTGGCCCGGGTGCGCGCCCAGGTCATCGCCGGCCTGGTGTTCGAGCGCGATTCGATCACCAGCCAGGCCACCAGCATCGGCCAACTGGAAACCGTCGGCCTGTCCTGGCAACTGATCGACCAGGAACTGGCCGAGCTGGAAGCCGTGACCCCGGCCGACATCCAGCAGGCCGCCCGCACCTTCTTCGTTCGCGACCGCCTGAGCGTCGCCCATGTTCTGCCCGAAGAGTCCCGCAATGAGGAGTCCCGCCCATGAAGACTGAGCACCGCCGCCTGGGCCTGCTCGGCCTGATCCTGTCCGCTGCCCTGGCGCTGGGCGCCTGCGCCAGCCTGTCCGCTCCGACGCTGAGCGGCGATGCCGCGAAACTGCAGTCGTTGGCCGAGCTCGATGGCCAGGCACCGACCCGCCGCACCCTGGAAATCCAGACCTGGACCACGCCACAAGGCGCCAAGGTGCTGTTCGCCCCGGCCCGTGAGCTGCCGATGTTCGACCTGCGCCTGACCTTCGCCGCCGGCAGCAGCCAGGACAACGGCGTGCCGGGCCTGGCCACCCTGACCAACGCCATGCTCAACGAGGGCGTACCGGGCAAGGATGTCGGCGCCATCGCCGCCGGCTTCGAGGGCCTAGGCGCCGAATTCGGCAACGGTGCCTACCGCGACATGGCCGTGGCCAGCCTGCGCAGCCTGAGCGCCAAGGAGCAGCGCGACCCGGCACTGGCACTGTTCGCCGAGGTCCTGGGCAAGCCGACCTTCCCCGAGGATTCGCTGGCGCGGATCAAGAACCAGCTGCTGGCCGGTTTCGAGTTCCAGAAGCAGAACCCCGGCAAGCTGGCCAGCCTGAAGCTGTTCGAGCGCCTGTACGGCCAGCACCCCTATGCGCATCCGAGCGACGGTACCGCGCAGTCGATCCCGGCCATCGGCCGTCAGCAGCTGCAGGCCTTCCACGCTCGCGCCTACGCGGCCGGCAACGCGGTGATCGCCCTGGTCGGCGACCTCTCGCGCAGCGAAGCCGAGGCCATCGCCAACCAGGTGTCCGCGGCCCTGCCACAGGGGCCGGCACTGCCGCGCATCGCCCAGCCGCAAGCGCCCAAGCCGGGCGCCAGCCACATCGAATTCCCCTCCAACCAGACCCACCTGCTGATCGCCCAGCTCGGCATCGACCGTCGCGACCCGGACTACGCCGCGCTCTATCTGGGCAACCAGATTCTCGGCGGCAGCGGCTTCGGCACCCGCCTGATGACCGAAGTGCGCGAGAAGCGCGGCCTGACCTACGGCGTCTACTCAGGCTTCAGCGCCATGCAGGCGCGCGGCCCGTTCATGATCAACCTGCAGACCCGTGCGGACCTGAGCGAGGGCACCCTGGCACTGGTCAAGCAGCTGCTCGCCGACTATCTGCGCGAAGGCCCAACCCAACAGGAGCTGGACAACGCCAAGCGTCAGCTGGCCGGCAGCTTCCCGCTGTCCACCGCGAGCAACGCCGATATCGTCGGCCAGCTGGCGTCGATGGGCTTCTACGACCTGCCGCTGAGCTATCTGGACGACTTCATGCGTGACGTCCAGGCGCTGAGCATCGAACAGGTCAAGACCGCCATGGCCAAGCACCTCGACCCCGAGGCGCTGGTGGTGGTCACGGCCGGCCCGACCGTGGCCCAGAAGGAGCTGCCGCCGCCCAACGAGGATCCGGTCGAGCAGCCCAGCACGGTGCCGCACTGATGCGCGGTCGCGCTTCGCAGAAACCCGCCGCGGGCAAGGCCCACGGCGGCCAGGGCCAGTTGCGCATCATCGGTGGGCAGTGGCGCTCGCGGCGCCTCGCCTTCCCCGACGGCCCGGGCCTGCGCCCGACCCCGGACCGGGTGCGCGAGACGCTGTTCAACTGGCTGGCGCCTTATGTCGAGGGCGCCCATGTGCTCGACCCCTTCGCCGGCAGCGGCGCGCTGCTGCTCGAAGCGCTGTCGCGTGGTGCTGCCAGCGGCCTGGCCTGCGACCTCAACCCGGCGTCGGTGGCCGCGCTGCGCGGGCATCTGACGACGCTGCAGTGCAGCGCCGGCGAAATCCAGCAGGGCGACGCCCTGCAGCTGCTGGCCCGGCCGGCGCCGCGGCGCTTCGATATCGTCCTGCTCGACCCGCCGTTTCACAAGGATCTGCTGCAAGGCGCCTGCAACCTGCTGGAAACCCAGGGCTGGCTGGCTGACGACGCCTGGATCTACACCGAAAGCGAAACCGCGCCCTCGACGCTGGGCCTGCCCGGTAACTGGCGCCTGCATCGGGAGAAGCACACTGGTCAGGTGCATTACGCACTGTGGCAGCGTGGATGAAGGACTTTATCTACGCCCACCTGCCCTACCTGCTGCTGATCGCACTGGCGCTGCCGGTGCTGCTCAGCCAGCAGGAAATTGCACTGAACCTTCAACGCGCGATACCGCACAATCCCAATGCCGGTATCGTCATCGGGCTTACCAATCAGCGTATCGTCGCGTTGCTGGTATTGGCCTGGTGCGCTTGGCGCATACTCCGCAAGCGCCGACGCTGAATAGCTCTGTAGCCTGGATGAAATCCAGGGCCACCACTCCCGGATTGCATCCGGGCTACGTCTACTGCCGACGACCGACTGCACCATGAACACTGAATTTCGCCCCGCCTGGTGGCTCCCCGGCCCGCATCTACAGACGCTGTGGAACCCCTTCTGCCGCAAGCCGCCGCAACTGCAGCGGCCGCGCGAACGGCTGTGGCTGGACGATGGCGACTTTCTCGACCTCGACTGGTACGGCCCGCATGACGCCCATGCGCCGCTGGTGCTGGTGCTGCATGGCCTGACCGGCAGTTCCAATTCGCTCTACGTGCTCGGCCTGCAACAGGCCCTGGCCGCACGCGGCTGGGCCAGCGTGGCGCTGAACTGGCGCGGCTGCTCCGGTGAACCGAACCTGCTGCCGCGCGGCTATCACTCCGGCGCCAGCGAGGATCTGGCTTCGGCAGTCGCCCACCTGCGTGCGCAACGGCCGATGGCGCCGCTGTACGCCGTCGGCTATTCGCTGGGCGGCAACGTGCTGCTCAAGTACCTGGGCGAAAGCGGCGCGCAGAGCCAGCTGCAGGCCGCGGTGGCGGTGTCGGTGCCGTTTCGTCTGGATCAGTGCGCCGACCGTATCGGCCTGGGCTTCTCGCGGGTGTACCAGGCGCATTTCATGCGCGAGATGGTCGCCTATGTCAGCAACAAGCAGCGCCTGTTCACCGAGCAGGGCCACAGCGAGCGCCTGTCGGTGCTGGAGCGCCTCGGCCCGCTGGACGGCATGCGCACCTTCTGGGACTTCGACGGGCGCATCACCGCGCCCCTGCACGGCTTCGCCGATGCCCACGATTACTACCGGCGCGCCTCCAGCCGCTTCTACTTGGGCGACATTCGCACGCGCACGCTGATCATCCAGGCCGAGGACGATCCCTTCATCTTCCGTCACAGCCTGCCCGAGGCCAGCGAGCTGGCCCCCGGCACCGAGTTCGAGCTGCATGCCAAGGGCGGCCATGTCGGCTTCGTCGAAGGCAGCCCGCGCCGCCCCGTCTACTATCTGGAGCGGCGCATTCCCGAGTGGCTAGGCGCACTCACCTGAATCAGCCGGCCGCAGGCTGCTCCGGCATCGCCGAGGAGTGGTGCTTGAGGATTTTCCACTCGCCATCGACCTTCTGGTACACGAAGGTGTAGCGCGCCTGCACCTGGCGTACCGCATCGCCCTGGGTCAGGGCGAAGGTGTAGACCCCCGAGTCCACCGCCGCGTCCGGGCCGATCTGGCGAATTTCACGCATGTTGATCGTGCCCACCGGCTTGGCCTGTAAAAAATGGTCGAAATAGTCCTGGATCGCCTCGTGGCCTATGCGCACCCGATTCGATACCGTGGGCTGCAGCACGCCGTTGTCGGCATAGAGCGCAGCCACCTTGGCCGAATCGCCCGTCTGCAGGGCGGCGTTCCAGCGCTCGAACAGGCTGGCGATCTGCTGCTCCTGCGCATCGCTCGGAGCGGCTGCGGTTTCCGTATAGACATAAGGCGCATCGGCCGCCTGAACCAGCGGCACGGACAGGACGAACACCAGGGCGCAGCCGCTGAACAAGGGTTTCAACATGGTCGAATCTCCGGCTATTGAATGACGCCGTCAGCATGCAATCGGCCCGGCGCCGGCACATCGGCCGAATGGCACCTGCGGCCTATGCCAGGTGGCAGATGCCCGACGCGCTTGGAGCCATTAGCCTGCGCCGTCCGATGACGCGCACTTCGTGGAGGCGTAGATGCAGCACACCCCACCCGACAGCGTGCTGGCCCTGCGCGCCGATTACCGCCAGGCGGAAAGCCGCGCCGCGCGCCTGCGCCTGCTGGTGGAGAGCGGCCGCGCCCTCAGCGCCTTGCCGGCCACCGAAAGCGGCGCACTGGCCCTGCAACGGGCCTGCAGCTTCTGCGCCATGGACGGCGGCGTGCTGCTGCTCAGGCAAGCCGATGGCAGCCCGAGCCTGAGTGCCGGCTTCGGCCCGGCCGCCTTGCAGCAGCAGCTCGCCACACTGCCCTGGCCGGACGCTGCCCAGGTGCTGGAAGCGCCGCTGGCGCAGGTTGCCCTGGCGCTTCTTCTGCCATTGCACGCGGCCTCGGGTGAGGTATTCGGCGCCCTGCTGCTGGGCAACGCCAGCGCCATGCGCCGCCCGGACGAGGAAGACCTCGAAGCCCTGCAGCTGCTCGCCACCCTGCTCGCCGCCCACCTGCACAACAGTCAGCTGCTGGAGGCGCTCAGCCTGCGCGAGCGGACCATGTCCGAGCTGGTGCACCGGCAGATGAGCGCCCAGGAAGAGGAACGCGCACGGGTTGCCTATGACCTGCACGACGGCCTGGCGCAGACCCTGGCCGGGCTGCACCAGCGTCTGCAGGGCTTCGCCCAGCATCGCCAGCTCAATGACGAGCTGCGCGCCGCTCTGGCGCCCATCCTGCAGCTGGCGCAACGCAGCATGGGCGAGACACGCCAGGCCATCAGCGGCCTGCGCCCGACCCTGCTGGACGACTTCGGTCTGGCACCGGCACTGGACCGCGAACTCGACCGCCTGCGCGGCCAGGGTCGCCAGGTGCAATGGCTGCGCCGCGATACCCAGCGCCTGCGCCCGGCGGTGGAGATCGCCCTGTTTCGCATCGGCCAGGAGGCCATCAACAACATCTGCAAGCACACCGCCGAGGGCGCGGTCAGCCTGGACCTGCACCTCGACGGCGAGACCGCCCACCTGCAGATAGAGGATCGCGGCCCCGGCTTCGCCGCCACGCAGAAAACGCCAACCGCCGCATACGGCATGGGCCTGGTGGCCATGCGCGAACGCTGCCGGCTGCTCGGCGGTCAGTTCGCCTGCCACAGCCAACCCGGCCAGGGCACCCGCGTGCTGGCCAGCATTCCACGCGTCCTGCCGGATGAGAAAACCCCATGAACGAACCCATTCGCCTGCTGCTGGCCGACGACCACGAGGTGACCCGCGCCGGTTTCGCCGCGATGCTCGCCGACTGCCCGGAATTCAGCATCGTCGGCCAGGCGGTGGACGGCCGCCAGGCGCTGGAGCTCTGCCAGCGCCTGAATCCGGACATCGCCATCCTCGATATCCGCATGCCGCAGCTCAACGGCCTGGCGACCGCGCGCCTGCTGCGCGAACAGCAGCCGTCGATCAAGGTGCTGCTGTTCACCATGTACGACAGCCCCGACCACCTGGAAGCGGCGGTCAACGCCGGCGCCGTCGGCTATCTGCTCAAGGACGCCAGTCGCCAGGAAGTTATCGACGGCCTGCGCCAGGTGGCGGCCGGCCAGTGCGCGCTCAACGGCATGGTCAGCGCGCAGCTGCTGCGCCGCGTGGTCCAGCGCAACCAGGGCGGCGCCCCGGGCAGTGCGCTGACGCCGCGCGAGCATCAGGTGCTCGAGCTGATCGCCGCCGGGTTCACCAATCGCGAGATCGGCGAAGAGCTGGGCATCGCCACCGGCACGGCCAAGGCGCACGTCGAACGGGTGATCGGCAAGCTGGGGGTCGCCGACCGCACCCAGGCCGCCGTACAGGGCATTGCCCTGGGCCTGGTGGCGCCGCAGGAGCACAGGGCATGAAGGGCCTGGTCACGCGCTGGACCGACCGCCCGCTGCGCAGCAAGAGCCTGGTGATCATCGCCCTGCCGCTGTCGGTGCTGCTGATCTCCCTGGTGCTGGTGTACATCACCGAACGCCAGACCTCGCGGGTCGAGGACGACGTGCGCCGAGCACTGCGCGTGCAGGGCGACGTGCAGGCGGTACACAGCCTGCTGGCCGAGGCGGCGGCCAGCGTGCGCGGTTACCTGCTGGTCCAGCGCAGCGACTTCCTGCCCTCCTACCGCAGCGCGCTGGAGCGTATCGACAGCACGCTGCGGCGCCTCGATACGGACATCCGCGACCCGCAGATGCGCGGCAGCCTGGAACGCCTGCGCCCGCTGATCGTGATCAAGCTGGAAGGCCTGGAGCAGCTCAAGGCGCTGGCCAGCAGCGACGACCGTGCGGCGATGACGCGCATCCTGGTGGACAACAAGCACGTGCTCGACGCGCTGCGCCAGGAGATTCAGCAGATGCTCGAGCGTGAGCAGACCCTGCTCGACGAGCGCAACGCCGAAGCCAGTGCCATGCGCTCGCGCATGCTCCTGGCCACCGGCCTGGCCGCCATGTTCGGCGTGCTCGGTGCGCTGTTTGCCGTGGTGCTGCTGTCCACCGGCATCGTCCATCGGGTGCAGCAGGTCGAGCGCAACGCGCGGCGCCTGGCTCTGGGTCAGCCGCTGATCCCCCAAGGCCTGGCGGCCGACGAGATCGGCCAGCTCGCCGCCAGCCTGGAAGAGGCCGGGCAGCTGCTGGCCGAACGCGAGCGCGCCCTGCGCGACAACGAGGAGCGCCTGCGCCTGATCATCGACGGGGTCAAGGAATACGGCATCTTCGGCCTCGACCCCAGCGGCCACGTCACCTCCTGGAACACCGGCGCCGAGCGCATCAAGGGCTACAGCGAGGCGGACATCCTCGGCCGCCACTTCTCCCTGTTCTACCCGCCGCAGGCCCGCGACACCGCCCCCTACCTGGCCCTGCAGGCAGCCACCCGCGAAGGGCGCTACGAGGAAGAGGCCTGGCGCCAGCGCCGCGATGGCTCGCTGTTCTGGGCCAACGTGGTGATCACCGCGCAGCGTGACGCCAGCGGCACCTTGCGCGGCTTCTCCAAGATCACCCGCGACATCACCGACCGGCGCAATGCCGAGGCCGCCCTGCGCACGGCGCGCGAAGAGGCAGAGAACGCCAGCCGGGCGAAAAGCGAATTTCTCTCGCGCATGAGCCACGAGCTGCGCACGCCGCTCAATTCGATCCTCGGCTTCGCCCAGCTGCTGGAAATGGACCGCGGCACACCGGCGCAGCAGGCCCAGGTGCGTCATATCCTGCGCGCCGGACGACACCTGCTGGGGCTGATCAACGAGGTGCTGGACATTGCCCGCATCGAATCCGGGCGGCTGGCGCTGAGCCCCGAGCCGTTGGCGTTGCGCCCGCTGCTGCAGGAGGTCAGCCTGCTGCTGTCGCCCCAGGCCGACAGCGCCGATATCCGCCTGCGCCTGCCGGAGGAGCTGCCCGCCGAACTCTGCGTGCAGGCCGACCGCCAGCGCCTGGTGCAGGTGCTGCTCAACCTGCTCTCCAACGCGATCAAGTACAACCACCCTGGCGGCCATGTCGAAGTGCGGGTGCAGGCCGACAGCGACACCATCACGCTGAGCGTGATCGACAACGGCCCCGGCATCGCCGCCGAGGATCTGGAGCGCCTGTTCATTCCCTTCGAGCGCCTCGGCGCCGCGGCCAGCGAGGTGGAGGGCACCGGCCTGGGCCTGGCCCTGAGCAAGAGCCTGCTGGAGCAGATGGATGGCAGCCTCGGCGTGCACAGCACGCCCGGCGAGGGCAGCACCTTCAGCCTGACGCTGCCACGGGCGCAGGTGCATGACGGCCTGCTGCCGGCGCCGGCCGCGGCACCACCGCCCGCGGCCAGCGACATCGCCCCGCCGGAGCGGCCGCTGCGCGTGCTGTGCATCGAAGACAACCTGTCCAGCCTGGCGCTGATCGAGACCCTGCTGGCGCGCTGGCCGCAGGTGCAGGTGATTTCGGCCATGCAGGGCCAGCTCGGTCTCGACCTGGCCTGGCAGCACCGCCCCGAGGTGATTCTGCTGGATCTCGACCTGCCCGACCTCTCGGGCCAGGAAGTGCTCAAGCGCCTGCGCCTGAACCCCAGCAGCAGCGCTACACCCGTGCTGCTGATCACCGCCGACGTCAGCGCCGGCACCCGGCGCGACCTGCAGCAGGCCGGCGCCACCGCGGTGCTGAGCAAACCCCTGCACGTGCCGACCTTTCTCGCCGCCCTGCGCCAGCATCTGGATGCCGCCACGCCCACCCCGCCTCTCGGAGCCTGACCATGAACCACCCAGCGCCCGCCGACGATTTTCGTATCCTGGTGATCGACGATCAGCCCGCCAACCTCGAACTGGTGGAACAACTGCTGGCCCGCGAGGGCCTGCACAACGTGCTCAGCTGCACCGACCCGGCCCAGGCGCTGGCCCTGTTCAGCAGCTTCGAGCCGGACCTGCTGATTCTCGATCTGCACATGCCCGGCCTGGACGGCTTCGCCGTGCTCGAACAGCTGCAGCGGCGCATTCCCGCCGACGATTACCTGCCGATTCTGGTGCTCACCGCCGATGCCACGCGCGAGGCCCGGCTGCGCGCCCTGGCGCTGGGCGCGCGCGACTTCATCAGCAAGCCGCTGGATGCCATCGAGACCCTGCTGCGGGTGTGGAACCTGCTGGAAACCCGCGCGCTGTACCGCCAGTTACGGCGCCTGCAACCCGATCAGCAGCCCTTGCGGGCCAGACCCATGGCGCTGGGCAACAGTTAAAAACTACCTGCGTTGCCATTGCTGCGTTAAAAACAGGCTCAAAATGCTCATTTACAGCACGTAAACTCCGCTTTTTCGCCTGTTTTCGCCTTGCACTGGCTGCCTCGCCTACGTTTTTAAACAGCCTGTAAAAGCGCGCCTCAGAGCACCTGCTCCAGCGGCACGTGCAGGCGATCGTACAGCGCCTCGACCGCCGCGCGCGCCGAAGGCGCGATATAGCCGCCCTCCAGCGCCAGCACCTGGTAGATGCCGCGGCGCAGCATGTCCTGGCTGAGGTTGTCCGGGCTGGCGCCCGCCGTGCAGAGAAAGCGCACCCAGGAGGTCATGATGATCCAGGCGTTGAGCGTCAGCGCCTCGATCTGCGCCGGCGTCATCAACAGGATGCCGGCCTCGACGAAGCCCTGGTAGATCGACTGCGCCCCCACCAGGCAGCGCTGGGCAAAGGCGCGGTAACGCGCGGCCAGCTCGGCGTCGGATTCCAGCAGGTGCTCCAGGTCGCGGTGCAGGAAGCGGTAGTGCCACATCGCCGCCAGCAGCGCCTCCAGATAGAAGGTCTTGTCCTCCACCGTCAGCGCGCGGCCTTCGGGCAGGCGCAGAAAGCTGTCGACCTGCGCTTCGTACTGGGCGAACAGCTCGGCGATGATCATCTGCTTGTTGCGGAAGTGGTAATACAGATTGCCCGGCGAAATGCCCAGGTGCGCGGCGATGTGGTTGGTGGTGACGTTGCGCTCGCCCTGGCCGTTGAACAGGGCCAGGCTCTCGGCAACGATGCGGTCGCGGGTCTTGGGTGGCGCCATGACGCAGCTCGATCTCGACTTCAGAAGTGGCAAAGGTACAGGCGAAACAGCCGAAGTGTTACCCCCCGATGCATCCGCCATGCCCTGGCAGGCCTTTGGTTAGGGTGCAGCGAGGACGGCGTCGCGGCATCCTATTTGACACATTAGAGTAATTGCTCTAAAAATCCAGCTTAGCCCATGCAGCCCGCTGGAACGTCGAGGAGAAACCCATGGTCGCCGACATCGCCTACCTGCAGCAGAACCAACAGCAGATCAACCAGCTGGACGCCACCTTCGCCCTGCAGCGCGCGGCCTTCGCCGCCAACCCGATGCCCTCGGCCGAGCAGCGCATCCAGTGGCTGAAATCCCTCAGCGAGCTGCTGACCGAGCAGCAGGATGCGCTGATCGCAGCGATTTCCCGGGACTTCAGCAATCGCTCGGCAGACGAGACCCTGCTCGCCGAGCTGATGCCCAGCCTGCATGGCATCCATTACGCGTCCAGGCGCATCAAGAAGTGGATGAAGCCCTCGCGGCGCAGCGTCGGCCTGCAGTTCATGCCCGCCGCGGCCAAGGTCGTCTACCAGCCGCTGGGCGTGGTCGGCATCATCGTGCCGTGGAACTACCCGCTGTTTCTCGCCATCGGCCCGCTGACCGGCGCGCTGGCCGCCGGCAACCGGGTGATGATCAAGATGAGCGAGTCCACCCCAGCCACCTCGCAGCTGGTCAAGGACCTGCTGGCGCGCGTCTTCCCCGAGGATCTGGTCAGCGTCGCTCTGGGCGAGGCGGAAGTCGGCATGGCCTTCTCCAAGCTGCCGTTCGACCACCTGCTGTTCACCGGCGCCACCAGCATCGGCCGGCACGTGATGCGCGCCGCCGCCGAGAACCTGACTCCGGTGACCCTGGAGTTGGGCGGCAAGTCGCCGGCTATCGTTTCCGCCGACGTGCCGCTGGAGCACGCCGCCGAGCGCATCGCCTTCGGCAAGACCCTCAACGCCGGGCAGACCTGCGTGGCGCCTGACTATGTGCTGGTGCCCAGAGACCGGGTGGAGGGCTTCGTCGCCACCTATCGCCAGGTGGTGCAGCGCTTCTACCCGCAGCTCAAGGACAACCCCGACTACACCGCGATCATCAACGAGCGCCAGCTGGCCCGCCTCAACGGCTACCTGCAGGACGCCCAGGCCAAGGGCGCACGCATCGTCCCGATCTACCCCGAGGCCCAGGGCCGGCGCCTGCCGCAGAGCCTGGTGCTGGACGTCAACGACGACATGAAGCTGATGCAGGACGAGATCTTCGGTCCGCTGCTGCCGGTGGTGCCCTATGAGCGCCTGGATGACGCCTTCGCCTACGTCAACGCGCGGCCACGTCCGCTGGCGCTGTACTACTTCGGCTACGACAAGCGCGAGCAGCAGCGCGTGCTGCACGAGACCCATTCCGGCGGCGTGTGCCTGAACGACACCCTGCTGCACGTGGCCCAGGACGACATGCCGTTCGGCGGCATCGGCCCCTCCGGCATGGGCCATTACCACGGTCACGAAGGTTTCCTGACCTTCAGCAAGGCCAAGGGCGTGTTCATCAAGCAGCGCTTCAACGCCGCGCGGCTGATCTACCCGCCCTATGGCAAGGCGATCCAGAAGCTGGTTTACAAGCTGTTCGTACGCTGAACAACGCGGGCAGCGCCCGTTTTACGCCTGGTGACAACAACAATGAACGACACCACTCTCGACGCGCCGCAGCTGTCGCGGCGCAATCTGCTCAAGGTCGGCCTGCTGGGCACGGCGCTGCTCGGCACCGCCGGGCTGACCGCCACCCTCAGCGGCTGCTCGGCCAGCACGCCAGCCAATGGCTACCTGATCCTGCGCAGCAGCGACCTGCCCTTTCTGCGCGCACTGATCCCGGTGATGCTCGACGGCGCCGTCAGCGCCGAGCAGATGCCGCAGGCCATCGATGGGACGCTGAAGAGCCTCGACACCAGCCTGGCGCACCTGTCGCCGGAGATGCTCAAACTCACCGTGCAGCTGTTCGACGTGCTCGCCCTGCCCATCACCCGCGGCCCGCTGACCGGGGTCTGGGGCAGCTGGGACAACGCCAGCGCCGATGACGTGCGCAACTTCCTCGCGCGCTGGCAGAACAGCAGCCTGAGCCTGCTGCGCATGGGCCACGCCTCGCTGCTGCAACTGGTAATGATGGCCTGGTACAGCCGCTCGGAGGCCTGGGCGCATTGCGGCTATCCGGGGCCGCCCACCGTCTGAAGACGTGTCGCGGCTCCCGTAGGGTGCGCCATGCGCACCACAAAGCGGGGTTGTGCCTCGGTGCGCGCAGCGCACCCTACCCGCCCCGTCTCGCTCGCTGTGAATGACAAGAAGAGAGCCTGAAATGCCCGTACCCGATCTGTTCAAGCAAGGCCTGGCCAGGGGCTGGAAAACATACGACGGTTCGCGTCTGGAAAACGACCTGACCCTGGAAGTCGATGTCGCCATCGTCGGCAGCGGCGCCGGTGGCGGCACCACGGCGGAAATCCTCAGCGCCGCCGGTTACAAGGTGCTGCTGATCGAGGAAGGTCCGCTCAAGACCAGCGACGACTTCAAGATGCGCGAGGCCGATGCCTACCCGACCCTCTATCAGGAGGGCATCGGCCGCATGAGCAAGGACGGCGCCATCACCATCCTGCAGGGCCGCGCCGTTGGCGGCACCACGCTGGTCAACTGGACCAGCAGCTTCCGCACGCCGCCGCAGACCCTGGCGCACTGGGCCGAGGTGCATGGGGTGAAGGGCCATGACGTCGAGTCCATGGCGCCCTGGTTCGAGAAGATGGAGCAGCGCCTGGGCGTCGCGCCCTGGGCGGTGCCACCGAATGCCAACAACGAGGTGCTGCGCAGCGGTTGCGACAAGCTCGGCTATCACTGGGCGCCGATCCCGCGCAACGTGCGCGGCTGCTGGAACCTCGGCTACTGCGGCATGGGCTGCCCGACCAACGCCAAGCAGTCGATGCTGGTCACCACCATCCCCGCCACCCTCGACGCCGGCGGCGAGCTGCTCTACCTGGCGCGCGCCGACAAGCTGCTGATCGAAGGCGACAAGGTGGTCGGCATCGACTGCCTGGGCATGGACGAGCGCTGCGTGGCCCCCAACGGCAAGCGCATCCGGATCAAGGCGCGGCACTACGTGCTGGCCGGCGGCGGCATCAATACGCCCGGCATCCTGCTGCGCTCCAATGCGCCCGACCCGCACCAGCGCGTCGGCCGGCGCACCTACCTGCACCTGGTGAACTTCTCCGCGGCGCAGTTCGAGCAGGTCATCAACCCCTTCTACGGTGCGCCGCAGTCGGTCTATTCCGACCATTTCCAGTGGGACGACGGCACCGGCGGGCGCCTCTCCTACAAACTGGAAGTGCCGCCGCTGCAACCGGCCCTGACCGCCACCCTGCTCGGCGACTTCGGTCGCGCGAATGCCATGCGCATGGCGCAACTGCCGCACACCAACGTGATGCTCGCCCTGCTGCGCGACGGTTTCCACGAAGACAGCGCCGAAGGCCGCGTGGAGCTGCGCGGCGACGGCAGCCCGGTGCTCGACTACCAGATGACCGACTACACCTGGGACGGCGTGCGCCGCGCCTACCTGTCCATGGCGGAAATCCAGTTCGCCGCCGGTGCCAAGGCGGTGATGCCGACCCATGCCGATGCGCGTTACGTCGGCAGCTGGAAGGAGGCCCGGGACATGATCGAGAACCTCGACCTGGCGCTGTATCGCACCCGCCTGGGCAGCGCCCACGTGATGGGCGGCTGCGCCATGGGCGAGGATGCGCAGCAGGCGGTGGTCGACAGCCTCGGCCGCCACCATCACCTGGCCAACCTGTCGATCCATGACGGTTCGCTGTTTCCCACCAGCATCGGCGCCAACCCGCAGCTGTCGATCTATGGCCTGACCGCCAAGCTCGCCACCCTGCTGGGCGAACGCCTGAGGGCCTGAGATGAGCAAGCTGATCGCCGTTCTGCTGCTGGTGGCCGGTGTCATCCATCTGCTGCCGCTGGTCGGCGTGCTAGGGGGTGAACGCCTCAATGCGCTGTACGGCATCGCCCTGGACGAGCCCAACCTGCAGATCCTCATGCGCCACCGCGCCGTGCTCTTCGGTCTGCTCGGCGCGCTGCTGGTGGCCGCTGCCTTCATCCCGGCGCTGCGCAGCGCGGCGCTGATCGGCGGGCTGATCAGCGTGCTCGCCTTTCTCCTGCTGGCATGGAGCGCGCCTGTCTACAACGAGGCTCTGCGCCGTGTGGTGATCGCCGACTGGATCGCCCTCGCCTGCCTGCTGCCCGCGCTGCTCCTGCATCTGCGCGGCAACTGAGCTTTCGTCGCGCTTGGCCGCAAGGGAAACGCTGCGCTACCATCCGCGACTCTTGCCGCCTCGAACAGGACGAAGCGATGAATCGAGTGTTGTACCCGGGTACCTTCGACCCCATCACCAAAGGCCATGGCGATCTGGTCGAACGCGCCGCGCGACTTTTCGATCACGTCATCATCGCCGTTGCCGCCAGCCCCAAGAAGAACCCGCTGTTCCCGCTGGAACAACGCGTCGAGCTGGCCCGTGAGGTGACCAAGCACCTGCCGAATGTCGAAGTGGTGGGTTTCTCCTCGCTGCTGGCGCACTTCGTCAAGGAACAGGGCGCCAACGTGTTCCTGCGCGGCCTGCGTGCGGTGTCCGACTTCGAGTACGAGTTCCAGCTGGCCAACATGAACCGCCAACTGGCGCCGGATGTGGAAAGTCTGTTCCTCACCCCGTCGGAAAAGTACTCCTTCATCTCCTCGACCCTGGTGCGCGAGATCGCGGCCCTGGGCGGCGATATCTCCAAGTTCGTCCATCCGGCCGTCGCCGACGCACTCAACGCGCGCTTTCAAAAGAACTGAGTCCGGAACGTCGTAGGGTGCGCCGTGCGCACCTGATGGCAGCAGTGCACTCAAGTTCAAGGCAAGGCCGCATGGCGCGCCTGCCGGTAATCCGGCACAATTTGCAGCATCAAAGCCCGTAAGATGTCGAAGCCAACGCCTCGACAGGAGTTGCTCCATGTCCCTGATCATCACCGACGATTGCATCAACTGCGACGTCTGCGAACCCGAGTGCCCCAACGGCGCCATTTCCCAGGGTGAGGAGATCTATGTGATCGACCCCAACCTGTGCACCGAGTGCGTCGGCCATTACGACGAGCCGCAATGCCAGCAGGTCTGCCCGGTGGACTGCATCCCGCTCGACGAGAACAACGTCGAGAGCAAGGATGAACTGATGCAGAAGTACCGCATCATCACCGGCAAGGCCTGACGCTTCCGAGGAGGCCGGCGGCCTCCTGCTTTCTCCGCGCCCGTTGCGCCCCCTCGCCCGAGCGAGGCTGTTAAGCTGCAAGCTTCCTTCAGCCGCCTCTGGTAGATCGCATGTTGCGCAAACTCCTGCTATCGACCCTGCTGCTCGGCGCCAGCCTGCTGGCCCATGCCGCCCCGCAACAACCCGCCATTGCCACCGCTCACCCCGCCGCCACTGCCGCCGCGCAGCAGATGCTCGACGCCGGCGGCAATGCCTTCGACGCCGCCGTCGCCGCCAGCGCGGCCCTGGCCGTGGTCGAGCCCTACGGCTCGGGCCTGGGTGGCGGTGGTTTCTTCCTCCTGCGCAGTGGCGGTGACACGCCTGTCTACGATTTCCTCGACGCCCGCGAGCGTGCGCCGCTGGAAGCCAAGCCGGATCTCTACGTACGTGACGGCAAGGCGCAGCGCGAGCTCTCGCTCAATGGCGCGCTGGCCGCGGCCATACCGGGGCTGCCGGCAGCATTGGTCGAACTGGCCGAGAAGCACGGCCGCCTGCCGCTGAAAAGCAGCCTAGCACCAGCGATTCGCCTGGCCAACGAGGGCTTCGCGGTCGATCGCGTCTACCGTGAGCGGGCAACCTGGCGCCTGGCGGCGCTGCGCGACGACGCCGAAAGCGCCCGCCTGTTCCTCGACCAGGGCGAGGTGCCGGCAGAAGGTTACCGGCTGCGCCAGCCGGAGCTGGCGACCACCTTGCAGGCGCTGGCCGACCACGGCCGCGCCGGGTTCTATGGCGGCGAGCTGGGCAAGCGCCTGATCGCCGGCGTGCGCAAGGCAGGCGGCATCTGGAACGAGGACGATCTGGCGGAATATCGCGTGCAACGGCGCGCACCGCTGCGTTTCGCCCTCGAAGACGGCCGTGAGCTGATCAGCGCCCCACCACCTTCGGCCGGCGGCATCGCGCTGGCGCAGAGCCTGGCGATCCTGCAGCAACTGCCCTGGCGCGAGGCCGAGCCGGTGCAGCGCGTGCACTACGTGGTCGAAGCGCTGCGTCGTGCCTACCGTGACCGCGGCCTGCTCGGCGACCCGGACTTCGTCAAGAACCCGGTCGAGCAACTGCTTTCGCCGGGGCATCTGGCGGTACTGGCCGGCAGCATCGACCCCGAGCGCGCCACCCCCAGCGCCAGCCTGCCGCCTGCCGGCACCTGGCACGAGGGCGACCACACCACGCACTTCGCCGTGCTCGACACCGAAGGCAACGCGGTGGCCGCCACCCTGTCGATCAATCTGCCCTTCGGCGCCGCCTTTACCGTGCCCGGCACCGGCGTGCTGCTCAACGACGAGATGGACGATTTCGCTGCCGACGTGCAGGGCGCCAATGCCTACGGCCTGGCCGGCAGCCAGGCCAACACCATCGCAGGCGGCAAGCGCCCGCTGTCATCGATGAGCCCGAGCTTTATCGAAAGCGTGGATGAGTTCGCCGCCTTCGGCACACCGGGTGGCAGCCGCATCCCCAGCATGGTGCTGCTGTCGATGCTGGAGTACCTGGACGAGCAGCCCATCGCAAGCTGGCCGGCCGTGGCGCGCTATCACCATCAGTTCCTGCCGGATGTGATCGAGCACGAGCCGGACACCTTCAGCGACGCGCAGATCGCCGAGCTGGAGAAACGCGGCCATGAACTCAAGCGCCTGGACCGGCAGTACGGCAATCAGCAGGTGCTGCTGTGGGACAAGGCCAGCGGCGAGGTGCAGGCGGCGAGCGATCCGCGCGGGATCGGCACAGTGACACCTTGATCGGCGGGTTGTACCCGCCCTACCGAACACTGCAGTAGCCCGGATGCAATCCGGGCTACGCCTTGTGTCAGGAGAGCCGGATCAGGCTCTCCTGCTCCTCACCGAACTTGCGCAGCTCGCGGAACAGCGCCTGCTCGCTGCCCAGCATCAGCACGTTGCGCAGGCTCTGGAAGATGCGGCTGACGTAGCCCAGATCGTTCATCAGCGAGCTGGTCTGCAGACCATCCAGACGGCCGTCGCGCACTTCGGCGAACAGGCGCTGGCGGAACTTCGCATCGAAGTTCGCCGCCTGCTCGTCGAGCCAGCGCAGACGCGCCAGCCAGGCCTCCTCGGGCAGATCTGAACGCGCCAGTTCGCGCACCTCATGCAAGGTGGCGAGCAGATGGCGGCGCAGCTCCACATAGGCATCGCGCACGGCCGAAGGCGGCGCGTCGAGGTAGTGGCCGAGGTTCTTCTGCAGGTGCTTGGCGTCCTTGACCGCGTCCACCAGTTGCAGCGCCGCCAGCTGGCAACTGACCCAGAACTGCTGGTGCGCTTCGTCCATGGGCAGTTCCATGCGCCCCATGAAGCTCAGCAGGTCGCCGTACACCCCCTTGATATGAAACTGATAGAGATGCTCGGCCTCAAAGCTGCCACGTGCGGGCCTGGCCTGCAGCAACTGGTCGTCGCCCTTGGCGCGTGCCAGTTGGTCCACCGGCAGATACAGGGCATGACAGATCACCTCCAGGCTCAGGCGGCCGAGGTGCCCCAGCTCCTGCACCACCGCGCCGGACGCGGCCTCCACCGAATCCAGCGCCCGTTCGTTGAGGTAGCGCGCCCGCGTCCGCTCCGGCTCGGCGACTTTCTCGCTCGCCAGCTCGGTGATCAGTACCTGTGGCTCGCTGCGCTCCGGCAGCCAGCGGATCAGCAATTGCGCCAATCGCGTCTGCAACGGCCAGAACAGCGCCACGCCCATGGCGTTGAACAGGGTGTGGAACATCGCCAGCTGGATCAGGCTGTTCTCGCCCAGGCCCAGCGGCTCGGCCAGCGCCTGCACCAGCCAGGTCAGCGGCCCCAGCAGACAGAAGGCGAGAATGCCGCTGGTGATGTTGAACAGCACGTGCGCCAGGGCCAGGCGCTGGCCGTTGCGGTTGCCACCGAGGGAGCCGACGAAGGCGGTGGTCACGCTGCTGCCGACGTTGGAGCCGATGGCGATGGCCAGGCTCTGGCCCAATTCCAGCTGACCGCCGGCCAGGGCGGCAAGGGTCAGCATCAGCGTGGCATGGCTGGACTGCAACACCACGGTGATCGCCATGCCGATGGCGGTGAACAGCAGCGCCCCGCGCCAGCCGCCCTCCTGATAGCCGGTCATGTCCAGGCCGTCGCCGAAACTGGCGAAGCCGTCCTTGATCTGGTCGATGCCGAGAAAGATGAAGGCGATGCCCAGCACGATGCGCCCGGCTGCCTTGCTCCTGGGGCCGAAAAAACCGGCCAGCACACCGAACACCAGCAGCGGCAACGCCAGCGGACTGAGGCTGAGGTTCTGCCCGGCCAGCGCCAGCAGCCAGATGCCACTGGTGGCACCGAGATTGGCGCCGAACAGAATGGCGATGCCGCCGGCCAGCTGGATCAGCCCGGTGCTGATGAAGGCGATGGTCAGCAGCGACACCAGGGTGCTGGACTGCAGCAGCAGGGTGCCGCCGACACCGAACAGCAGGCTCTTGAAGGGGGTCGAGGTGCTGCGCCCGAGTATCTGCTCCAGCTTGCTGCCGGCCAGTTGGCGCAGGCCTTCTTCCAGGCATTGCATGCCGAACAGGAAGATCGCCAGGCCGGCGCACAGCTGCAGCCAGCCCTGGCTGAACCAGAACGAGGCGATCAGCCCCATTGCCACCAGCAGCAACATCACCCAGCGCAGGGACTTCATCACCACCGCTTCTTCCTTTTTTCGGTGTTCAAACGCAAACGGCCTCTCGCCTCCGTGGGGAGGCGAGAGGCCGCGACGAACCGATTACAGCGAATCAGTCTTGCTTGTAGCCGCTGCTGGTGCAGCCCAGGCAGCGCACGAAGGCTTCGCGCCCCGGCTCGACCACCAGCGACTGGGCTGCCTCGCCGACATTGCCGCCCAGCGCGGTGAACGGCAGGCTGACGATGAAGGCCGCGGCACCGAGGGCGGTAGCGCCGATCAGCAGCGGGCGGGCGATGACCAGGTCGCCGAACATGGCGTAGCCCTTGGGCGCCTCGACGGTGTAGAGCGGGTCGCCGCTGGCGTTCTGCTGAACCACTTCCGCCTGAGCCGGCAGCGCCAGCAGGCCAGAGGTCAGCGCCAGGACAGCAGCGGTGGTGCGGAACGGTTTCATGGATCGATCCTTCAGGTTTTTCGGGAAAGTGCCAGTAACTATAACAGCGCATTGGTAATTGTCAGCGTGACGGACGTCAATCGCCATGAAAGGCGTATTCCGGCTTTTTCGGCACGTAGGGGCGGAAGAACGTCAGCATGGCGGCCAGATCGGCTTTCTCGTCACCGGTCGGCTGGAAGGTCGGACCGATCACTACACGCCGGTTCTGGTAATCCAGCGCGCCCAGCACGATGGGTACGCCGGCGCCCAGAGCGATATGGTAGAAGCCCATTTTCCAGCGCTCGACCTTCTTGCGTGTGCCTTCCGGCGACAGCACCAGGATGAACTGGTCGTGCTCGCGAAAGGCCTGCACGGCCTGTTCGACGGTATTGAGCTGGCGATCGCGACGGATCGGGATGCCGCCCCAGCTGCGCATCAGGCCAGCGAAGGGCCAGCGAAAGATGCTGTGCTTGCCGAACCAGCGTGCGTTCAGGCGCAGCACGAACTTCAGCGCGATGAAGATCACGAAGTCCCAGTTGGAGGTATGGTGGGCGCCGATGGCGACGAACTTGTCGAGCTTCGGCAGCTCGCCCTCGATTCGCCAGCCCATGAGTGTCAGCACGCTGCGCCCCAGCCATTCGGCGGCCGGATTGCGAGGCAGGTAGTTACCGGACATCGATCAAACCTCGGTATTTTCTTGTTTTTATGCCGGAGTGCGGGCAACCCGCCCTGAGGGTCGCCCGTCAGCCGTTTTTCAACGTTGACACTTGGGACAGTACACACTCGCCCGCTGCCCCAGCTTGACCTCACGCAGCGTAGTGCCGCAGACCTTGCAGAACTCGCCGCCGCGGCCGTAGGCGAACAGCTCCTGCTGGAAGTAGCCGGGCTGGCCATCGCCGCCGACGAAGTCGCGCAGCGTGGTGCCGCCACGCTCGATGGCATGGGCGAGGATGCGCTTGATCTCCTCGGCCAGGCGCAGGTAGCGCGCCCGCGAGATCGACCCGGCTTCGCGGCGCGGATCGATGCCGGCCGCGAACAACGCCTCGGTCGCATAGATATTGCCCACCCCCACCACCACCGCGTTGTCCATGATGAAGGGCTTGACCGCCATGCTGCGGCCGCGCGAGAGCTGGAACAGCCGCTCGCCATCGAACAGGCCGCCCAGGGGTTCAGGGCCGAGCCGGGCGAGCAGTTCGTGACGCAGCGGGTCCTCGCACCACAGCAGCGCGCCGAAGCGCCGCGGATCGGTGTAGCGCAGGGCCAGGCCGGACTCCAGTTCGATATCCACATGCTCGTGCTTGGCCGCGACCAGGCCGCACTCGACCAGGCGCAAGCTGCCGGACATGCCCAGATGGCCGATCAGGCTACCGGCCTCGGCCTTGATCAGCAGGTACTTGGCGCGGCGTTCGACGCACTCGATGCGTTGGCCGGACAGACGCACGTCCAGGTCCTCGGGAATCGGCCAGCGCAGGCGGCGCTCGCGCACGATCACGCGGCTGACGCGCTGCCCTTCGAGATAGGGGGCGATACCGCGGCGGGTGGTTTCGACTTCAGGTAGTTCGGGCATGAGGGGTACGACAGGCAAAAACAGCGGTGCGCCACCTTAGCAGGAGCGGGGTGCGCGACGGTAGGGGGCGCACGGCCCGGGCGGCCCCGCGAAACCCTGGTATCTACAGCACCGCCAGATCGCGAATGCTCTCGCGCAGGTTTTCGAAGTCGTAGCCCGACAGGCCGACGTACTCGAGGATCGGCTGCTCGATGCACTGCCACTCCAGGTCCACCGCCTGCCCGCCGAGTACGCGGTGGGTTTCGCAGATGTGCTCGGCCATCTTGAGTATCGCCAGCAGGGTCTTGAGCTGCGCATCGCGGCCGGACTCGTCGCTGAAGATCGCCCAGGCGTTGTGGTGGTTGGCGATCACCTCGCACAGGTGCTCGGGCAGACGCCAGGAGCGCGCGGTGAAATACCCCACCACCGCGTGGTTGGTATTGAGCAGACGGTTTTCCGTATCGACCACCCTGAGCACGTCGCCGGTGCTGGCATAGGCCTCCTCCAGCACCTCCATGTAATTGGCGAAGCGCTTGAGCATCAGCGGAATGCCGCAATTGTGGAACAGTCCCAGGCTGTAGGCCTCGTCCGGGGAGTGGTAGCCGATGCGCTTGGCCAGGGTCAGGCAGGTCATGGCCACGTCCTGGGCGCTGTCCCAGAAGCGGTTGAGCACCAGAATGGCCTCGTCGGTCAGCTCGCCCTTGATCGACTGCGCATTGATCAGGTTGATCACCGTATGGCAGCCCAGCAGATTCACCGCCTGCTGGATCGAGGCGATGCGGTTGGCCAGGCCGAAATGCGCCGAGTTGACGATCTTCAGCAGCGCGCCGGAAAGGCCGGGGTCCTGGCTGATCAGCCGGGCGATGGCCTTCAGATCCGGGCTGGGCATGACCTGCTCCATCTGCAGATCGACCATGATCTGCGGCTGCGGCGGCACGCTGATGCCTTGCAGGGCTTGCTGGATCTGCTCGGCGGAAAGTTCGTAGGCCATGGGACGACTGCGGGAAGTGAGAAAAGGCCCACAGTTTAGCCAATGGCCACCATCCCCCGCAGCCGACTTTTGTAACCGCCTGGCGGCCGCGCAACCGGCTATAATCCCGCTCTTTTTCCCGCGGAGCCCGAACCCATGTCTTCCCTGCCCAGCCTGCGCCTGAAAGCCAACGCCGACCGACGCCTGCGCGCCGGCCATCTGTGGGTCTACAGCAACGAGATCGATGTGGCCGCTACGCCGCTGCACGGTTTTGCCGCTGGCGACCAGGCCCTACTCGAAGCGGCCGGCGGCAAGCCGCTGGGCATCGTTGCCATGAGCCCGAACAACCTGATCTGCGCCCGCCTGCTGTCGCGTGACGTCAAGCACGTGCTGGACAAGTCGCTGCTGGTGCATCGCCTCAACGTCGCCCTGAGCCTGCGCGAGCGCCTGTTCGACAAGCCCTGCTACCGCCTGGTGTATGGCGACTCCGACCTGCTGCCGGGTCTGGTGGTCGACCGTTTCTTCGACATCCTAGTGGTGCAGCTGGCCTCGGCCACCATGGAGGCGCACAAGGACGACGTGCTCGCCGCGCTGATCCAGGTGCTCAAGCCCAGCGGCATCCTGTTCAAGAACGACTCCAGCGCGCGCGACGCCGAAGGCCTCGAGCGCTACGTGGAAACCGCCTACGGCCAGGTGCCGGAGTGGGTCGCCCTGGAAGAGAACGGCGTGAAGTTCGAAGCGCCGGTGATCGAAGGGCAGAAAACCGGCTGGTTCTACGATCACCGCATGAACCGCGCGCGCCTGGCGCCCTACGTCAAGGGCAAGCGCGTGCTCGACCTGTTCAGCTACATCGGCGGCTGGGGCGTGCAGGCGGCGGCGTTCGGCGCCAGCGAAGTGTTCTGCGTGGACGCCTCCGGCTTCGCCCTCGACGGCGTGGAGCGCAACGCCACGCTCAATGGCTTCGCCGAAAGGGTCACCTGCGTGGAAGGCGACGTGTTCGCCGCCTTGCGTGAGCTGAAATCCGCCGAAGAGCGCTTCGACGTGGTGATCGCCGATCCACCCGCCTTCATCAAGCGCAAGAAGGACATCAAGAACGGCGAGGCCGCCTACCGCCGCCTCAACGAAACCGCCATGCGCCTGCTCAACAAGGACGGCATCCTGGTCAGCGCCAGCTGCTCCATGCACCTGGAGGAGGACAACCTGCAGAACATCCTGCTGACCAGCGCACGCCATCTGGATCGCAACATCCAGCTGCTCGAGCGCGGCGCCCAGGGCCCGGATCACCCGGTACACCCGGCCATCGCCGAGACGCGCTATATCAAGAGCCTGACCGTACGCCTGCTGCCGAACAGCTGAGCAATGCGACCTGAGGTGGGATAGCGGCGCATAACCCACCGAGACAGAGGCAGCAGGTAGCCCGGATGAAATCCGGGAACGGTCTGCCCGAGACACTGCCCCGGATTGTATCCGGGCTACGGTCTGGTGGCGGGTCGCGGCGCAACGGCCATGTGATCGGCAACCGCGCCCGCCCCAGGCTCGGGCGACACGCACCAGCCCAGTGCGTGTCGTCAGGTGCCTTCCGTCTTCCCGCCTGTTACTTCCTTCCACACCCACTCTGCACACCTGCCCAGGCTGAACTAGGCTTCATCCAGCGAAACAGAGCGCCAGCGACCCACCCGGGTCGTCTGGCTTGCTTATTGCTTTTGGCTATTTACATAACGAACGGCCTACACGATAGGGCCGCATCGATTCAGGATGTTGGAGCCGGCCACGAGCTGGCTCCAGATTGCGGGTGATGGGGAGGACTATGGCTGCGCAGGCTGGGAACGACGCGTTCCTGCGATTCACCAACGTGAAGAAGACCTACGACCACAAGACGCTGGTGGTCAAGGATTTCAACCTCAACGTGGCCAAGGGCGAATTCATCACCCTGCTCGGCCCCTCGGGCTCGGGCAAGACCACCTGCCTGATGATGCTCGCCGGTTTCGAGGACGTGACCAGCGGCGAGATCCTGATCAACGGCCGCAACGTCACCAGCATCGCCCCCTACGACCGCAACATCGGCATGGTCTTCCAGCAGTACGCGCTGTTCCCGCACATGACCATCCGCGAGAACCTGGCCTACCCGCTGAAGATCCGCAAGCTGCCCAAGGACGAAATCCGCGCCAAGGTCGAGGACTACCTCGCCCTGGTTGAGCTGCAGGCCTTCGGCGGCCGCTACCCCGGCCAGCTCTCCGGCGGTCAGCGCCAGCGCGTGGCCCTGGCCCGCGCACTGATCTTCGCCCCGGACATCGTGCTGATGGACGAGCCGCTCGGCGCGCTGGACAAGAAGCTGCGCGAGCAGATGCAGTTCGAGATCAAGCGCCTGCACGAGCAGCTCGGCTTCACCGTGATCTACGTGACCCACGACCAGACCGAAGCGCTGACCATGAGCGACCGCATCGCCGTGTTCAACAACGGCGTGGTGCAGCAGTGCGCCGCGCCGCACGTGCTCTACGAGCGCCCGGCCAACCTGTTCGTCGCCGACTTCATCGGCGAGAGCAACAAGCTGGCCGGGGTGATCGAAAGCGTCGCCGACGACAGCGTGCAGGTGCGTCTGGACGATGGCGGCCTGGTCCGGACGCTGAAGGCCAACTGCACCGAGGTCGGCCAGCCGACCACGGTGTCGGTACGCCCGGAGAAGCTCAACTTCACCGACCGCCTCGGCGGCAGCGGCAACCAGGTCAAGGCGCGCTTCGTCACCCGCCACTACGTCGGCGAATACATCCGCTACCACTTCGAGACCGCCAGCGGCAGCGAGCTGGTGGTGAAGAACCTCAACGACAGCTCGGCCCCGCACCTCAGCGCGCATGACGAAGTCGCCCTCGCCTGGCTGCCGGAAGACAGCCAGGCCCTGGATCGATCGGAAGTCCCACCCCACAACTAGTAGAAGCAAATGGAGCACAGCAATGGCTAGATCACTGACTACCAGCGTTTCCACCTTCGCCCTGGTGGCGGCACTGGGACTCACCGCGAGCACTGCAACGGCCCAGGACAGCCTCACCGTGGTGTCCTGGGGCGGCGCCTATGGCGCGGCGCAGAAGAAGCATGTCATCGACCCCTATCAGAAGGAAACCGGGGTCAAGGTGCTGTTCGAGGACTACTCCGGCGGCGTCGCCGAGATCAAGGCACAGGTCGAGTCGGGCAACATCCAGTGGGACGTGGTCGACTTCGAGGTGATCGACCTCGAGCGCGCCTGCTCCGAAGGCCTGCTGGAAAGCCTCGACCACAGCGCCCTGCCGCCCGGCATCGACGGCACCCCGGCCGCGCAGGACTTCATCCCCGAAGCCCTGGCCAGCGAGTGCGCGGTGGGCAATATCGTCTGGTCGGTGGTGTTCGCCTACAACCAGAACACCATCGGCGGCACCAAGGCTGCCAGCATTCAGGACTTCTTCGACACCAGCAAGATTCCCGGCAAGCGCGCCATGCGCAAGCGCCCGCAGGTGAACATGGAGTGGGCGCTGCTGGCCGATGGCGTGGCGCCCGCCGAAGTCTACGAGGTGCTCGCCACCCCCGAAGGCCAGCAGCGCGCCTTCGACAAGCTGGCCAGCATCAAGAAGGACATCGTCTGGTTCGACTCCTGGTCGCAGGCGCCGCAGCTGCTCAATGACGGCGGCGCCGTGCTGGTGCAGTCGGCCAACGGCCGCTTCTACGACGCCATCGTGCAGGAGAAGAAACCCTTCGAGATCGTCTGGGACGGCCACGTCTACGACCTCGACGCCTGGGCCATCGTCAAGGGCTCGAAGAAGAAGGACCTGGCCATGGAGTTCATCAAGTACGCCACCGGCTCCAAGCCGCTGGCCGGCATGCCGGACGTGGCCTACGGCCCGACCCGCAAGTCGTCCATGCCGCTGGCCGACCAGAGCGCGACCCCGCACCTGCCCACCGCCCACCTGGACAAAGGCATCCAGGCCGGCTCGGAGTTCTGGGCCGACTACGGCGAATCGCTGGGCGAGAAGTTCAACGAGTGGCTGTTGAAGTAAAGGCCATCGGCTCCCCTCTCCCACTTGTGGGAGAGGGAGCTATTTAGGGGCTCGCTGTACGCCCTGCTTTTCGGAGTAACACCTTGTCATCGCTCACCACCAGCGAAGCCGGCCAAGCCGCCAGTGCCCGCCGCAAGAAGCGCCTCACCGCCTTCCTGTTCGTGGCGCCGCTGCTGCTGTTCATCCTCGTCACCTTCGTCGCCCCCATCGGCAGCATGCTGTGGCGCAGCGTGTATCACCCGACGGTGGCCGAGCTGATCCCCCTGACCCTGGCCGAACTGGAGCGCTGGGACGATCACAAGCAGTTGCCGGACGAACGCACGCTGAGCGTGTTCGTCAGCGAACTGCACGCCCTCGACAAGCAGCGCCTGTCCGGCAAGCTGTCCGAGGAGTTCAACCGCGCCTTCACCGGCATGTCCAGCGTGGTCAAATCCACCGCACGGCGCATCGGCCGGATGGATGCCGAAGCATTGTCGAGCCAGGGCGTCGAGACCCTGCTCGAGAGCCACCGCAACTGGAGCCGCCCCGAGCTGTGGTACGCCATCGAACGTGCCGGCAAGGTCTACACCTACGACTACTACCTGACCGCCCTGGACCTGGAGCTGCATCCCGATGAAGGCATCCAGGTGCGCCAGGACACGCAGATCTATCTGCAGCTGTACTCCAAGACCCTGAACATGGCGCTGGTCATCACCCTGCTCTGCGCCCTGCTCGGCTACCCGCTGGCCTATTACCTGGCCGGCCTGCCGTCGAATCGCGCCAACCTGCTGCTGGTGCTGGTACTGCTGCCGTTCTGGACCTCACTGCTGGTGCGCACCACCTCATGGATCGCGCTGCTGCAGACCAACGGCGTGATCAATTCCACGCTCATGGGCATCGGCCTGATCAGCCAGCCCTTCGAGATGCTCTACACCTCGTTCGCCACCGTGGTGGCGATGACCCACATCCTGCTGCCGTTCATGATCCTGCCGCTGTACAGCGTGATGCGCGGCATCGACCCCAGCTACCTGCGCGCCGCCCTGAGCCTGGGCGACAAGCCGATCCCGGCCTTCGCCCGCATCTACTTCCCCATGACCCTGCCCGGCCTCAGCGCCGGAGCGCTCCTGGTGTTCATCATCTCGGTGGGCTACTACATCACCCCGGCGCTGGTGGGCGGCACGGACGGGCAGATGATCAGCAACATCATCGCCTTCCACATGCAGCGCTCGAACAACTGGGAGCTGGCCGCCGCACTGGGCTCGCTGCTGCTGGGGCTGATCCTGCTGCTGTACTGGGTCTACGACCGCTTCGTTGGCGCCAGCAATATCAAGTTGGGATGACGAGACGATGAAGATCCCCGCCTACTACGGTTTCTGGCACCACCTCGGCAACTGGCTGCTCAAGGTCAGTTCCTGGCTGGTGCTGCTGTTTCTGATCCTGCCGATCCTGGTGATCGTGCCGCTGTCGTTCAATGCCGAGCCGTTCTTCAGCTTCACCGAAGGCATGCTCACGCTGGACCCGGAGGCCTACTCGCTGCGCTGGTATCGGGAGATTCTCAACGACCCGAAATGGATCCTGGCGATCAAGAACAGCTTCGTCATCGGCATCTTCGCCACCGTCCTGGCCACGGTGCTCGGCACCTGCGCCGCGGTGGGCCTGGCGCGCGACGACATGCCGTATCGCCGCTTCATCACCGCCCTGCTGCTGTCGCCGATGATCGTGCCCCTGATCATCACCGCCGCCGGCATGTTCTTCTTCTACTCCAACCTCGGCCTGGCCGGCAGCTACCTGGGGGTGATCCTCGCCCACGCCGCGCTCGGCACGCCCTTCGTGATCATCACCGTCACCGCCACGCTCACCGGCTTCGACTACAGCCTGGCGCGCGCCGCCCTGAACCTGGGCGCCACACCGCTGCGGGTGTTCTTCGACATCATCATGCCGCTGATCCGCCCCGGGGTGATCAGCGGCGCGCTGTTCGCCTTCATCACCTCGTTCGACGAGGTGGTGGTGATCCTGTTCATGGCCGGCCCGCAGCAGCGCACCATTCCGCGGCAGATGTTCTCGGGCCTGCGCGAGCAGATCAACCCGAGCATCCTGGCCATCGCCACCCTGCTGATTCTGGTGTCCATCGCGCTCTTGGTAACCATCGAACTGCTGCGCCGCCGCGCCGAACGCCTGCGCGGCATCGAAATTCCGACCTGATGCCCCGCCCCGCAGGGCGGAGCATCCCGCGCCGCTAGAACCCGCGGCGCTCCACCGACCACAGCAGGCTGCTGCACAGGCTGCACAAGGTGCCGTAGAAGGTGCCGCGTGCACTCTGGTCGTCCATCAGCTGGAAGCGGAACCAGGCGGTGCTGGGGCCGCGGTAGGCACCGCCGTCGCCGACCGGCTCGAAGTGGCTGACGTAACGCCGCTCACCCCAGAACACCGGCACGTTGGCGCGCAAGTAGACCGGCTGGGCGTTGAGGTAGGGAATGGCGATGGTGTCGCCACCACCGGACATCAGAAACATCGGCCCCTGCTGGCGACGCTGCGAGGCGCTGTCGTGCCCCAGGCCGATGGTGTAGGGCTGGATCGGCGCCGTGGTGCGCACCCGGGTGTCCTGCCCGGCCATGATCGAACCGCCGCCGCCCTGGGAATGCCCGGAGGTACCGACTCGCCCGGTATTGAGCTTGCCGGCGTAGGTGCCGTAGGGGTTGTCGTTCTCCCGCACCAGATAGTCCAGGCAGGCCAGCATTTCCCGGCCCGTGCCGGCGTTGGAGGTTTCCGCCGCCGCCACCACGAAGCCGTGGCTGGCCCAGTGCGACAGCAGCCCGGCATAGGTCGACGGCCCGGTACCGGTGCCATTGCCCCAGAGAATCACCGGATGGCGCACGCCGCCCTGCCCCAGGTTGCTGGGCCGGTAGATGCGACAGCTTGGCCCCTCGCTCTGGTTACTGGTGGCGTACGGACCACTGCGGTCGAAATTGGCTACGGCCGGAAATGGCGCTCCCGGCGTATCCGGCAGGGGAGCGGCCAAGGCGGTGGAGCAGACCAGCAGGCAGGCGGCCGCCAGGCCACCGAGTTTCAAGTCGAGCATCGGAAGGTTCCTCGTTCCATTGTTGTTGTACGAGTCGCCATCGCCCTGCGAACCACCACATCGGCAGAGCGGCGCAGCACACATCCTTGCGCTGGCGAGTGCGGGCGCCGATGGAGCAGAGCGCACCATCGCGCAGCCTAGATGACCTTAAGGTCAGGCCAGCAGTCGCCCGAACGGCGCAACCGGATGAACGGCATCGCACCAAGGAACGACGGCCACCTGCACCGGCAATCAGTCGCGCCTTGGCGCTGCGCCGGTGGCGGGCGTAGAATCGGAGCATTCCTCGCCACCATCCCCTGGCGGGCCCTGAGCACGGGCCAGACGCGCGCCCACCCGCGGCGTCCTGCGGCCCCGCCGAACGCACGGCCACCTTCCGTTTGCATCCGGTTCAGTCGACGCTCACCATACGAACATCACCTGATCAGCCGCAGGAACCGTGTCATGCCCGATTACCGCTCGAAAACCTCCACCCACGGCCGCAACATGGCCGGCGCCCGTGCCCTGTGGCGCGCCACCGGGATGAAGGACGAAGACTTCAAGAAGCCGATCATCGCCATCGCCAACTCCTTCACCCAGTTCGTGCCTGGCCACGTGCACCTGAAGGACCTCGGCCAGCTGGTCGCCCGCGAGATCGAGAAGCACGGCGGCGTGGCCAAGGAATTCAACACCATCGCCGTGGACGACGGCATCGCCATGGGCCACGACGGCATGCTCTATTCGCTGCCGAGCCGCGAGATCATCGCCGACTCCGTCGAATACATGGTCAACGCCCACTGCGCCGACGCCATCGTCTGCATCTCCAACTGCGACAAGATCACCCCCGGCATGCTGATGGCCGCCCTGCGCCTGAACATCCCGGTGGTGTTCGTCTCCGGCGGGCCGATGGAAGCCGGCAAGACCAAGCTGGCCAACCACGGCCTGGACCTGGTCGACGCCATGGTGGTGGCGGCCGACGATTCCTGCTCCGACGAGAAAGTCGCCGAATACGAGCGCAGCGCCTGCCCGACCTGCGGCAGCTGCTCCGGCATGTTCACCGCCAATTCGATGAACTGCCTGACCGAGGCCCTGGGCCTGTCGCTGCCGGGCAACGGCTCGACCCTGGCCACCCACGCCGATCGCGAGCAGCTGTTCCTGCGCGCCGGGCGCCTGGTCGTCGAGCTGTGCCAGCGCTACTACGGCGAGGGCGACGAGTCGGTGCTGCCGCGCAACGTCGCCAGCTTCAAGGCGTTCGAGAACGCCATGACCCTGGACATCGCCATGGGTGGTTCCACCAACACCATCCTGCACCTGCTGGCCGCCGCCCAAGAGGCCGAGCTGGCCTTCGACCTGCGCGACATCGATCGCCTGTCGCGCAAGGTGCCGCAGCTGTGCAAGGTGGCGCCGAACATCCAGAAGTACCACATGGAAGACGTGCACCGCGCCGGCGGCATCTTCTCCATCCTCGGCGAGCTGGCCCGTGGCGGCCTGCTGCACACCGACGTGCCGACCGTGCACAGCCCGAGCATGGCCGACGCCATCGCCCAGTGGGACATCACCCAGACCCGCGACGAGAAGGTGCACACCTTCTTCAAGGCCGGCCCGGCCGGTATCCCGACCCAGGTCGCCTTCAGCCAGAGCACCCGCTGGGACACCCTGGACGATGACCGCGAGAACGGCTGCATCCGCTCGGTCGAGCACGCCTATTCGCAGGAGGGTGGCCTGGCGGTGCTGTACGGCAACATCGCCCTGGACGGCTGCGTGGTGAAGACCGCTGGCGTGGATGAATCCATCCACGTCTTCGAAGGCACGGCGAAGATCTTCGAAAGCCAGGACAGCGCGGTCAAAGGCATCCTCGCCGACGAAGTGAAGGCCGGCGACATCGTCATCATCCGCTACGAAGGCCCGAAAGGCGGCCCGGGCATGCAGGAAATGCTCTACCCGACCAGCTACCTGAAGTCCAAGGGCCTGGGCAAGGTCTGCGCCCTGCTCACCGACGGCCGCTTCTCCGGCGGCACTTCGGGCCTGTCCATCGGCCACGCCTCGCCGGAAGCCGCCGCCGGCGGCGCCATCGGCCTGGTCAAGGACGGCGACAAGGTGCTGATCGACATCCCCAACCGCAGCATCAACCTGCTGGTGTCGGATGAAGAGCTGGCCGTGCGCCGCGCCGAGCAGGACAAGAAGGGCTGGAAGCCGGTGCAGCCGCGCGCGCGCAAGGTCTCGACCGCGCTCAAGGCCTACGCCCTGCTCGCCACCAGCGCCGACAAGGGCGCGGTACGCGACAAGGCGATGCTGGACGGCTGATCGCTGCTGCACACGAAAGCCCGGCCACCGTGCCGGGCTTTTTCTTGCCCACGGCCTTTGCATCGGAGCGCAATCGGCCGCAAGCTGGCCGCTCGCTCACACAGGAGTCACCCATGCGCATCGGCCTGATCGCCGACACCCACAACCTGCTGCGCCCCGAAGCGCTGGCAGCGCTGCATAGCGTCGATCATCTGATCCACGCTGGCGATATCGGTGGGCCGCATATTCTCGCCGAACTGCAGCGCATCGCGCCGCTGTCGGTGGTGCGCGGCAACAATGATGACCAGGCCTGGGCCGACGCCATTCCTGAGCAATTGGTCCTGCGCTTCGATGCGGTCAGCCTTTATGTACTGCACGATCTCAAGCAATTGGCCATCGATCCCAAGGCCGAAGGCATCGACGTGGTAATCGCCGGGCATTCGCACAAGCCGCTGCAGGAAGAGCGCGATGGCGTGCTCTACCTCAACCCCGGTAGCGCCGGCCCGCGACGCTTCAAGCTGCCCATCGGCGTGGGCATCCTGCATATCGAGGATGGCCGGGTACGAGCCGAGCTGATCACACTGCAGGTCTGATGCGGGAGCTGGAATTGGTGGGCTGAAGCGGATCGCCGCCCGGCCCACCCTACTCGATCGGGCAGGGCTGTAGGCTGGGCTTCAGCCCACCAGTCAAAACACCACGCCAGCAAGGCAGATGAACGAGTCCCATCCACCCTGCTGTGACATTCGACCTTGAAAAACGCCATGGGCGAAGCCATCTAGGCAGATACGGCCTTTCAGCGCCGACCCCATTCCCGCCTGATGGAGAACCCCATGACCCTCGACGAGCTCAACGCCATTCCCGGCGTGACCGCCAAGCCCGACGTCGCCACCGCCGACTTCGTCTACAACCACACCATGATCCGCGTGAAGGATCTGCAGAAATCCCTGGACTTCTACACCCGCGTGCTGGGCTTCACCCTGCTGGAGAAGAAGGATTTCCCCGACGCCGAGTTCAGCCTGTACTTCCTCGCCTTGATCGCCGACAAATCGCAGATCCCGGCCGATCCGGCCGCCCGCCATCAGTGGCGCAAGTCCATCCCCGGTGTGCTGGAGCTGACCTATAACTACGGCACCGAGAAAGACCCGGAATTTGCCTACCACAGCGGCAACAGCGACCCGCGCGGCTTCGGCCACCTGTGCGTGTCGGTGCCGGACATCAAGGCGGCCTGCCAGCGTTTCGAAGACCTCGGTGTGCCCTTCCAGAAGCGCCTGACCGACGGGCGCATGCGCGACATCGCCTTTATCAAGGACCCGGACGGCTACTGGGTGGAGATCATCCAGTTCACCGAAGTGATCTGACGCTCGAACCTAGCGAGGGGCTGCCTCCCGCGAGGCTGCCCCACGTCGTCGCAGGGATCAACTGACGCCGACGTAACGATCGGCCCGGTGATTGATCGCCAGCACCAGATTGAGCATCACCGCCCCCAGCACCGAGAGCAGCACCTTGTCTGGCGACACCACGAAGATGGCCGCCAGCACGATACTCGCGTCGATGGCCATCTGCACCGCACCCGCACGAAAGCCGAAGCGTTCCTGCATGTACAGGGCGAGAATGTTCACCCCGCCCAGGCTGGCGCGATGGCGGAACAACATGAGCAACCCCAGGCCCATCGCAGCGCCACCGAACAATGCGGCATAAAGCGCGCTGAGGTGAGCGAAGGCGACCCAGTGCGGCGTCGCCTCGGCCAGCAGCGAAACCAGCAGCACCGCGCAACCGGTACGCAGGGTGAAGCCCCAGCCCATGCGCCAGATACCGAGCAGGTAGAACGGCAGGTTGACCAGGCAGAACACCAGCCCGAACGACCAGCCGGCCTGATAGTTGGCCAGAAAGGCGATGCCGACGGTGCCGCCGGTGAGCAGGCCGGCATGCGTATAAAAGGCGATGCCCAAGGCCACCAGGGCGGTGCCGAACAGCAAGGCCAGCGCATCCTCCCACAGCGGGTGGCGCACGAAGAGTGCAGCGACGGCGCTCGGGCGCTCGTCGACGGGTGATTGATCAGTCATCGAAAATTCCTGCAGCAACATTCAAATTACGGCAGAGGCAAGGCAATGGCTGTCTTGCGCGCTGGTGGGATCAGGCGGCAGAGACAGCCGGAACGGTCGTTATGCTTATGCGCCGCGCCGTTCCCACACTTCGAAGGCGTAGAAGGGCGTCTCGGCGGAGGCCGGATGCTCGACGCTGGAGGTCATGCGCCAGGCCGACTCGTCGATTTGCGGAAAGAACGCATCACCCTCAGGCTCGAGGCCGACCCGGGTCAGATACAGGCGATCGGCCTGTTCCAGGCCCAGCTCATAGAGCTGCGCGCCGCCGATCAGCATCAGTTCCTCGGCATCCTCTTCACGCGCCCAAACATCGGCGCGCTCGATGGCCGCTTCCAGGGTGGCGAATACCTCGGCGCCCTCCAGGGTCAGGCCCGGCTGGCGGCTGACCACCAGATTGAGCCGGCCCGGCAGCGGGCGACCGAGCGAATCCCAGGTCTTGCGCCCCATGATGATCGGCTTGCCCAGCGTCAGGGCCTTGAAGTGCTTGAGATCCGCCGGCAGATGCCAGGGCAGTTGGTTGTCGCGGCCGATCACGCGGTTGTCGGCGAGGGCGGCGATCAGGCAGAGGGGCAGTGTCGTTTTCATGGCCGCGAGCATAGCAGAGCGCCCCGCGCACCCGCAGCCCACCTTTGGCTTTGCCGAATGGCGCACAGAACCGTCTAGGCTTGGACCTCTGTAGCAGAATCGTCACCCTTGCCGGTGCAGGCTTGGGTTTCCATCCCCGTGCAAGGAGGTACCACCATGTTGACCAAACCGCTTCGCAGCTGGCTGCTCTGCGCCGGCCTGTTGCTACCGACCCTCGGCCTCGCCGCGCCAGCCAAGCCCGACAGCGTGCAGGCCGCCATCGACTGGGCGCAGCAACAGCCCCTGGCGCACAAGGGCAAGCCCCATGGCGACGCCAAACCGCTGGTCATCGCCCACCGCGGCGCCAGCGGTTACGTCCCCGAACACACCCTGGCGGCCTACGCCCTGGCCATCCTGCAGGGCGCGGATTACGTCGAGCCGGACCTGGTGATGACCCGCGACGGCCAGCTGGTGGCCCGTCATGACAACGAGCTGGGGCTGACCACCGACGTGGCACAGCGTCCGGAGTTCGCCAACCGCAAGCGCACCCAGACGGTGGACGGCGTCAGCCTGGAGGGCTGGTTCAGCGAGGACTTCAGCCTGGCCGAACTCAAGACCCTGCGCGCCATCGAACGCATCCCGCAGGTGCGCCCGGCCAATACCCGTTTCGACGGCCAGTTCGAGATCCCAACCCTGCAGGAGATCATCGACCTGGTGAAGAGCCTGCAACTCAGCCAGCAGCGGGTCATCGGCCTGTACCCGGAAACCAAGCACCCGACCCACTTCCAGCAGATCGGCCTGGCCATGGAGCAGCCACTGGTCAAGGTGCTTAAGCGCAACGGTTACAACAGCGCCAAGGCGCCGGTGTACATCCAGTCCTTCGAGGTGGAGAACCTCAAGACCCTCAGCCGTCTGACCCAGGTGCGCCTGGTGCAACTGCTGTGGACCGAGGGCCAGCCCTATGACCAGCAGGTGCTCGGCACCGGTCTGAGCTACGCGCAGATGATCACGCCCAAGGGCCTGAAGGCCATCGCCCGCTACGCCAGCGGCATCGGCCCGGAGAAAGGCATGGTCATCCCGCGCGACGCCGCCGGCAATCTGACCACGCCCACCAGCCTGGTGCGTGACGCCCATGCGGCCAAGCTCAAGGTCCACCCCTACACCTTCCGCGCCGAGAACGCCTTCCTGCCCACCAGCCTGCGCAACGGCAGCGAACCGGCCGAGCGCGGCGATATCGAGGCAGAGCTGCGCGCCTTCCTCGCCACCGGCATCGACGGTCTGTTCATCGACCAGCCGGACATCGCCGTGCGCCTGCGCCAGCAGCGCTGAGTCGCGCCGTGACGGATCAGGGGTTATCCTCAACCCCTGATCCGCACGACGAGACGCCGCGTGACTGACGCCTCCTCCCCTACGCCCCTGCAACGCCTCTGGCTCAGCGAGACCATTCGCCTGCGCGAGGAACACGCCGGCCCGCTCGAAGACGCCGAGGCCAATCGCCTGGCCCGCGCCGAGGACGGCGACCTGGCCGAGCGCATCCAGCATCGCGCCCTGTTTCTGGCCCGCCGTGATGGTCAGTGGCAGGCGCTGCTGCACTGGCTGCAGGGCGCGCGCCTGGCCGGCCTGCTGCTCGCCCTGCTGGCCCTGCTCAGCGGCGCCGGCCTGGCCCTGGCGGCACTGGGCGACGGGCGTCAGCCGGTCAATGTGTTCTGGGCCCTGGGCAGCCTGCTCGGGCTAAACCTGCTGATGTTGCTTGGCTGGCTGCTCGGCCTGCTGCTGACACGCGACCACCCCGGCGCACTCGGTCGTCTGTGGCTATGGCTCAGCGAGAAGCTGGCGCGCGATGCCAGCGCCGCGCAATTGGCCCCGGCCCTGCTGCTGATGCTGCAACGCCAGCGCCTGACTCGCTGGGGCCTGGGCCTGCTGGTCAACGGCCTGTGGACCCTGGCCATGCTCGCCGCGCTGACCACCCTGTTGCTGCTGCTCGCCACCCGCCGCTACGGCTTCGTCTGGGAGACCACCATCCTCGCCGGCGACACCTTCATCGCCCTGACCCAGAGCATCGGCGCCCTGCCCGCGCTGCTCGGTTTCAGCCTGCCGGATATCGAGGTCATTCGCGCCAGCGGCGATGCCGCCATCGCCAGCGAAGCCGCCCGGCAGAGCTGGGCCGGCTGGCTGGTCGGCGTGGTGCTGGTCTACGGCCTGCTGCCACGCCTGCTGCTGGCGCTGCTGTGCCTGTGGCGCTGGCAGTCAGGCACGCGCAGGCTGCGCCTGGATCTCGACCTGCCGGGCTACAGCCTGCTGCGACAGCGCCTGCAACCGGACAGCGAACGCCTCGGCGTCTGCGACCTGGCGCCAGCCGCTCTGCACCAGCCGCAAGGCGGCGCCAATGCCCAACCTGGCAGTGGCGCCCTCCTGCTCGGCCTGGAGCTGGACGAGCGCCGTCCCTGGCCACCGCTGCCGCTACCGAAGGGCGTGGCCGATGCCGGGGTGATCGACAGCCGCGAGCAGCGCCGCCAGTTGCTCGAACAGCTGACCCGCTTCCCGCCCCAGCGCCTGGCCATCGCCTGCGACCCACGCCGCTCGCCGGATCGCGGCACGCTGGCGCTGCTCGGCGAACTGGCACGCTCGTCTTCTGCCACACGCATCTGGCTGCTGCCGCCTGCCCCCGGCGAATGCCTGGACAGCGCCCGCCTGGCGGACTGGCACCAGGCCCTCGGCACGCTGGGACTGCCCCATGGCGACACCGCGCCGCTGAACTGGCTGGAGAGCGGACATGACTGATCACCACCTTCTCTCCCCCACCCCCTCTCGCGCGGGCGGGAGAGGGGAGCGCGTAGCCCGGATGCAATCCGGGGAAACCGTGCCAGGGTCTACACCATGAACCAGCCGCTGAAACTCGCCCTGGTCGGCCATACCAACGTCGGCAAAACCTCGCTGCTGCGCACCCTGACCCGCGATGTGGAATTCGGCGAAGTCTCGCCGCGCGCCAGCACCACGCGCCATGTCGAGGGTGCGCGGCTGTCGGTGGACGGCCAGGCGCTGCTGGAGCTGTACGACACCCCCGGCCTGGAAGACGCCATCGCCCTGCTCGACTACCTGGAGCGCCTCGACCGTCCCGGCGAGCGGCTGGACGGCCCGGCGCGTCTGGCCCGTTTCCTCGAAGGCAGCGAGGCGCGCCAGCGCTATGAGCAGGAAGCCAAGGTGCTGCGCCAGTTGCTGGCCTCCGACGCCGGCCTGTACGTGATCGACGTGCGCGAGCCAGTGCTGGCCAAGTACCGCGACGAACTGGCGGTACTGACCATGTGCGGCCGCCCGCTGCTGCCGGTGCTCAACTTCGTCGCCAGCGCCAGCCACCGCGAAGGCGAGTGGCGCGAAGCCCTGGCGCGTCTCGGCCTGCACGCCCTGGTGGCGTTCGACAGCGTGGCACCGCCGGAGGATGGCGAACGGCGTCTCTACGAAAGCCTCGCCCTGCTGCTGGAGCGCTCGCGCCCGCAGTTGCAGCGCCTGATCGAGGATCACGAGGCGCAGCGCCGCACGCGGCGCCAGGCCGGTCAGCGCCTGATCGCCGAGCTGCTGATCGACTGCGCCGCCTGCCGCCGCAGCGTCGCCGCTCAGCCGTTGCTGGAGCAGGCCGCCGTGAACGAGCTGCGTGCAGCCATTCGCCAGCGTGAACAGCGCTGCGTCGAAGCCCTGCTGCGCCTGTACGCCTTCCGCAGCAGCGATGCCAAGGCGGCCGACCTGCCGCTGCTCGATGGCCGCTGGGGCGACGATCTGTTCAACCCGGAAACCCTCAAGCAACTGGGCATCAAGGTCGGCGGCGGCATGGCCGCAGGTGCTGCCACCGGCGTAGGCGTCGACCTGCTGGTCGGCGGCATCACCCTCGGCGCGGCTGCCGCATTGGGCGCGGTGATCGGTGGCAGCGCGCAGACCCTGCGCAATTACGGGGAAAGACTGAAAGGAAAACTGAAGGGCCAGCGCGAGCTGACCGTCGACGACGCCGTGCTGCGCCTGCTTGCCCTGCGTCAGCAGCAACTGCTGGCGGCACTGGATAAACGCGGCCACGCCGCCATGGACGCCATCGCCCTCGGCGCCCCGCAGGAAACCCTATGGCGCCAGGGCAAGCTGCCCGCCCCACTGAACGTGGCACGCGCCCATCCCGAATGGTCGTCGCTCAACCCCGGCGCACGCCTGGAAGAGGCTGACCGCCATGAACAGGTGCAGCGCCTGGCGTCAGAGTTGCCCTGACCCGGACGAGTCCGAGCCATCAGGTGCGCGCGGCGCACCCTACGAGCGCGGCCCCTTGGCCTGGGTGAACGGAAATGAGGGGCGAGCCGCCCCCGAGCAGGCCCTACACCGCCACCGGCGCCTTGATATGTGGGTGCGCCTCGTAGCCGACCAGTTCGAAGTCCTCGAACCTGAAGGCCAGCAGGTCCTTTACCTCGGGGTTGAGCTTCATGGTCGGCAGCGGCAGCGGCTGGCGGGTCAGCTGCAGGTCGGCCTGCTCGATATGGTTGGCGTACAGGTGGCAGTCGCCGCCGGTCCAGATGAACTCGCCCGGCTGCAGATCGCACACCTGCGCCACCATCAGCGTCAGCAGCGCGTAGCTGGCGATATTGAAGGGCACGCCGAGGAAGATGTCCGCCGAGCGCTGATACAGCTGGCAGCTCAGCTTGCCGTCGGCCACATAGAACTGGAACAGCGCGTGGCACGGCGGCAGGGCCATCTGCTCGACCAGCGCCGGGTTCCAGGCCGAGACGATCAGACGGCGCGAATCCGGGTTCTTCCTGATCATCTCGATCAGTTTGGCGATCTGGTCGATGGACTCGCCATTGGGCGCCGGCCAACTGCGCCACTGGTAGCCGTAGACCGGGCCGAGGTCGCCGTTCTCGTCGGCCCACTCGTCCCAGATGCTGACGCCGTTGTCCTTGAGGTACTTGATGTTGGTGTCGCCCTGCAGGAACCACAGCAGCTCGTGGATGATCGAGCGCAGGTGACACTTCTTGGTGGTGACGATGGGGAAGCCATCGGCCAGGTCGAAGCGCATCTGGTAGCCGAACACGCTGTAGGTGCCGGTACCGGTGCGGTCTTCCTTGAAGGTGCCGTGCTTGCGCACATGGCGCATCAGGTCGAGGTACTGTTTCATCAGGCGGCTCCTTGTACGGGCTGGCGCTTGTAGGCGTAGGCGATCAGGCCGATGCCGCCGAGGATCATCGGCAGGCAGAGGATCTGCCCCATGGTCAGCCAGCCCCAGGCCAGGTAGCCCAGCTGGGCATCCGGCACGCGAACGAACTCGACGATGAAGCGGAACACGCCGTAGCAGGCGGCGAACATGCCGGACACGGCCATGGTCGGCCGCGGTTTGCGCGAATAGAACCAGAGGATGGTGAACAGCACCACGCCCTCCAGGGCGAACTGGTACAGCTGCGACGGATGGCGCGCCAGTTGCTCAGGGTCGGTGGGGAAGACCATCGCCCAGGGCACATCGGTGGCCTTGCCCCACAGCTCGGCGTTGATGAAGTTGCCGATGCGTCCGGCGCCCAGGCCGATGGGTACCAGCGGGGCGATAAAGTCCATCAGCTCGAAGAAGCTCTTGCCATTGCGCTTGCCGAACCACCAGGTCGCCAGCATCACCCCGATCAGCCCGCCGTGGAACGACATGCCGCCTTCCCAGACCCGCAGGATCTTCGCCGGTTCGGCGATATAGGCGGCAAAGTCATAGAAGAACACGTAACCCAGGCGCCCGCCGAGAATCACGCCCATGGCCACCCAGAACACCAGATCGGACAGCTTTTCCTTGCTCCAGCTGGCATCGAAGCGCGCCAGGCGGCGCGACGCCAGCCACCAGGCACCTCCAATACCCACCAGGTACATCAGGCCGTACCAATGGATTTTCAGCGGGCCGAGGGCAATGGCCACCGGGTCGATCTGCGGATAAGGCAGCATCAGAAACTCCTTAGATCAGAAAACTCAGGCCCACGCTCAGCAGCAGCAGGGCGAACAGACGCTTGAGCAGACGCGGCGACAGGCGATGGGCCAGACGCGCGCCGAAACGGGCAAAGAACATGCTGGTCAGCGCAATCCCCAGCAATGCCGGGAGATAGATGAACCCGACGCTCCACTGCGGCAGATTCGGATTCCCCCAGCCGGTGAACATGAAACTCAGCGCGCCGGCGATGGCGATCGGCAGACCACAGGCTGCCGACGTCGCCACCGCCTGCTGCATCGGTACGCTGCGCCAGACCAGAAAGGGCACGGTCAACGAACCGCCGCCGATGCCGAAGATCGCCGAAGCCCAGCCGATTACCCCGCCAGCCACCGCCAGCGCGGGCTTGCCTGGGACATCGCGACTGGCCCTGGGTTTCAGGTCCAGCGCCAGCTGCACGGCGATGACGATGGCGAAGGTGCCGATGATCTTCTGCAGCAGCGGCCCCTGAATCAGCGCCGCGGTCAGTGCCCCCAGCGCCGCACCGAGCAGAATCCCCAGGCTCAGCCAGCGAAACAGCGGCCAGCGCACCGCGCCCTTGCGATGATGCTCGAGCAGCGAATTGATCGAGGTAAAGACGATGGTCGCCAGCGAGGTACCTACCGCCAGGTGGGTGAGGATCTCGCTCGGCATGCCCTGCGAGGTGAAGCTCAGCACCAGTACCGGCACGATGATCAACCCGCCACCCACGCCGAACAGGCCAGCCAGCACACCGGCGGCCGCACCCAGCACCAGGTAGAGCAGCAGTTCCATCGACACCCCCAAAAACAAAGCGGCATGGTAACGGAATTGCCTGGGCAACGGCAGGCTCCGGGCGTCGGGGACAGGTGATCGCGCCCCCTGCGGCTTGCGAAGCGATGGCGATACTGAGAATGAATGTGCATCTGATAGCTAGAACGCCAGGTTACCGCTCGTGCTAGCCTGCTAGGCGACACTCACACCAGGATCGCCCCATGTGCCTGATCGTTCTTGCCTGGCGCCCCGGTCATCCGCAGCCGCTGCTGCTGGCCGCCAATCGTGACGAGTTCTATAGCCGCCCAACCTGGCCCCTGCGCGAATGGGAAGATGCCCCCGGTCTGTTCGCCGGACGCGACCTGCAGGCAGGCGGCACCTGGTTGGGGGTAACCGCGGACGGGCGCTTCGCCGCGCTGACCAATATCCGCGACCCCAGCCAGCCGCCCGGGCGGCGCTCGCGCGGCGAGCTGCCGATCGACTTCCTGCGCAGCGCGCTGGAGCCCCAGGCCTACCTGCAGCGAGTGGCGGACAAAGCCGCGGATTACGCCGGCTTCAACCTGCTGCTCGGTGATAGGCGACAGCTCTGGTACTACAACAGCCAGGAAGACCAGCCGCACGCCCTGGCGGAAGGTCTCTACGGCCTGTCCAACGCCAGACTCGACAGCCCCTGGCCCAAGCTGCAGCGGGCCAAGGCCGCGCTGGAGAATTGCCTGGACGCACCGGACAGCGAGCGCCTGCTGGCATTGTTGGCCGATACCGAGCGGCCACCCGAGCATCTGCTGCCGGACACCGGCGTCGGCCCGGCGGTCGAGCGCCTGCTGTCGACGGTATTTATCGCCAGCGCCAACTACGGCACCCGCGCCAGCACGGCGCTGATCCTCAACGCCGACGCCAGCTGGGAGCTGGTCGAACACAGCTTCGGCCCGCAGGGCGTGCCGCTGGGCGAGGTCGCCATCCGCAGGTAAGCGGGGCGTAGGGTGGATAACGCTTCCATCCACCATTGGTGGACGAGGCGGCCGCGCGAGCCAATGTCAGCAGAGAGGCGGTTGGTGCGCACGGCGCACCCTACGTCAGGGTCATCGCCGCGGCCCGCAGCCGCGGTTCAGGCCTGGATATTCGACGCTGGGTTGATCACCCGACCCAGGCCCAGATTGCGCAGCGCCAGGTGCAGGGTGCTGTAGATCAGGTGCGGATTGTCCATGGTCATCACCTGACCGAGCAACTCCTTGGCCTTGCTCTGGGTGACCTGACGCAGCAGCCATTTCACCTTGGGCAGGTTGGTGGCGTTCATCGACAGCGAATCGAAGCCCATGGCCAGCAGCAGCACGGCCGCGGCCGGATCGCCGGCCATCTCGCCGCAGATGCTCACCGGCTTGCCTTCGAGATGCGCGTCGTTGACCACCTTCTGCAGCGCCTGCAGCACCGCCGGGTGGAGGAAGTCGTAGAGGTCGGCGACCCGCGGGTTGTTGCGGTCGACCGCCAGCAGGTACTGGGTGAGGTCGTTGGAGCCGACCGAGAGGAAGTCCACCTGGCGCGCCAGCTCCCGGGTCTGGTACACCGCCGCCGGGATCTCGATCATCACGCCGATAGGCGGCAGCGGCACGTCGGTGCCTTCGTCACGCACCTCGCCCCAGGCGCGGTGAATCAGGTGCAGCGCCTCTTCCAGCTCCTGGGTGCCGGAAATCATCGGCAGCAGGATACGCAGGTTGTTCAGTCCCTCGCTGGCCTTGAGCATGGCGCGGGTCTGCACCAGGAAGATTTCCGGGTGGTCGAGGGTGACGCGAATGCCGCGCCAGCCGAGGAAGGGGTTCTCTTCCTTGATCGGGAAATAGGACAGCGCCTTGTCACCGCCGATATCCAGGGTGCGCATGGTCACCGGCAGCGGGTGAAAGGCCTGCAGCTGTTCGCGGTAAGTGGCGAGCTGCTCCTTCTCGCTGGGGAAGCGCTCGTTGATCATGAACGGCACTTCGGTGCGGTACAGGCCGACGCCCTCGGCACCGCGCTGCTGGGCACGGGCCACGTCGGCGAGCAGGCCGGTATTGACCCACAGCGGCATGCGGTGGCCGTCGAGCGTCTCGCAGGGCAACGCGCGCAGGGCATCGAGCCCTTCGGTGAGCTGACGCTCCTCCTCGACCACGTCGGCGTACTGCTTGCTCAGCAGCTCGCTGGGGTTGGTGAAGACTTCGCCGTGGTAGCCGTCGACGATCAGCTTGATGCCGTCGATCTTCGAATACGGCAGATCGACCACGCCCATGACCGTGGGGATGCCCATGGCGCGGGCGAAGATCGCCACGTGGGAGTTGCCCGAGCCGGTGACCGAGATCAGACCGGCCAGCTTGCCTTCGGGGACTTCGCCGAGCATCGCCGGCGACAGTTCCTCGCTGACCAGGATGGTGTTGTCCGGGTAGACCAGCGAGGTCTTGCGTTCTTCCTGCAGGTAGGCGAGCAGGCGTCGGCCGAGGTCGCGCACGTCGCTGGCGCGCTCGCGCAGGTAGGCATCGTCCATCAGCTCGAAGCGTTTGACGTGGTCGAGCACCACCTGACGCAGGGCGCCCTGCGCCCACTGGCCGCTCTTGATGACCTTGCGCACCTCGTTACCCAGGGCGGCATCGTCGAGCATCATCAGGTACACGTCGAACAGCGCGCGCTCTTCCTTGCGCAACTGCGTGGCGAGTTTCTCGGACAGCTCCTGCATGTCCTCGCGCACCCAGCCCAGGGCCTTGTCGAACAGCTCCAGCTCGGCGGCGATATCGTCGACGCTGCGGTCCGGCACCACGTTCAGATCAGCCGGGGGCAGCACCACCACCGCAGTACCCACCGCCGCCCCAGGCGCGCCCGGCACGCCGACGAACTTGGCCTCCTGCACACCCTTGCCCTGGCGACCGAGGCCCCGAATCGAACCAGTCGCCTCGGCATGGGCGATAACGCCGGCGAGCTGCGCGCTCATGGTGACCAGGAAGGCTTCCTCGCCCTCGTCGAACTGGCGGCGCTCCTTCTGCTGCACCACCAGTACGCCCATCACGCGGCGATGGTGGATGATCGGTGCGCCGAGGAAGGAGGCGTAGCGCTCCTCGCCGGTCTCGGCGAAGTAGCGATAGCGCGGGTGATCGGCGGCGTTTTCCAGGTTCAGCGGTTCCTCGCGGGTACCGACCAGGCCGACCAGGCCTTCGCTGGGGGCCATGCTGACCTTGCCGATGGAGCGCTTGTTGAGGCCTTCGGTGGCCATCAGCACGAAACGGTTGGTTTCCGCGTCGAGCAGGTAGACCGAGCACACCTGGCTGCCCATGGCCTCCTTGACCCGCTGCACGATGATCGACAGCGCCGCCTTGAGATCCTTGGCGGCGTTAACTTCCTGGACGATCTTGCGCAGCGTGTTGAGCATGCTCGATTGCGGTCCGTATCAGTCGCGCACTATCAGGCGCGGGGCGAGTTCCTTGAGTGCGCGGCGGTACACCTCGCGCTTGAATGTGACCACCTGGCCCAGCGGGTACCAGTAGCTGACCCAGCGCCAGCCATCGAACTCGGGCTTGCCGGTCAGGTCCATGCGCACCCGGTCCTCGGCACCGGTCAGGCGCAGCAGAAACCACTTCTGCTTCTGCCCGATGCACAGCGGCTGGCTGTGGGTGCGCACCAGGCGCTGCGGCAGACGATAACGCAACCAGCCGCGGGTGCAGGCGAGGATCTTCACATCCTGCTCTTCCAGCCCCACTTCTTCGTTCAGTTCGCGGTACAGCGCCTCTTCCGGCGACTCACGATCGTTGATGCCGCCCTGGGGAAACTGCCAGGCATCCTGGTTGATGCGCCGGGCCCAGAGCACCTGCCCGACATCATTGGTCAGGATGATGCCGACATTCGGGCGGAAACCATCAGAATCGATCACGGCAGGCAACCTCGTACACGCAAGTTCCGGCATTGTTCCACAAAGCCGAGTCCAGCAGCAACGCGGGTTTGGAGGCAGTGGGAAAGCCCGGCCAAAGCCGCTATTCTGGCGCGCCCCGAACATTTGCAGAACAGGTACAGAACCGTGCGCTTGGCCCTTTTCGATCTCGACAACACCCTGCTGGCTGGCGACAGCGATCACAGCTGGGGCGAATTCGTCTGCCAGCGCGGCCTGGTCGACGCGGCCGAGTACCTGGCGCGCAACGACGCCTTTTATGCCGACTACTGTGCCGGCAAGCTGGACGTGGTGGCCTACCAGAACTTCAGCCAGGCCATTCTGGGTCGCAGTGAAATGGCGCAACTGGCGCAGTGGCACCGCGAGTTCATGGCCGAGGTGATCGAGCCGATCATCCTGGCCAAGGGCGAGGCGCTGCTGGCCGAACACCGTGAGGCCGGTGACAAGCTGGTGATCATCACCGCCACCAACCGTTTCGTCACCGCTCCGATTGCCGAACGCCTGGGCGTGGAGACGCTGATCGCCACCGAGTGCGGCATGCAGGACGGTCGCTATACCGGGCAGATCACCGGCACGCCGTGCTACCAGGGCGGCAAGGTGACGCGCCTGAACGAATGGCTGGCCGAGACGGGGTACAACCTGGACGGCGCCTACTTCTATAGCGACTCGCGCAATGACCTGCCGCTGCTCGAGGCCGTGGCCAACCCGGTAGCGGTCGACCCGGATGAGGTACTGCGCGCCACCGCCCTCGAACGCGGCTGGCCGGTGATTTCGCTGCGCTGAGCGCACGCCGCACAAACGCCGCAGGGTGCGCCGCGCGCACCACTCAGGTTCCGGCCTTAGTAGCCGGGCGCACGGCCTGGGCGGCCCCGGGACACTCTACAGGGCTGGGCAGTCGAGATTCATCGAACCACACGCCCTCTCCCGCCCTTCGGGCACCCTCTCCCATAAATGGGAGAGGGTCATCAGAAGCCGCTCTGCGGCTGCTTCATACCGGCTTGGCTCCCATCAACGCCATGATGGCGATCAAGAGCAGCAGAATCAGCCCCGCATAGATCAGGCACAGACGCTTGAGCGACGTCGGTGCCGGCGCATCGCCCAGCGCGCGCCAGGCCGCCAGGCGGGCGGCCAGAAGCAAACCGAGCAGCATCATCAGCGCATAGAGAATGCTGCCCAGCAGCAGCCAGGTCTGCCCCAGCGGCCAGCCGGCGGTATCCACCAGCCAGTAGCCGGTCACCGGCAGGCTCAGCGCCAGCACGGCGAACGCCGGGAAGCTGAACAGCAGGGTCACGCGCAGCTTGCGCGCCAGCACCGCCGCATCAGCCTTGCGCTGCGCCTTGAACAGCATGACGCCGTGGGCGATCAGGCCGAGCAGCAGCAGAACGCCCGGGGCGCCGTGGAGAATGCGAACCAGCAGGTAGTGTTCCATCAGGGGCTTCCTTGGTTATCAGGCGATTACGTAGGGTGGATAAACCGCCAGCGCTCTGGCGGGTCATCCACCCTACCGGTCGAAAGCGGTGCTCAGCCGAGAAACAGGCGATAAGCCGGGTTGTCGCTCTCGTCCCAGTAGGGGTAACCGATGGCGTCCAGCGCCGCGGGTACCAGGTGGCGCTCGTCGGCGGGCACCTGCAGGCCGGCGACCACACGGCCGTCGGCGGCGCCGTGGTTGCGGTAGTGGAACATGGAGATGTTCCAGCGCCCGCCGAGCTTCTGCAGGAAGTTGAACAGCGCGCCGGGGCGCTCGGGAAACTCGAAGCGCAGCACCATCTCGTCGCTGACCTGCGCCGCATGGCCGCCGACCATATGGCGGATATGCAGCTTGGCCAGCTCGTTGTCGGTCAGGTCCAGCACCGGGAAGCCCTGCGCGCGCAGGCCCTCGACCAGCGCCTGGCGTGGGTCGTTCTCCGGATGGGTCTGCACGCCGACGAAGATGTGCGCCTCGCGGTCGGTGTGGTAGCGGTAGTTGAACTCGGTGATCTGGCGTTTGCCCACCGCTTCGCAGAAGGCCTTGAAGCTGCCCGGCTGCTCGGGGATGGTCACGGCGATGATTGCCTCGCGCTTCTCGCCCAGCTCGGCGCGCTCGGCAACGTGGCGCAGACGGTCGAAGTTGACGTTGGCGCCCGAATCGATGCCCACCAGCACTTCGCCATTGCCGCCCTGGCGCTCGACGTACTTCTTGATCCCGGCCACCGCCAGCGCGCCGGCCGGCTCGGTGATCGAGCGGGTGTCGTCGTAGATGTCCTTGATCGCCGCGCAGATTTCATCAGTGCTGACGGTGATCACCTCGTCGACATGCTGCTTGCAGATATCGAAGGTGTGCTGGCCGATCTGCGCCACCGCCACGCCGTCGGCGAACAGCCCGACGCTCGGCAGCACCACGCGTTCACCCGCAGCCATGGCGGCCTGCAGGCAGTTGGAGTCGTCCGGCTCAACGCCGATCACCTTGATTTCCGGGCGCAGGTATTTGACGTAGGCGGCGATGCCGGCGATCAGGCCGCCACCGCCGACCGGCACGAAGATGGCGTCGATATGACCCTGGTGCTGGCGCAGCACCTCCATGGCCACGGTGCCCTGCCCGGCGATCACCAGCGGATCGTCGTAGGGGTGAATGTAGGTGTAGCCCTTCTCCTCCACCAGTTTCAGCGAATGCGCCAGCGCCTCGGGGAAGGCATCGCCGTGCAGCACCACCTTGCCGCCACGCGAACGCACGCCCTGCACCTTCAGCTCCGGCGTGGTGCGCGGCATGACGATGGTCGCCTTCACCCCCAGGTGCTTGGCCGCCAGAGCCAGACCCTGGGCGTGGTTGCCGGCCGAGGCGGTGACCACGCCGCGCGCCAGTTCTTCGGCCGAGAGCTGCGCCAGCTTGTTGTAGGCGCCGCGAATCTTGAACGAGTACACCGGCTGCAGATCCTCGCGCTTGAGCAGAATCTGGCTGCCCAGCCGCTCACTGAGCTGGCGGGCGGGTTGCAGCGGGGTTTCCACCGCGACGTCGTAGACGCGCGAGGTGAGGATCTTCTTCACGTACTGTTCGAGCATGGCGATTTCGCAGGCGTTAGGGCTTGGAGGGGAGCTGCCGAGTCTACCCCATGCGCGACCACCCGGGCACCCGACCAGCGGAGCGGAATCTCCGGCCGCTTCGCCAGTCTGCTTTCATGACCCGAGCAGTGCACCGTCAACCAGAGGATTTCCCCATGCCCATTGGTATTTCCCGCCTGCTCGTGCAAGGCACCCCAGCCGACGACCTGCTGGTCGCCCACCCCGAACCGAGCCGCCTGGTCGGTGGCAATGGCAACGACGTGCTGATCGACGGCCCCGGCAGCGACTCGCTGCTCGGCGGCAGTGGCGTGAACCGCCTGTATGGCGGGCTCGGCGACGACTACTACACCTACGACATCAACGCAGACGGTCGGGACGTGATCCTCGACTTCGACCCCACGCCCGGCAACATCGACACCCTGATCATCAACGAGAGCCTCGAAGAGTTCGGCCCGTTCGAGCGCTATCAGGACGACCTGCTGATCGGTCTGTACAGCACGCCGGCAGTGGTGACCATACGCAACTTCTTCCTCGACCCCGCGTTTCGCATCGAACGCTTTCGCTTCGGCGCCGTGCAGGTCACCGACAAGGATATTCTGCGCAGCTTCCACATCGACCCGCTGGCCCCGCCCGGCCGCACCGCGGACGATCCGCCCAGCTACACCGGCGAGCGCATCCGCCTGACCGGCAAGGAATGGGCCGACAGGCTGGTGGCGGGTGACCAGCCGACCTACATGCTCGGCCGCGGCGGCAACGACATGATGATCGGCAGCCGGCACAGCGACGTGCTCAACGGCGGCACGGTCAAGCCGATGTTCTTCGGCGACAATCAGTGGAACCAGCTCTACGGCGGGCCCGGCAACGACTACTACCAGGTCGACTACAGCTGGGATTTCAGCAACCACCGCATCTACGACTACGACACTACCCCCGGCAACATCGACACCCTGCAGATCCGCGGCCCGGTGACCGCCGACCAGGTGCGCCTGTATGGCGTGCAGGGCGGCTCGCTGTCCATCGAGCTGGACACCGAGCAACGCATCGTCATCGTCAACTACCTGCTGGACAAGGCCTTCGTGGTCGAAAGGATTCGCTTCGACGATGGCTCCGAACTGAACGAGGCCACCATTCGCCAGCGTCTCGGCCTGCCCGCCCCGACGCAGGCCAGCCTGCTCACGCCCGCGCCAGCCTGGGCCGGCGAGCCGCCGGCAGCGGCGCTGGATGGCGCCGGCCTGCTGCTGGCCGCAGCCGCGCTATGGGGCGGATGACAGGCGCTGCGGGAAGCGGGGGTGGATGGCTATAATTGCGCTTTTCCCGTCCGGCAGAACTCCATGACCCAGGATCAGCTCAAGCAGGCGGTGGCCCAGGCCGCCGTCGACCACATTCTCCCGCGCCTCGACAGCAAGAGCATCGTCGGCGTCGGCACTGGCTCCACCGCCAACTTCTTCATCGACGCGCTGGCCAGGCACAAGATGGACTTCGACGGCGCCGTGGCCAGCTCCGAAGCCACCGCCGCACGCCTCAAGGGCCACGGCATCCCGGTCTACGACCTCAACAGCGTCAGCGAGCTGGAGTTCTATGTCGATGGCGCCGATGAGAGCGACGAGCGCCTGCACCTGATCAAGGGCGGCGGCGCCGCGCTGACCCGCGAGAAGATCGTCGCCGCCGTGGCCAAGACCTTCATCTGCATCGCCGACGCCAGCAAGCTGGTGCCGGTGCTCGGCGCCTTCCCGCTGCCGGTGGAAGTGATCCCCATGGCCCGCAGCCACGTGGCGCGCGAGCTGGTGAAGCTGGGCGGCGACCCGGTGTACCGCGAGGGCGTGCTGACCGACAACGGCAACGTCATCCTCGACGTGCACAACCTGTCGATCACCGACCCGGTGAAACTGGAGGCGGACATCAACGCCATCGTCGGCGTGGTCACCAACGGCCTGTTCGCCGCCCGCCCGGCCGACCTGCTGCTGCTCGGCACCGCCGAAGGCGTGAAAACGCTCAAGCGCTGAAACGCCAACGCTCGCGTCAATCGTAGCCCGGATGCAATCCGGGGATAGCCGCACCGCCATTCCCGGATTGCCTCCGGGCTACGTAGTTGAACCGCTTCGTAGGGTGCGCTGTGCGCACCAGAGATAGCGCAAGCTGTGCGGCCCCGCGACACCCTACTCCAGCAGGCGGCGCAGCTCCTCGCTGATCGGCATCGGCCGCAAGGCGCTGACCCGCGCCCGCCCGGTATTGCCGCTGGGCACCCAGACGCGTGAGAACAGCAGCGCCGCGACCATGCGCGGCATCTGCCCCAGCACCTCGCGCCTATCACCCAACTGCCAGCCCGCGCGCAGCATCAGCCAATGCGAACGGGCATGCAGCAGAGGCCGCCGCTGGCTGAGGATATGCGCCCGCTCCAGCCAGACCAGCGCGTCGCTGGCGCGCCGAGCCTGCAACTCGAGCAGCGCCTGGGCAAATGCCTGGTCGATGGCTTCCTGCAGTTCCATTCGCATGATCGGCTCCTTCACTTGCGCAGCAGGCGCAGGCCGTTGAACACCACCAGCAGGCTGACGCCCATGTCGGCGAACACGGCCATCCACATGGTCGCCTCGCCGGCCAGGGTCAGGGCCAGGAAGATCGCCTTGATGCCCAGCGCCAGCACGATGTTCTGCACGAGAATGGCGTGGGTCTGGCGGGACAGGCGGACGAAGGCGGGAATCTTGCGCAGGTCGTCATCCATCAGTGCGACATCCGCCGTCTCGATGGCCGTGTCGGTGCCGGCAGCGCCCATGGCGAAGCCGATCTGCGCCTTGGCCAGCGCCGGTGCGTCGTTGATGCCATCGCCGACCATGCCGACCACCCGCCCCTGTGCCTGACGCGTCTCGACCCAGGCCAGCTTGTCCGCCGGCAGCAGGTCGCCGCGCGCCTCGTCGATGCCGACCTGTTCGGCGATGGCCGCCACGGTGTGGGCGTTGTCGCCGCTGAGCATGCAGGTGCGCACGCCCAGCGCGTGCAACTGCTGCACCGCCTCGCGGCTGCTCTGGCGTAGCGTGTCGGCCACGGCGAAGAGCATCAGCGCACGCTGCTCGTCGCACAGCAGCACCACGCTCTTGCCCTGCCGCTCCAACGCCTCCAGGCGCTGCTCCAGTGCCGGCGAGCACAGCCCGAGGTCCTCGACCAGGCGGTGATTGCCCAGGTGCAGCAGGCGCCCGTCGATACGGCCGCGGGTGCCACGCCCCGGCAACGCCTCGAACGCCTCCACGTTGGCCAGCGCCTGGCCCTCCAGGGCACGGGCCAGCGCCTGGGAAACCGGGTGATCGGAACGCGCCGCCAGGCTGGCAGCCCACAGCGCGAGCTGCTGCTCATCGCCGTTGCCCAGGCTCAGGCAGTCGGTCTGCACCGGTTTGCCATGGGTCAGGGTGCCGGTCTTGTCCAGCGCCAGCAGCGCCAGGTGTCGACCGCTTTCCAGGTACACACCGCCCTTGATCAGGATGCCCTTGCGCGCCGCCGCGGCCAGGCCGCTGACGATGGTCACCGGCGTGGAAATCACCAGCGCGCAGGGGCAGGCCACCACCAGCAACACCAGCGCGCGGTAGATCCAGTCGAGCCAGGCGCCGCCCGCCAGCAGCGGCGGCAGCACGGCGACCGCCAGGGCGAAGGCGAACACCGTGGGGGTATAGATGCGTGAGAAGCGGTCGACGAAGCGCTGGGTCGGTGCGCGCGAGCCCTGCGCCTCTTCCACCGCATGGATGATGCGCGCCAGCGTGGTGTCGCGCGCCGCCGCCGTCACCCGGTACTCCAGCGACCCCGCCTGGTTGATGGTGCCGGCGAACAGCGTATCGCCGACGCCCTTGTCCAGCGGCAGGCTCTCGCCGGTGATCGGCGCCTGGTTGACCGTCGAGGCACCGGCGATCACCTCGCCATCCAGGCCGATGCGCTCGCCCGGCCGCACCCGCAGCACATCGCCGACCGCCACCGCCTGCACGTCCACCTCCTGCCAGCTGCCATCGGCCTGGCGCCGCGTGGCGCGCGGCGGCGCCAGGTCCATCAGGCTGGCAATGGCGTTGCGCGCCCGCTGCAGCGAACGCGCCTCGATCAGCTCGGCCAGGGTGAACAGCACCATCACCATCGCCGCTTCCGGCCACTGGCCGATCAGCACCGCGCCGGTCACGGCGATGCTCATCAGCGCATTGATGTTGAGGTTGCGATTCTTCAGAGCGACCCAGCCTTTTCTGTAGGTGCTCGGCCCGCAGATGGCGATGGCCATCACGGCCAGCAGCGCCACCAGCCAGTCGGGACCGAGCGCCATGAAATGCACCAGCTCCGAGGCCGTGGCCAGCACGCCGGCCAGCGCCAGCGGCCACCAGGGCTTGTGCGCAGGCGGCGCGGCGGGCGCTGGCGCCCCAGCCTGCCCTTGCACCTGCGGGGTGAACCCCAGCGCACGGATCGCCGGCAGCACGCGCGTCAGCGCGCCTTCGTCATGGCCGACGGTAAGCACGCGCTGCAGCAGATTGAAATGCAGGGCGGCGACACCCGGCACCTTGCCCAGGGCATCGCGGAGTAGGCGCTCCTCGGTCGGACAGTCCATCTGTTCGATGCGGATGCGCGTGGTGAACGTACCGCCCAGCGCTTCGTCAGACTGCAGCTGGGGAGCAGCGTGGTGCTCATGCCCGACAGGCTGCCCGCCCCCGGCAACGGGTTCGTGCGAATGGTCGCAGCAACGGCTCATGGGAATCCTCCTTCAGATCACTGTTGCCGAGTACACACCCTGTAGTCACTATAGGGTCAAGCACTGGGGAGGACATCGCATGAAAATCGGTGAACTGGCGAAAAAGGCCGGCTGCCAGGTGGAGACCGTCCGTTACTACGAGCGCGAGGGCCTGCTACCGGCGCCCGCGCGCAGCGAGGGCAACTATCGCCTGTACGGCCCGGAGCATCTGGAACGGCTGGTGTTCATCCGCAACTGCCGCACCCTGGACATGACCCTGGAGGAGATTCAGCGCCTGCTGGCCCTGCGCGATCTGCCCAGGGAAAGCTGCGCCGACATCAACAGCCTGGTGGACGAGCACATCGAGCATGTGCAGGCGCGGATCAACAGCCTGCAGGCGCTGCGCGACCAGCTGCTGGAACTGCGCGACCGCTGCAACGGCACGCAGGAGGCGCAGGCCTGCGCGATTCTGCGCCAGCTCAATGCCAGCGGCGGCGTGCAGCCGTTACCGGACGATGGCCATACCCATGTCGGCAAGAGCCACTCGCACTAGCAGGCGCGTCTACTGCGCCTTGCGAAACACATAGAACAGGTTCGGCTCGCTGATCAGGTAGAGGGTGCCTTCATCGTCCGTCGCCACGCCCTCGGCCTGCGGTACGCCGCGCTTGAGGCCATGCTGGCCGCGCAGCAGCGACAGGGTGCTGATCGGCTTGCCCTCGGCGTTCAGCTCGATCACCAGCCGCGACTCGTCGGACAGCGCCAGCAGATGGCCGGTGGCGGCATCGAAGTCCAGGCTCGACAGATCGCGCACGAACAGCCGCGCATCGCGCTTGGGGTCGGTGTTGACCTGCAGCGCAAGCGGACGGCTGTCATCGATATGGGGGAAACCCAGCACCTCGAAGATACGCACCGGGTCGCGCTCCTTGGCCACCAGCAGGCGCTGGTTGGCGGCGTCGTAGGCCAGTCCCTCGAAGCCCTTGTTGCCGTTGCGCCCGATACCCAGGGAGAGCTGCTGGAAGTCGGCCGCGTCGAGCACGCGGGTGGCGTCGTCGATGCGCACCTTGACCAGGCGCTGCTCGCGCTCATCGGCAATCACATAGGTGCCAGGCGCCACGTATTCGATGGCCTCGGGGTCGCCGAAACCCTGCAGGTCGATGGTGCGCTTGAGATCGCCCTCCAGGCTCAGCTCGATGACCTTGGCCGGCTTGTTGGTGACGCTGAACAGGGTGCGCCGGTCCGGATCGAAGGTCAGCGCCGAGACATCGCTGATGCCGCTGATCGGCTTGGCTTCGATCGCCACCCGATAGTCGCCCAGCCACAGCGAATGCTCGCGCCACTGCTCGCCATGCTGCCACTCCTGCACGGAAAACCAGACCCGCTCGAACAGCCGGTATTGCTGGCCGAGAACGGCACCGACCAGCAGCACGAAGCACAACAGATACAGCCAGGGGTTGATGGTAAGCAGGCGACGCATGGCAAAGATTCTCTAACTGACACGGAAAAGCCCGCCACGCTCGAGGCGCGGCGGGCATACGGACACTTCGATCAGTTGATCAGTTCGACCCGATCGACGTCGATCTCGCGACTGTTGAAGTCCTTGTCGACCTCACCGGTCAGGCGCACCTTGGCGTTCTCGGAAACGCTCTGGCCCGGCCAGTCTTCGTCGTCGATCTCGACCTGGATGGTGCCGGTGCCATCCTTGAATTCATACAGTTCATCCTGCAGGCGCTTGACGATCTGCCCTTCCAGCACAACATGAGTATCGTCGGCGGCCTCCAGTGCGGCGGCCACGGTGGTGACCTGCGGCGTGGCACCCGGGCCGGTATAGCCGGTGGCGAAGGCAGCGGTGCTGAGCAGTGGCAGAACCATCAGAGCGAAAGCGGTACGTTTCATGGCGTTGACCTCGTTGTTCGTAAATGACGGGGTCAGATTAGGGCGGCAAGCTGAAGCCAGACTGAATCGCCGCTTAAGCCAAGCTTAATTGCCCATCAACCGGCGTCTGCCGGCTCCTTGCTGAATACGTAGAACAGGTTGGGCTCGGCCACGATATAGATGTTGCCTTCCTCGTCCATGGTGACGCCCTCGGCCTGCTTGATGCTCTTGGCGAGGCCGTTGCGGCCGGCGCTGAGGCTGAGAAAGCTGACCGGCTGGCCGGCACGGTCGATCTCCAGCAGCATGCGCGACTCGTCGGACAGCACCAGCGCGTGACCGGTACGCGCATCGATGCTCAGCGAAGAGATATCGCGCATGCCCAGGTCGCCGTAACTGAACGGCTGCATCACCCCGGCAGCGCCGTCCTCGCCGGGGAACGGCAGGCTGAACAGCCCCATCGGGCCTCGTTCCTTGCCCAGCATCAGGCTGCGGCTGCGTGCATCCCAGGCGATGGCTTCGAAGCCCTTGTTGCCGGCATCGGCAAAGCCAAGGTCGAAGCCGGGAAAATCCGCGGCATCCAGGCTCAGGTCATGATCGCGCAGGGTGATGGTGGTGAGTTGCCGGCGGCGCTCGTCGATGATGGCCAGGCGTCCGTCGCCGAGCACCTCGACGCCTTCGGGGTCGGCGAAACCGATCAGCTCGATGCGCCGCAGTATCTCTCCCTGACGCGACAGCTCCACCAGCAGCGGGTTCTTGCCGGTGACGGCGAACAGGGTGCCGGTGACGGGGTTGTAGGTCAGGCCGGAGGTTTCATCCTTCTCCAGACCCGGCAGAGCCCTGGCCTGAATCACCGCACGGTAGCCGGGCAGCCAAACGCTGGCCAGGCGATTGACCAGAGGGGTATTGCCCTCCTGCCACCAGAGCAGGGCGCGGTCGTCCAGATGCTGGGTCTGCACCACGACGCCCAGCGCCAGCACGGCGATGCCGGACAACCAGTAGCGGGGGCGTAACAGGCGGAAACGGGGAAGGGACATCGGCGACGACTCGGCTGCTTGATGGCAATCCGACATCCGTTGTCGAAAAGAGTTCCGCCGCCCGTCGGGCGGCGGTCAGGGGTTATAGCACTCGGCTGGTGAAACTACTGTGACCGACCAACTCCAGCACCAGCTCGTCGCCGCGGTTCAGCGCGCCGACGCCCACCGGCGTGCCAGTGAGGATCACGTCGCCCGGCTGCAGGGCGAAGTGCCCGGCCATGTGCTGGATCATCGCGACGATGGGGTTGAGCATGTCGCGGCTGTTGCCGTCCTGGCGGGTTTCGCCATTGATGCTCAGGCGGATGCCGATATCGGCCAGGTCCTCGATGGCATCGCCGGGCACGAAGCGCGCCAGCACGCAGGCGCCGTCGAAGCTCTTGGCGATTTCCCAGGGGTAGCCCTTTTCCTTGAGCTTGGCCTGCACGTCGCGCAGGGTCAGGTCCAGGGCCGGGGCGAAGCCACTGATGGCGTCACGCACTTCCTCGGCATCCGGCCTCGATGACAGCGGCTTGCCGATCAGCACGGCGATTTCCGCCTCGTAATGCACCGAGCCGCGATCCTCGGGGATGCTGAAACCGCCGTCCAGCGGCACCACACAGGAGCCCGGCTTGATGAACAGCAAGGGTTCGCTGGGCACCGGGTTGTTCAGCTCGGCGGCATGCTCGGCATAGTTGCGGCCGATGCAAACGACCTTGCCAAGGGGAAAGTGGACGGTGGTTCCGTCGACGTACTGGTGCTGATAGCTCATCACCGACTCCTGTGTTGTTCGTATTATGGTCATCCCGGCTTGTGGCCGGTCAGGTACCTTAACCGACGCGAGGTCGGATACGAAAACGCCCGCTGTCAGCGGGCGTCTACGGTTATGCGAAGATCTTGCCGGGGTTCATGATGCCGTTGGGGTCGAACACCGCCTTGACCGCCTTCATGCAGGCGATCTCCGCCTCGCTGCGGCTGTAGTGCAGGTAGTCGCGCTTGGTCATGCCCACGCCGTGCTCGGCGCTGATCGAGCCGTTGTACTTCTGCACGGTCTCGAACACCCATTTGTTGACCACCGCGCACTTGGCGAAGAACTCGTCCTTGCTCAGGTTCTCGGGCTTCAAGATGTTCAGGTGCAGGTTGCCGTCGCCGATATGGCCGAACCACACCACCTCGAAGTCCGGGTAGTTGGCCTCGACGATGGCGTCGATGTCCTTGAGGAAGGCCGGCACCTGGCTGACAGTGACCGAGATGTCGTTCTTGTACGGCGTCCAGTGGCTGATGGTCTCGGAGATGTACTCGCGCAGCTTCCACAGATTCTGCAGCTGCTGCTCGCTCTGGCTCATCACGCCGTCGACCACCCAACCCTGCTCGACGCAGTGCTCGAAGGTTTCCAGCGCCTGGTTGGCCACCTCCTCGGTGGTCGCTTCGAATTCCAGCAGGGCGTAGAACGGGCACTCGCTCTCGAAGGGGGCCGGCACGTCGCCACGGCCGAGCACCTTGGCCAGGGCCTTGTCGGAGAAGAACTCGAAGGCGGTCAGGTCGAGCTTGCCCTGGAAGGCATGCAGCACCGGCATGATCGAGTCGAAATCGGGCGTGCCGAGGACCATCGCGGTGAGGTTCTTCGGCGCGCGATCCAGACGCATGGTGGCTTCCACGACAAACCCGAGCGTACCTTCGGCGCCGATAAACAGCTGACGCAGGTCGTAGCCGGTGGCGTTCTTGATCAGGTCGCGGTTCAGCTCCAGCAGCTCGCCGGTGCCGGTGACCACCTTCAGGCCGGCCACCCAGTTGCGGGTCATGCCGTAGCGAATCACTTTGATCCCGCCGGCATTGGTGCCGATATTGCCGCCAATCTGGCTGGAACCCGAAGAGGCGAAGTCCACCGGGTAGTACAGGCCCTTGTCCTCGGCGAACAGATGCAGCTGCTTGGTCACCACGCCCGGCTGGCACACCGCGGTGCGGTCGTACTCGTTGAACGAGAGAATCTGGTTCATGTAGTCGAACGCCACCACCACCTCACCGTTGGCCGCCACTGCGGCAGCCGACAAGCCGGTGCGGCCGCCGGACGGCACCAGGGCGATGCGATGCGTGTTGGCCCAGCGCACGATGGCCTGCACCTGCTCGATGCTCTTGGGGAAGACGATGGCCGAAGGCGCCGGGGCGAAATGCTTGGTCCAGTCCTTGCCGTAGGCCTCCAGTGAATCGGCATCGGTCAGCACCTTGCCGGGTTCAACCAGGGTCTTCAGCTCTTCGATCTGGGCAGGGGTGGTCATCTACAGAACTCTCAAAGGATTCATGGTCGCCCTGAGAACCATTCAGGTCGCAACCGAGCATTGAAAAAGGCGAACATGCTAGCATACGCACCCCGTGAATCGAGCCATGCGGTGATCTACGGGCGCTGGCTGAATTTCTCAGCCCTTCCCTGCCAACATCCCTGGGACAACAGGTACTCCGATGAGCAAGACCTCTCTCGACAAGAGCAAGATCAAGTTCCTTCTTCTCGAAGGCGTCCACCAGAATGCCGTGGACACTCTGAAGGCCGCCGGCTACAGCAACATCGAGTACCTCAAGGGCGCGCTGTCGGGTGAAGAGCTGAAAGAAAAGATCGCCGATGCCCACTTCATCGGTATTCGCTCGCGCACCCAGCTGACCGCCGAAGTCTTCGACTGCGCGAAGAAGCTGGTCGCCGTCGGCTGCTTCTGCATCGGTACCAACCAGGTCGACCTGGACGCCGCCCGCGAGCGCGGCATCGCCGTCTTCAACGCGCCCTACTCCAACACCCGTTCGGTGGCCGAACTGGTGCTGGCCGAGGCCATCCTGCTGCTGCGCGGTATTCCGGAGAAGAACGCCTCCTGCCATCGCGGCGGCTGGATCAAGTCGGCGGCCAACTCCTTCGAGATCCGCGGCAAGAAGCTGGGCATCATCGGTTACGGCTCCATCGGCACCCAGCTCTCGGTACTGGCCGAGGCCCTGGGCATGCAGGTGTACTTCTACGACACCGTGACCAAGCTGCCGCTGGGCAACGCGCAGCAGATCGGCGATCTGTACGAACTGCTGGGCCTGTGCGACATCGTCTCGCTGCACGTGCCGGAGCTGCCGTCCACCCAGTGGATGATCGGCGAGAAGGAAATCCGCGCCATGAAGAAGGGCGGCATCCTGATCAACGCCGCGCGCGGTACCGTGGTCGAGCTGGATCACCTGGCCAACGCGATCAAGGACGAGCACCTGATCGGCGCCGCCATCGACGTGTTCCCGGTCGAGCCCAAGTCCAACGACGAGGAGTTCGAAAGTCCTCTGCGCGGCCTGGATCGCGTGATCCTCACCCCGCACATCGGTGGTTCCACCGCCGAAGCGCAGGCCAACATCGGCCTGGAAGTGGCCGAGAAGCTGGTCAAGTACAGCGACAACGGCACCTCGGTGTCCTCGGTCAACTTCCCCGAAGTGGCCCTGCCGGCGCATCCGGGCAAGCACCGTCTGCTGCACATCCATGCCAACGTTCCCGGCGTGATGAGCGAGATCAACAAGGTGTTCGCCGACAACGGCATCAACATCTCCGGCCAGTTCCTGCAGACCAACGACAAGGTCGGCTACGTGGTGATCGACGTCGACGCCGAGTATTCGGACCTGGCGCTGGAGAAGCTGCAGCGCGTCAATGGCACCATCCGCAGCCGCGTCCTGTTCTAAGCACGCCGCCGCACACGAAAAGGGAAGGCTTCGGCCTCCCCTTTTTTTCATGTGCGCCGCGCGCACCTTCGACAGATGGCGATAGTTTCGTGCCACGGATCGCCTCCGTGCCACATCACGCCTGCTCCAGCCGCGCCAACTCGGCGGCGGCCTCGTCCAGCTGCCCCTCGTTGAACACCTTGACCCCGGCTCGCTTGAGCAGCGCAGCGGTGACGCCCTCACCCGCCACGCGCACGCCGCTGAAGCTGCCATCGTAGTTTTCCAGATTGCCGCACGACGGGCTGCGCGCCTTGAGCAGGGCCAGGCGGATGCCATGCTGGCGCACCAGCGCCAGCGCCTGCTCGGCGCCGTCGACGAACGCAGCCGTAACGTCCTCGCCCTCGATCGTCAGCACCGGCAACAGGCCGTCCAGCACCGCGCCGCCCTGACCGCCGCGAATCTCCGCTGGCAGACGCGGCGTAGGCAGGCCGCCGGCTACCTCCGGACACAGCGCCACCACCCGCCCCTCGTCCAGCCACCGTTGCAGCTGATCGAAGGGGCCGTGAGCGCCGCCGTCATAGCGCACCCGATGCCCGAGCAGGCAGCGGCTGACCAGTATCTTGTGCATCGTTTCTCTCCCTTGCCGGCATCAGAGTAACCGTCGGTAACAGCGCCGTCAGCCCTCGTGCCGGCCACCGGCAAAGCGGCCTGGAGCCGCGCTGATGCGAGCGCCGCGGCCTATCCTTCGGCGGGAAGCGGACCTGGCCCATGGCGCACCGGGCATGGCCACACCAGACTTGCGCGGCCAACGCTCATGCCCTCCCTCATCCGGCGCCTCGCGCCCTCTCCCGACGGGAGAAGCTGATAAGGAAGGCGTCGCTGCGCGACTTTCATGCCAACCAGGGAGGTTCCCGTTCATGCCCAAGCCATTTCGTACGCCATTTCTGCCGCTGCTGTGTGCTGCGGCGCTGCTCGCCCCCTCGGCCCAGGCCGCCTTGCAGGCGCTGGAGGATGAAAGCCTGAGCCAGATCAGCGGCCAGGCCGGCATCACCATTCGTCTCGATCTGATGGCGCGCATCGACGAGATGCGCTGGCAGGACGACGGCGGCAGCCTGTCGCTACGCAACGTGAAGATCGATAACGGCTGCCTCAAACCCACCGATTGCGACGGTTACGCTCTCGGCCCGGCCCAGCTGGGCGCCAGCGTGCCGATTCTGGGTCTGGAGGTGCCGACCCTGGAAGTGGACGTGGTCAAGGGCAGCAACGGCCAGAGCCAGTTGCAGCTGAAACTGCCCAATCTGACCGCGATCAACCAGCAACTCGGCCCGCTGGGCAAACTGGTGATCCGTGCGCGCGTGGCCAGCGATCTGTACATCGGCGATACCAGCATCGGCAACGTCGCCCTGCGCGATATCCGCGACATCAACGGCACCATCAAGGTCTGGGGCCACTGAAGGCTTCGGCGGGCCACCGCGCAGGCCCGCCGCACTCAGAGCGGCCCGCTGCCGCGGCGCCTGAACCAGCCGGTCAGCGACAGCCGTTCGCGCGTGGCCGGCAGCACCTCGTGCGGCATGTCGCCGGACATGAACAGCGCCAGGGTGCCGGCCTCGGGCAGCACGTCATGCTCACGGCCATCGGCCAGATACAACCGCAACGCACCGCCCTGCTCGGGCAGCCAGTTGTCGTTCAGATAGAACACCGCCGAGACCGTACGCCGGTCGTCATCGCGGAAGCGATCGACATGGCGCTGGTAGAAGGCACCCGGCGCGTAGCAGGCGAAGTGGCCCTCGAAGTCCTCCAGGCCGAGGAACAGCGCACGGTTGAGCGCCTGACGCAACTCGTCCAGCAGCGCCAGATAGCGGTCGCATGCCGCGCTCTGCCCGGGCTCCAGCCACTGGATATGATCGCCGCGAATGCCTTCCTGAACCTGCAAGGCGCCGCCGCGGCCGACGCCGGCTGCGCTGAGCTCGCCACTGCGTGCACGCTTATGGCACTCCGCGGCCAGTTCGCGGGTCAGAATTTCTGGGGCGAATAGCGCCCGCTGCGACCAGCCCTGGCTGGCGAGGTCGTCGATAAGGCTGGAAAAGCTGTCTTGCAGGCTGAGTTCGTTCATGGCGGCGATTGTATCAGCGCCCGTGCCGTCGCTCGACACGGCTCGACAAGCCTTGACCCGCCACCGAAAATAGCCGGCCGCAGCGCCCTGCGGGCGGCCAGGATAGTTTGCCAAGGAGTTCCCGATGCGCGTTTTGTTTGCCCTGTTGCTGATTGGCCTGGGTCTGCCGGCCCTGGCGGACGATCACCTGCGCCTATACCAGGCCGCCGGCTGGCCGCAACAGCGCGAGCACTTCAATCAGGCGCTCGATGCCGCCCAGCAACGCTACCGCAGCACCCTGCCGCCGGCGGTGTATCAGGCCCTGGTGGACAACAGCAATCGCCGCTTCGCCGCTGCCGCCATCGACCAGCGCGCGCAGCACAGCCTGCGCATGGAGCTGACCGACCCGCAGCCGGCGCTGGCCTTCTTCCAGTCCGAGCTAGGCCGCAAGGTCGTCGCCGCCGAGCAGCTGGCCACCCGCAGCGATCAGCTGGCCAAGTATGCCAACGGCCTGCCGCGCACCGATGCCGATGCCACCCGCCGCCTGCTGATTCGTCATCTGGCCCAGGCCCTGCCGGCCAAGGAAGCCGGCGCCGAAGTCAGCCTGGCGCTGGCCGGCGTGGCGGCCGACAGCCTCAGCCAGATGATCCCCGGCCTGCTCGGCGGCGGCCAGGCGCAGAGCCTGCTCAATGGCCAGCGTGCCCGCCTGATGGCGCAGATCGAGCAGGATCTGGACAACACCCTGCTGCACGTCTACCGCGACCTGAGCGACCCGGAACTGGAGCAGTTCGTCGAGTTTGCCCAGTCCGAAGACGGCAAGGCCTATTACCAGGCCGCCCTGCAGGCCCTGCGCGCCGGCCTGGCCGTAGGCGTCAGCACCGCCGACCTGGAGCCGGCGCCGCAGGGAATTTGAACGACTCGGATGTCCTAGGCCGCCCAGCGCAGCCTGGAGCAAAGGCTTCCTACGCCAGTCGCTCGCGCAGAAAGTCGAAGTAGCGCTGGCGCAGCGCCTCGTTCTCGTTGGCCAGATGATGCCGGGCCTCCGTCAGCCGCAGAATCTCCGGCTGGCGGAACTTGTCCTGCAGCACCTCGAGGTTGTAACGCCAGTCCACCGTCATGTCCGCCTCTCCCTGAATGATCAGCGGGCTGTGCTCGCTGCGCGCCGCCGCCTCGATGCGCGGCACCCACTGGGCCAGCGCGCCGACCCAGGCGGTGGGCAGGCTGCGCGGCTGTAGCGGGTCGAGGTTGTGGACGAAATCGATGAAGGTGGCGTCGCTGGAGTTCTCGCTGAAACGCCGGGGAATCTCGCGCACGAAGGGACTGAGCAGGCGGTAGCTGAGCTTCGACCAGGCCCAGGCACGCGGCCGCACCAGTGGCGCCAGAAGGATGCTCTGGCCCAGCTCGGGACGCTGGGCGCCGGTCAGCAGGTAGTCCAGCAGAATCGCCCCACCGGTGCTCTGCCCGCAGAGGTGCCAGGGTTGCGGCAACCCCAGCTCGGCAGCCTGTTCGAACAAGCCGGCCAGCACCTGCTGGTACTCGGCGAAGTCGCCGATGCTGGCGCGCGCGCCGCTGGAAAGCCCATGGCCCGGCAGATCGCAGGCGAGCACGGCGAAGTTCATGGCCAGCGCCCAGTCGACCACGTGGCGGTACAGCCCCATATGGTCGTAGTAGCCGTGCAGCAGCAGCAGAGTGCCGCACGGTTCGGCCGGCGCCCAGAGCTGTACGGCAATCTGATAGCCGGCGGCGTTGAAGCTGCCGAGGCGGTTGTCCAGCCCGACATGGCGCGCGCTCAGATCGAGCCCGTAGAAACTGCGATAGGCCTGCAGCGCCGGCAAATCGAGGCGCGCTGCGGCCAAGGGTCGCAGCAGAGGGCGCAGTTGCTCGGGCTGAAAGGGCTCTGACATGGGGCTTTCCATAGGGCAAAGGGCAGATTGTGACGGTATGGCAGCGATGGCTGCGATATTCAGCTGCCAGGCGCATCGTGGCAAGCTACACGCCCTTTTCCGCCCGGCGCCTGCCATGCTCCGTCTTTCGCGCAAGAATCTGCTCATCGCGCTGCTCGCCCTGGCCTGGCTGGTCGGCATGCTGCTGGCCTATCGCTGGTTCGAGACGCGCTATATGCGCACCTTTGACGAGCGTGCGGCGGTGTTCTCCGGCGCCGAGCTGCGCCTGCCGGAGGCAATCGCGGGCCCCGGCGCCATACGCCTGGTGCATTTCTGGGACCCGGCCTGCCCGTGCAATGTCGGCAATCAGCAGCACCTGGCCGAGCTGGTGCAGCGCTATGCGCCGCAGGGCGTTACCTTTCACGTCGTGCAGAAGCCTGGCGGCAAGGGCAGGCTGCCGCCCGAACTGGCGGCGCTGCAGCCGATCGAGTCGATGCCCGGCAGTGCCGACCTGCCCGCCAGCCCCGCCGTCGCGATCTGGGACCGGCAAGGCCGGCTGGCCTACTTCGGCCCCTACAGCGAAGGGCTGGTGTGCAATTCGAGCAACAGCTTCATCGAGCCGATACTCGAAGCGCTGGCCGAAGGCCGCACGGTCGATGCCAGCAATACCCTGGCGGTCGGTTGCTTCTGCGAATGGGCCCAGCCGAGCGACGGCTGAACCGCGAGCCGCGATTGCAGTGGGATAGCGCCGCAACCCGGGCAGCGGATCTGTCAGCGGATACGGCGCCCGCGCGGCATGCCCTTCACGCTCCATGCGAACCGTGACGCGGCGCCAGACCTCGCGGCGTGCCGCCCTGCCAGCGGCGAAAGGCGCGGTAGAACGGCGACAGCTCGGCGAATCCACAGGCGCGCGCCACCTCACGCACCCCCAGCCCCTGATCCAGCAGACGCAGCGCGCGCAAGCGACGCACTTCGTCGTGCAGGGCGCGAAAACTGCTGCCCTGCTCGCTCAGCGCCTTCTGCAGGGCGCCGCGTCTACTGCCCAACGCCGATGCACAGTGCTCCAGGGTGCAGGGCGCAGAGCCGAGATTCAGCTCCAGCCAGTAGCGCACCCGAGCCAGCAACTGGTTCTCCACCAGCTCGGCCAACTGCTTCTCGGCCTCTGCACTGAGCACCTCGAACAGCCTGGGGCTGGCGCTGCGCGACGGCCGAGCGAGCATCGCGCGCGGCAGGATCAGCGCATCGTGCGGCTGGGCGAAACGCGGCTCGACACCCAGCAGGCGCCGGTGCTCGGCAAGCCGGCGCGGCGCGTGGTGGCGAAAATCGACGCCCAGCAGGGGCAGCTCGCCAGCGGCTGCGGCGAGAATCTTCGCCAGCAGCACGGCCAGGCATTCCATCTGCTGGCGCAGCGAGCCAACCCCGCGGTAGTTGAGGTCGATGATCAGCCGCGCCTGCTCGCCCTGCTCCTCCAGACGGGCGGCGAAACCACCGGACAGTATGTGCTGGAAGCGCACGAAGGCCTGCAGACCCTGGCGCAGATCCCGCGCCGCCAGCAGCAGGTAACCGACCACGTCCATCGGACGCGGCTGCATCACCTCCCCCAGGTGCAGACCGATGTCGACGTCGCCGCTGATGCCTTCCAGCGCCTGCCAGAAGCGCGGGGCGCTGTCGTGGTCCTCTCGCGCCTCCAGCAGCGGCGCGGCCAGCGCCGCGCCGGCATAGGCGCGCCGATAGGTGTCGGTGGGGTCCAGTCCCAGGGCGGTCAGCGCCTCGTAGAGCAGGCGACGCAGGGTGGAGGAATGGGTCAGGGCAACGAATTCGCTATCGGCCATGGCGGTTCTCGGCGGCTATTGACCATAGACTTTCAGCCGCGCGGCATTTGGTCAATGTCGTGCGCCGGCCGCCTGCGCACAATGCAGCGCGACGATAACAACAAGGATTGGCAATGAAACGCACCCTGACTGCCGTTGCCCTGCTGGTCGCCGTCACTGGCGGCGGCCTGGGCTGGTATCTGCACGGCAAACAGCCACTGCGCGACGGCGAGCTTCGCCTCGACCAGCTGCAGGCGCCGGTCACCGTGCGCTACGACGAGCGTGGTGTACCGCACATCCGCGCCGAGCACGAAGCCGACCTGTACCGCGCCCTGGGCTATGTGCACGCCCAGGACCGCCTGTTCCAGATGGAAATCCTCCGGCGCCTGGCCCGAGGCGAGCTGGCCGAGGTGCTCGGCGAGAAGCTGGTGGCCACCGACCGCCTGTTCCGCACCCTGGGCATCCGCGCCCATGCCGACGAGTACGCCACCCGCCTTGACCGCGACAGCCCGGCCGGCCGTGCCCTGCTGGCCTACCTCGACGGCATCAACCAGTACCAGACCAGCCGCCCCCTGCCGCTGGAGTTCGACCTGCTGGGCATCGAGCCGCGCCCCTTCAGCGTCGCCGACACCCTCAGCGTGGCCGGCTACATGGCCTACAGTTTCGCCGCCGCCTTCCGTACCGAGCCGCTGCTGACCCACGTGCGCGACCAGCTCGGCGCCGATTACCTCGAGGTGTTCGACCTCGACTGGCATCCGCAGGGCGTGGTCGGCCCCGCGCTCGCCGATGGCGACTGGCAGGACCTGGCCGCCATCGCCCGCCTCAGCCACGCGGCGCTGCAGGGCAGCGGACTGCCGCAGTTCGAAGGCAGCAACGCCTGGGCTGTCGCCGGCAACCGCACCGCCAGCGGCAAGCCGTTGCTGGCCGGCGACCCGCACATCCGCTTCGCCGTACCGGCGGTGTGGTACGAGGCACATCTGCAGGCGCCCGGCTTCGAGCTGTACGGCTACCACCAGGCGCTCAACCCGGTCGCCTCGCTGGGGCACAACCGCGACTTCGCCTGGAGCCTGACCATGTTCCAGAACGATGACGTCGACCTGATCGCCGAGCGGGTCAACCCGAACAACCCCGCCCAGGTCTGGTATCAGGGCCGCTGGGTGGACCTGCAAAGCCGCAGCGAAACCATCGAGGTCAAGGACGGCGAGCCGGTGCAGCTGACTCTGCGCCGCTCGCCGCACGGCCCGCTGATAAACGATGCCCTGGGCGAGAACGCCGGCAGCACGCCGATCGCCCTGTGGTGGGCCTTTCTGGAAACCGACAACCCGATTCTCGACGCCTTCTACCAGCTGAACCGCGCCGACAGCCTGGACAAGGCCCGCGCCGCCGCGCAGAAGATCGAAGCGCCCGGGCTCAACGTGGTCTGGGCCAACGCCAGCGGCGACATCGGCTGGTGGGCGGCGGCCCGGCTGCCGCTGCGCCCCGCCGGAGTCAATCCGAACTTCATCCTCGACGGCGCCAGCGGCGAAGCGGAGAAACCCGGCTGGCATCCGTTCAGCGCCAACCCGCAGGAAGAGAACCCGGCGCGCGGCTACATCCTCTCGGCCAACTACCAGCCGGTACCCGCCAGCGGCATCGAGATTCCCGGCTACTACAACCTGCCCGACCGCGGCCAGCGCCTGAACCAGCGCCTCGGCGACGCCGCGGTGAAATGGGACCTGGAAAACAGCCAGGCGCTGCAGCTCGACCCCGGCACCGGCTATGGCCCGCGCCTGCTGGCACCGCTGCTGGACGAGTTGCGCGACGCCGCCGCAGACGATCAGGAGCGCGCGCTGGTGCAGCTGCTGGCCGAGTGGAATGGCGATCACCCGCTCGATTCAGTGGCCGCCACCCTGTTCAATCAGCTGACCTACCAACTGGCCCGCGAGGCGATGGCCGACGAGCTGGGCGAGGCCCTGTTCGACAGCCTGCTGCTGACCCGCGTGCTGGACACCGCCCTGCCGCGCCTGACCGCGGCTGCCGACTCGCCCTGGTGGAATCGCCAGGGCAGCGGGCAGCGCGAGACACGTGCGCAGATCGTCGCCGCGGCCTGGCGCGCCAGCCTCGCCCACCTGCGCGGCCAGCTCGGCGACGACAGCCGCGCATGGACCTGGGGCCGTGCCCACACCCTGACGCACGAACATCCGCTGGGTCAGCAGCAGCCGCTGAACCGGCTGTTCAATGTCGGTCCGTTCGCCGCGCCCGGCGGCCATGAAACGCCGAACAACCTGTCGCACAAGGTCGGCCCCGCGCCCTGGCCGGTGGTATACGGCCCCTCGACTCGGCGCCTGGTGGATCTGGCCGACGCCGACAAGGCGCTGGGCGGCATTCCGGTAGGGCAGAGCGGCGTGCCGTTCGATGCCCATTACCAGGATCAGGCAGCGGCACACGTGGCCGGCCAGTACCAGCCGCAACACCTCAGCGAAGCGGACGTGGCCGCGCACGCCCGGGCGACGCTGAAGCTGCTGCCGCGCTGACTGGGGCAGCGATCCGGAACACAGCGTGGTGCGCCATCGGTGCATCGCGCTGCAAGCTGGTGCACCGTGGCGCCGCAAATGGCGCCATGACCCTCGCCTGGGGCCCTACAGCCCGCGATAAACAGGCTTTCCAGACCCGGTAATAAAATTGGCACACGCCCTGCATAGGCTAAGGCAAACCCAGTTTTGGGGACCTTGGTACAGGCAGGCCGGGGAATCCCCTTCTTTATGCGACGCCACCGCGCGTCATGTGCAACGCGCCGCCGCTCGCCAACGAGCACGGCGCCACCCGTTTCGGGGACCTTGGTACAGGCAGGCCGGGGAATCCCCCTCTTTATTCGGGACGCAGTGCCAGTCGGGCACGCCAGCGTCCATCCTCCTGCGCACCGTGCCATTGCCCCGCCAGCGGGCGCGGTGACACCAGCACCAGCAGCAGATCCCGTCCATCACGCTGCACGCGCCAGTTGACCAGCCCCAGCGCCAGGTTCAACTGGCCCTCACGCTCGCGCCCGTAGGCATTCTCGTAGCGATACACCAGGGCGCCGCCGACAGGCTCGGCATGTGCCTGCGGCTCGCGGTTGAAATGCAGCTGCAGCCCCTCGGCCCAGGGCTCGACATCCTCGATGCGCAGTGGCGGCGGGTCGAACAGCCGGCCGAGCATCATGCCGACGAGAAAGGCGATAAGCATCACCGAGCCCACGAAGCGCCAGCGAAGTCGCGGCCGAGGATCCTCGACCGGCGTAGAATGGCGGTCATCCCTGTGTTCGGAGCCCTGCATGTTCCACGTCATCCTCTTTCAACCGGAAATTCCACCCAATACCGGCAACATTATCAGGCTGTGCGCCAACAGCGGCTGCCAACTGCACCTGATCGAGCCACTGGGTTTCGAACTGGACGACAAGCGCCTGCGCCGCGCCGGCCTGGACTATCACGAGTACGCCACGCTCAAGCGCCACGCCGATCTGCAGAGCTGCCTGGACAGCCTCGGTCAGCCGCGCCTGTTCGCCTTCACCACCAAGGGCTCGCAACCCTTCCACGAGATCGCCTACCAGCCGGGCGATGCCTTTCTGTTCGGCCCGGAGAGCCGCGGCCTGCCGGAGGAAGTACGCAACGCCCTGCCACCCGAGCAGCGCGTGCGCCTGCCGATGCGCGCTGGTTGCCGCAGCCTGAATCTGTCCAACACCGTGGCCGTGACCGTTTACGAGGCCTGGCGACAGAACGGCTTTGCCGAAGCCGAGTAAGGCACGCTCCCCGTCACCGGTGCGCGCAGCGCACCCTGCAAAAAGCAAAACGCCGCGAACCTGTTGCCAGGAACGCGGCGTTTGCAAGCGGAGCGTCGCTTAGTGCGCGGCGGCTTCGCCAGCCTGCTGCATGCGCTGCAGCTCCTGAGCGTACAGGGCGTCGAAGTTCACCGGCGACAGCATCAACGCCGGGAAGGAGCCGCGGGTCACCAGGCTGTCCAGCGCCTCACGGGCGTAGGGGAACAGGATGTTCGGGCAGAAGGCACCGAGGGTGTGGCTCATGGAGGCAGCGTCCAGGCCCTTGATCAGGAAGATGCCGGCCTGCTGCACTTCGGCGATGAAGGCCACTTCTTCGCCGTTCTTCACGGTCACCGACAGGGTCAGCACCACTTCGTGGAAGTCGCCTTCCAGGGTCTTCTGACGGGTGTTGAGGTCCAGACCGACGCTCGGGGTCCACTCCTGACGGAAGATTTCCGGGCTCTTCGGCGCCTCGAAGGACAGGTCCTTGACGTAGATGCGCTGCAGGGAGAATTGCGGGTTCTGCGACTCGGCAGCGGCGGCGCCGCTGTTGGCTTGCTCGGTCATGGCGTTTGCCTTCCTTAACGTTGCGGTTTCATGCGGGGCTCTGCAGCAGGGCGTCGAGCTTGCCGGCGCGCTCCAGGGCGTAAAGATCGTCGCAACCGCCCACATGGGTGCTGCCGATCCAGATTTGCGGTACCGAGGTGCGTCCGGCCTTGCGGGTCATCTCCGCGCGCACGGCCGGCTGGCCGTCGACGCGAATCTCCTGATAGTCAACGCCCTTGCTGGCCAGCAGCTGCTTGGCGCGGATGCAGTAGGGGCACCAGTCGCTGGAATAGATGACCACGTCGGCCATGTCACTTCACCAGCGGCAGGTTGTCGCCACGCCAGGTGGCGATGCCACCGGACAGCTTGGCGGCGGTGTAGCCGGCCTTCTTCAGCTCGCGGGCGATGCTGCCGGCATGCTGCCCCATGGCGTCGACGACGACGATGGTCTTGGCCTTGTGCTTTTCCAGCTCGGCGATGCGCGCTGCCACCTTGTCATAGGGAATGTGCAGGGAATCGACGATGTGCCCGGCGGAGAACTCCTTCTGCGCACGGATATCCAACACCACGCCCTGCTCGCTGTTGACCAGCGCGGTCAGCTCGCGGCTGGACAGGCTCTGACCGCCCTTCCGCATTTCGGTGACGATCAGCGCCACCAGCAGCACGACGAACAATCCGCTCAGTACATAGTGGTTAATGATGAATTCAATCAGGTTGGCGAACATCTATATGACCCAGGACGGTAAAATGCCGGCCAGTATACACAGGCCCACAGGTCGGCCAAACCCCGTCCGGCAGTGACGCGCCGGGCGCTTGACCCTAAAATGCCGGGCTGTTTCATTGCCCCCTCAGACGCAGAGCGAGCCAGCTTAATGAGTGCCACGCCAAAACCCTTGGTTCTGATCATCCTCGACGGCTTCGGTCACAGCGACAAACCCGAATACAACGCCATCCACGCCGCCAGCACGCCGGTCTACGACCGCCTGCGTGCCACCTACCCGCATGGCCTGATCTCCGGCAGCGGCATGGACGTGGGCCTGCCGGACGGGCAGATGGGCAACTCCGAAGTCGGTCACATGAACCTCGGCGCCGGTCGCGTGGTGTACCAGGACTTCACCCGCGTGACCAAGGCGATCCGCGACGGCGAGTTCTTCGATAACGCGGCGATCAACCAGGCCGTGGACAAGGCCGTGACCGCCGGCAAGGCCGTGCACATCCTCGGCCTGCTGTCCGACGGCGGCGTCCATAGCCATCAGGATCACATCGTCGCCATGGCCGAGCTGGCCGCCAGACGCGGTGCCGAGAAGATCTACCTGCACGCCTTCCTCGACGGCCGCGACACCCCGCCGAAAAGCGCGCAGCCGTCCATCGAGCTGCTCGACGCCGCCTTCGCCCGACTCGGCAAGGGCCGCATCGCCAGCCTCACCGGCCGTTATTTCGCCATGGACCGCGACAACCGCTGGGACCGCGTCGAGCAGGCCTACCACCTGATCGTCGACGGCGCCGGCCAGTTCAACGCCGCCAGCGCCGTGGAAGGCCTGCAGGCTGCCTACGAGCGCGGCGAGAGCGACGAGTTCGTCAAGGCCACCACCATCGGCGCGCCGGTGCAGGTGGAAGACGGCGACGCCGTGGTGTTCATGAATTTCCGCGCCGACCGCGCCCGCGAGCTGACCCGCGCCTTCGTCGAGCCCGGCTTCCGGGAGTTCGAGCGCAAGCGCGCGCCGCAGGTCGGCTTCGTCATGCTCACCCAGTACGCGGCGAGCATCCCGGCGCCCGCCGCCTTCGCCCCGGAAGCGCTGACCAACGTGCTCGGCGAATACCTGGCGAAGAACGGCAAGACCCAGCTGCGCATCGCCGAGACCGAGAAATACGCCCACGTCACCTTCTTCTTCTCCGGCGGCCGCGAAGAGCCGTTCGAGGGTGAAGAGCGCATCCTCATCCCCTCGCCGGACGTCGCCACCTACGATCTGAAGCCGGAAATGAGCGCGCCGGAAGTCACCGACAGGATCGTCGATGCCATCGAGAACCAGCGTTACGACGTGATCATCGTCAACTACGCCAACGGCGACATGGTCGGCCATACCGGCGTGTTCGAGGCGGCGGTCAAGGCCGTGGAAACCCTCGATACCTGCGTCGGCCGCATCACCGAGGCGCTGCAGAAGGTGGGCGGCGAGGCGCTGATCACCGCCGACCACGGCAACGTCGAGCAGATGGAAGACGAATGCACCGGCCAGGCGCACACCGCACACACCTGTGAGCCGGTGCCGTTCATCTATGTCGGCGAGCGCCCGGCGCGCATCCGCGAAGGCGGCGTGCTGGCCGACGTGGCGCCCACCCTGCTGACCCTGATGGGCCTGCCGCAGCCCGCGGAAATGACCGGCAAGACCATCGTCGAGCTCGAATAATCGGCAGAAAACAGGAAACGCCCCGCGCCGTGAGGCCCGGGGCGTTTTTTTTGCCCGGCGGCGCGGGCATACTAGGCCTCAATTCGCCCTCCGGTGTCGCCTCGCCCATGCTTCGCATCCTTGCCCTGCTCCTGCTCAGCAGCCTGATCGCTCCGGCCCTCGCCGATCAGCGCGCCGATACCCAGCGCCAGCTGGAAGCGGCGCGCCAGGATGTGGCCGAACTGAAGAAGATGCTGGAGAAACTGCAGCAGGAGAAATCCGGCGTGCAGCAGCAGCTGAAGAAGACCGAAACCGAGATGGGCACGCTGGAAGGTCAGGTCAAGGAATTGCAGCGCGAGCTCAAGAGCAGCGAGCAGGAAATCCAGCGCCTGGACCAGGAGAAAAAAAAACTCCAGAGCGCGCGCACTGAACAGCAACGTCTGATCGCCATCCAGGCCCGCGCCGCCTATCAGAGCGGGCGCCAGGAGTACGTCAAGCTGCTGCTCAACCAGCAGAACCCGGAAAAGTTCTCGCGCACCCTCACCTATTACGACTACCTCAGCCAGGCGCGTCTCGAACAGCTCTCCGCGTTCAACGAAACCCTGCGCCAACTGGCCAATGTCGAGCAGGAAATCGTCACCCACCAGACCCAGCTGCAGGTGCAGAAGGCCAGTCTCGACGAACGCCACGCCAAGCTCGCCGAGGCGCGCAAGGAGCGCCAGCAGGCTCTGGCCAAGCTCAACAGCGAGTTCAGCAACCGGGATCAGCGCCTGAAAGCACGCCAGCAGGAACAGGCCGAGCTTGGTCGCGTACTGAAGACCATCGAGGAAACCCTGGCCCGCCAGGCTCGCGAAGCCGAAGAGGCGCGCAAGCGCGCGCTGGCGGCCCAGCAGGCCGAGCAGGCGCGCCCGGGCAGCCAGCAGCCCAGCGGTCCGCTGGTCAGCTCAGGCACCGTCTACGGCGGGCCCTTCGCCAGTGCCCGCGGCAAGCTGCCGTGGCCGGTCGATGGCCGATTGGTAGCACGCTACGGAACCCCGCGCGGCGGCGACGCTCGTACTAAATGGGATGGCGTCCTGATCGGCGCCCCCGCCGGCAGCCAGGTGCGCGCCGTGCATGGTGGGCGCGTGGTCTTCGCCGACTGGTTGCGTGGCGCCGGTCTGTTGGTCATTCTCGATCATGGCAACGGTTACCTGAGCCTGTATGGCCACAACCAGAGCCTGCTGAAGAATGCGGGCGACCTGGTCAAGGCAGGGGAACCCATTGCCACCGTCGGCAGTAGCGGCGGTCAGGACAGCTCGGCGCTGTACTTCGCCATTCGCCAGAACGGTCGCCCGAGTGATCCGGCACAGTGGTGCCGCGCGCAGGGATAATCAGGCTGCAGCCTGGTGGCGCTTCATTTACCTAGGAGTTGTCTTCATGTCTTATCGCTTCCGCCCCACCTGCCTGGCCCTGGCCCTCGGGCTGCTGCTCGGCGTTCCAGCCCTGCACGCGGCCGAGCCTGCCCCCGCGCCGGCAGCGGCGGCGAGCGGCAAGGCACCGCTGCCGCTGGATGATCTGCGCACCTTCGCCGAGGTGATGGACCGCATCAAGGCCGCCTATGTCGAGCCGGTCAGCGACAAGACCCTGCTGGAGAATGCCATCAAGGGCATGCTCAGCAACCTCGACCCGCATTCGGCCTACCTGGAGCCGGAGGCCTTCCTCGAGCTGCAGGAGAGCACCAGCGGCGAGTTCGGCGGGCTGGGCATCGAGGTCGGCATGGAGGATGGCTTCGTCAAGGTGGTCTCGCCGATCGATGACACCCCGGCGTCCAAGGCCGGCATCCAGCCCGGCGACCTGATCGTCAAGATCGACGGCCAGCCGACCAAGGGCCTGTCGATGATGGAGGCCGTGGACAAGATGCGCGGCAAGGCCGGCAGCAAGATCGAGCTGACCCTGGTACGCGACGGCGGCCGCCCGTTCGACCTGACCCTGACCCGCGCGGTGATCAAGGTACGCAGCGTCAAGAGCCAGATGCTCGAGGACGGCTACGGCTACCTGCGCATCTCGCAGTTCCAGGTCAACACCGGCGAGGAAGTCGGCAAGGCGCTGACCAAGCTGCGCCAGGAGAACGGCAACAAGAAGCTGCGCGGCCTGGTGATGGATCTGCGCAACAACCCCGGCGGCGTGCTGCAGGCGGCGGTGGAAGTCACCGATCACTTCCTCAAGAGCGGCCTGATCGTCTACACCGAGGGCCGCCTGGCCAACTCCGAGCTGCGCTTCAATGCCGACCCGGCCGACGCCAGCGAGGGCGTGCCGCTGGTGGTGCTGATCAATGGCGGCAGCGCCTCGGCTTCGGAAATCGTCGCCGGCGCCCTGCAGGACCACAAGCGCGCGGTGCTGATGGGCACCGACAGTTTCGGCAAGGGCTCGGTGCAGACCGTGCTGCCGCTGAACAACGACCGCGCCCTGAAGCTGACCACTGCGCTGTACTTCACCCCCAACGGCCGCTCGATCCAGGCCCAGGGCATCGTCCCCGACATCGAAGTGGCGCGCGCCAAGGTGACTCGCGAACAGGATATCGAGGGCGTCAAGGAAGCCGATCTGCAACGTCACCTGGGCAACGGCAACGGCGGCGCCGATCGCCCGAGCAAGGCCGCGCAGGCCGCTCGCGCCGAACGCCCGCAGGACGACGACTACCAGCTGAGCCAGGCGCTCAACCTGCTCAAGGGCCTGAGCGTCACCCGCGGCAACTGAGGCCGTATGGCGCAACGAAAAAGCCCGGGCAACTGTCCGGGCTTTTTCTTGGCTTAGGGCGCTCGCAAACCCCGTAGGGTGCGCCATGCGCACCGGCTATGAGGCTGCTCCGGCCTAGGGTGCGCAGGCCCCTGGGCCGTGCGCACCGACCAGAATTACAGGTAATTCTCGGTGATATCGTCGATATAGCCTTCGGCACGCATCTCGTTCAGCGCCTTCTGCAGACGCTCGACGACCTCGTCCGGAGTGTCCTTGTTCAGCGCCAGATACAGCTCGGCATCGTTGAAGCGCAGTACGGTATTGAGGCCGCTGACCTCTTCCTGCTTGGCCAGGTAACGGCCGACCGGGTCGGTGGTGGCCCACAGGTCGATCTGCCCGCGCACCAGCTTCTTCACGTTCTCCTGATCACGCAGGGCATTGATCGGCTGCAGGCCCTGGCTTTCCAGATGCTGGCTGACCGCATCGTTCTTGTAGGCGCCGATGCGGTACTGGGCGGCGTCCTGCAGGCTCGACACCTTGATGTCGTTGCCCGGCGCCGCAAGCAGCACCCAACCGGTCTTGGCCAGCGGGCCGACCCACTTGAACAGCGGCTGACGCTCGGGCGTGTAGGTGGTGGAGAACAGGCCGTAGTTGGGCTTGTCCAGGGTCAGGCGGTACAGGCGATCCCAGGGAAAGCGCAGGGTCAGGGTGTAGTCGATGCCGGCACGCTTGAACATCTCGCGCACGATGTCGGCGCTGATGCCGTCGATGCCGTCGTCGCGGGCGAAGTTCTTGTCGTCCACCGCCATGTTGAAGGGCGGGAAATTCTCGGTCAGCAGCACCACCTTGTAATCCGCCGGCAGCTGCGCGTGGGCGAAGCCGGTGGCGAGAAACAGGGCGACAAACAGGCTTTTCTTCAGAGTATTCAGCATAAGACGTTCCGCTCGCGTGATTTGTGGTTATGGCTAGCGACATCCGTGCATGGCCCCCGAGGCCGGGTCGCCGGGCTCGCAGACTCTGCCATTCCTTGGCAAGCGGCCGGCTCATGGCCGGCCGCATATTCGGTGCTTACAAGTAGCTGTTGAGAATATCGTCGACGAAGCCTTCGCTGCGCATCTGGTCGAGGGCTGCCTGCAGTCTGGCGACAATCTCGTCGGGCACGTCCCTGTTCAGCGCCAGGTACAGCTCGGCGCTGTCGAAACGCAGCACCGTGCGCAGGCCGGAAATGCCCTCCTGCTTGGCCAGGTAGCGACCCGCGGGATCACCGGTGGCCCAGAGGTCGATCTGGCCGGCCACCAGCTTCCTGGCGTTTTCCTGGTCACGCAACGAGGCGCTGTGCTCGACGCCCTTCTCGGTCAGGTATTCGGAGATGGCATCGCCCTTGTAGGCGCCGATGCGGTATTGCTTGGCCTCGTCCAGGCTGGCGAGGTTGATGGGATTGTCGCCCTTGGCCAGCAGCACCCAGTCATCCGGCCCGATCGGGCCGACCCACTTGAACAGCTGCTCACGCTCCGGCAGACGAGCCGTAACGAAGACTCCGTAGCCCGGTTTCTCCAGCGCCAGCTTGTAGATGCGATCCCAGGGAAAACGCAGCGTCAGGTTGTACTTGACCCCGGCACGCTTGAACATCTCCTTGACGATGTCCACGGCGATGCCGTCGATGCTGTCTTCCTGGGCGAAGTTCTTGCCATTGATCGCCATGTTGTACGGCGGGAAGTTCTCGGTCAGCAGGACCACGCTGTAGTTCGGATCCACTTCGGCGCGCGCAGCACCGGTCAGCACCACAAGGGTGCCGCCTAGCGCGAGTAGCAGGCGTTTGAACATGGCATTTTCTCTTTCTAGGTGTAGCAGACGCCATCAGCATAACCGCCGAGCCCTCCCCGGCCCAGCGATTACTGGCAGTGTGCCTCAGTAACGCGCTTCGATGTTCTTCAGCGCACCCTCGGCACGCAATGCATCCAGCGCAGCCTGCAACTTCTGCACCACCTCATCGGGCGTTTGCAGGTTGAGGGCCAGATAGAGTTCGGCCGTATGCAGGTGCTGCACGACCCTGAGGTTCTCCATGCCTTCCTGACGCGCCACGAAACGACCAGCCTGATTGGAGGTTACCCACAGGTCGATCTGCCCACGCTCCAGCTTGCGGACGTTCTCGGTGTCACGCAGCGCGGTCTGCACCTCCAGGCCTCTGTCCAGGAGGAACTGGGTCTTGGCGTCGCCCTTGTAGCCACCGATCCGGTAACGGCGCGCGTCCTCGATGCTGGCCAGCTGGATCGGGCTGTCGCCCTTGGCGAACAGCACCCATTCGTTCCTGGCGATGGGCCCGACCCATTTGAACAGGCCCTCGCGCTCCGCCGTGCGTGCGGTGGAGAACAGGCCGTAACCGACATCGTCCAGCGTCTGCTGATACACGCGCTGCCAGGGGAAACGCAGGATCTGCTGACACTCCATCTCGGCGCGCTCGCACACCGCACGCAAGATGTCGGAGCTGATGCCGGTCACACCATCGTCGCGGGCGTAGTTGGTGCCGGATATCGACATGTTGAAGGGGGGCAGATTCTCCGTGAGCAGCACCAGCGGCTCGGCGCGCGCCAGGCTGAGGCCACACGACAGGGCCAGGACGGTCAAGAATCGAATGAGGAACATGGGGACTCCGTGTCGGAAAGATCGGCAGGCAATAGCCGTCTGCGAAATGCAGGGCTATAAGTTTTGGGAATGATGGGCAATGTTAGCCGGATCGCTGGCACTTTGCCGTCGACTCGCCCGCAGCTTTTGTTACTGAGGATGGCGAGCAGGCCGGCTCGGCGCTCGCTCGAGCGCCGCTGCGGACCACGGCCGCGGTCCGAACAGGCAGCCCTCTAACGCACCACGATGCCACGGCTGGCCAGATAAGCCTTGGCTTCCGGCACGGTGTACTCGCCGAAGTGGAAGATGCTCGCGGCCAGCACGGCATCGGCCTTGCCTTCGAGGATGCCGTCGGCCAGGTGCTGCAGGTTGCCGACGCCGCCGGAGGCGATCACCGGCACGCGCACGGCCTCGCTGATGGCGCGGGTCACGCCCAGGTCGTAGCCGCTCTTCACCCCGTCCTGATCCATGCTGGTGAGCAGGATCTCGCCGGCGCCGAGGCCTTCCATCTTGCGCGCCCACTCCACGGCATCCAGGCCGGTCGGCTTGCGTCCGCCGTGGGTGAAGATTTCCCAGCGGCCCGGCTCGCCAGGTGCAGACACGCGCTTGGCGTCGATGGCTACGACGATGCACTGCGAGCCGAAACGCGCGGCAGCCTCGCCGACGAACTCGGGGTTGAACACCGCGGCGGTGTTGATCGATACCTTGTCGGCGCCGGCATTGAGCAGGTTGCGAATGTCCTGCACGGTACGTACGCCGCCACCGACGGTGAGCGGGATGAACACCTGGCTGGCCATGCGCTCGACGGTGTGCAGGGTGGTGTCACGACCGTCGACGCTGGCGGTGATGTCGAGGAAGGTGATCTCGTCGGCGCCCTGCTCATCGTAGCGGCGAGCGATCTCCACCGGGTCACCGGCATCGCGGATGTTCTCGAACTTGACGCCCTTGACCACGCGGCCGTTGTCCACGTCGAGGCAAGGAATGATGCGTTTGGCCAGTGCCATGTCGACTTCTCTCGTAGGGTGCGCCGCGCGCACCGATAAACCGTCAGCGGTGCGCGCCGCGCACCCTACCCATTAACCCTTGAAGCTGTCGCAGAAGGCCTGGGCCTCGGCCACATCCAGGGTGCCTTCGTAGATGGCGCGGCCGGTGATGGCGCCGATGATGCCCGGCGAACGCGCCAGCAGCAGCTTCTCGATATCGCCGAGGTTGTGGATGCCGCCGGAGGCGATCACCGGAATCTTGCTGGCGGCAGCCAGCGCAGCGGTTGCTTCGACGTTGCAGCCCTGCATCATGCCGTCTTTGGCGATGTCGGTATAAACGATGGCAGACACCCCATCGGCTTCGAAGCGCTTGGCCAGATCGGTGGCCTGCACGCTTGAGACTTCCGCCCAGCCGTCGGTGGCGACGAAACCGTCCTTGGCGTCCAGGCCGACGATGACCTTGCCGGGGAAGGCCTTGCACGCCTCGGTGACGAACTCCGGCTCTTTCACCGCCTTGGTGCCGATGATCACGTAGCTGACACCGGCGCGCACGTAGTGCTCGATGGTCTCCAGGGTACGGATGCCGCCGCCTATCTGGATCGGCAGGTTCGGGTAGCGCTTGGCGATGGCGGTGACCACTTCACCGTTGACCGGCTGACCTTCGAAGGCGCCGTTCAGGTCGACCAGATGCAGACGACGGCAGCCACCCTCGACCCACTTGGCGGCCATGCTCACCGGGTCATCGGAAAATACCGTGGAGTCTTCCATGCGGCCCTGACGCAGACGCACGCAGGCGCCGTCCTTCAGATCGATAGCGGGGATAATCAGCATCGGTTGAACCTGCTCAAGTTTGAATTCGGTAAGACGCTCAGCTCTTCTCGAGCGCCCAGAGGTCGCTCTCGATGCTTTCGAACCTGTCCTTCAGGTGCGCCTGCACGTCGAGAATCGCCTTGTTGTAGTAGTGCGGCGCCAGCTCGCGGGTGATCTGGTCGAGGATTTCCTGCACTTCGAAGGTGCCCAGTTGCAGCTCGAAACGCTCATCGAGAAAGCGCTTCAGCATCAACAGCGCGGCCTGCTCCTGGGCAGGCTCGAGCGCGAGACCGGGAACCTTGCTGCGGGCCATTACCAGCGGCCATCCCAGGCGGCGAAGTTCTGCAGAAGCTGCAGGCCGTGGGTGTGGCTCTTCTCCGGGTGGAACTGCACGGCGAAGCGCGAGCCCTCGGCCAATGCCGCGGCGAAGTCCTTGCCGTAGTGGCCGCGACCGACCACCTGCTGCGGCTTGCCGGCCTCGATGTAATAGCTGTGCACGAAGTAGAAGCGCGCATTGTCCGGGATGTCGTGCCACAGCGGGTGCTTGACCGCCTGACTGACCTCGTTCCAGCCCATGTGCGGCACCTTGAGGCGCTCGCCGTCCTCGTTCAGGTCCTTGCCGAAGAAGCGTACCTGGCCGGGGAACAGGCCGATGCAGTCGACGCCGTCGTTCTCCTCGCTGCGCTCGAGCAGCGCCTGCATGCCGACGCAGATGCCGAGGAACGGACGGTCGGCGCTGACTTCACGCACCAGCTCGTCGAAGCCCAGACGCCTGATCTCGGCCATGCAGTCGCGGATCGCGCCGACGCCGGGGAACACCACGCGGTCGGCCTCGCGGATCACCTTGGCGTCGGACGTCACCAGCACGCGGCCGGCGCCGACGTGTTCCAGCGCCTTGGCCACCGAGTGCAGGTTGCCCATGCCATAGTCGATTACGGCTACCGTCTGCATTTACAGACAGCCCTTGGTCGACGGCATCTGCCCGGCCATGCGCGGGTCCAGTTCCACCGCCATGCGCAGCGCACGGCCGAAGGCCTTGAACACGGTCTCGATCTGGTGGTGGGTGTTGTGCCCGCGCAGGTTGTCGATGTGCAGCGACACCAGCGCGTGGTTGACGAAGCCCTGGAAGAATTCCTGGAACAGGTCGACGTCGAAGTTGCCGACCACGGCGCGGGTGAACGGCACATGCATCTGCAGGCCGGGGCGACCGGAGAAGTCGATCACCACGCGCGACAGCGCTTCGTCCAGCGGTACGTAGGAATGGCCATAGCGGGTCATGCCCTTCTTGTCGCCGACGGCCTTGGCGAAGGCCTGGCCGAGAGTGATGCCGACGTCCTCGACGGTGTGGTGGTCGTCGATATGCAGATCGCCCTTGCACTCGATATCGAGGTCGATCAGGCCATGACGGGCGATCTGGTCGAGCATATGCTCGAGAAACGGCACGCCAATATCGAATTTGGCCTTGCCGGTGCCATCCAGGTTGATCGAGACCTTGACCTGGGTCTCCAAGGTGTTGCGCTCGACGAATGCCGTACGTTCGGCCATCACCAGCTCCACGAATTGCCAACGGAAAAAGGCCAGCATTATAGGCGCGCCGGGGCCGCAACGGCTACCGGCGATGGTCGGATGAAGCGCGCAGACCGACATACCCTTTCCCGAGAGCGCAACGTGGCTCTTGCTATGCTCCCGCCAACCAGCAAACACACCGATAGAGCCATGCACGAAGTCGATACCCTGATCATTGGCGCCGGCGTCCTCGGCCTGGCCTGCGCCGCCCGCCTGGGCAAACCCGATACGCTGATTCTGGAGGCGGAAGGGTTGATCGGCAGTCACACCTCCAGCCGCAACTCCGAAGTCATTCACGCCGGCCTCTATTACCCGCCCGGCTCGCTCAAGGCCGAGCTGTGCCTGGAGGGCCGCGAACGCCTGTACGCCTGGTGCAACCAGCACGGCGTGGCGCATCGGCGGATCGGCAAGCTACTGGTGGCGGTGCAGGAGAGCGAAATCGGCAAGCTCGAGGCGCTGGCCGGCAACGCCGAGGCCTGCGGCGTAACGGATCTGCAGCAGATCGACCAGCCACGCCTGCATGAGCTCGAACCGGCCCTGCGCGGCGTACGCGCCCTGCTCTCGCCGAGCACCGGCATCATCGACAGCCATGCCCATCTGCAGTCGCTGCTGGCGGTGGCGGAGAGCCGCGGCGCACAACTGGTGCTGCACAGCCGCGTCGAACGCCTGCAGCGCGACGGCGACACTTGGATCGCCAGCGGCCACAGTGCGGGCGAGGCCTTCTCCCTGCGCGCACAACGGGTGGTCAATGCCGGCGGCCCCTTCGCCCAGGGACTGGCCAGCACCATCGAAGGCCTGCCGCTGCCGCCGCTACATCTGTGCCAGGGTCGCTACTTCAGCTACAGCGGGCGTTCGCCGTTCTCCCGACTGATCTATCCGATGCCGGAGGCCAATACGGCCGGCCTGGGCATCCATGCCACGCTCGATCTGGCCGGGCAACTGCGCTTCGGCCCGGACGTGCGCTGGCTGGAAACCCTCGACTACCAGGTCGACGATAAGCTGCGCGCGCCCTTCGCCGCCGCCATCGCCCGCTACTTCCCGGCACTCGATGCGACCCGCCTGCAACCCGGCTATGCCGGCGTGCGCGCCAAGCTCAGCGGGCCCGGGGAACCGGCTGCCGACTTCCTGATCCAAACCCCTGCCGATCACCGCCTGCCCGGCCTGGTCAACCTGTTCGGCATCGAATCGCCAGGACTCACCGCCAGTCTGGCCATCGCCGAGCGGGTCGCCAGGGCTCTGTAAGGCTATACTCGGCGCCCATCAGAGACGGTCGCGCCCCCCTCGGCCGCCCGCAATTTTCGTTATCGAAACAAGGACTCGTCCATGAAAGCGCTCGGCAAGATCCTGGGCCTCTTCCTTCTCGGCTTGCTGCTGATCGTAGTGGCGCTGCTGTTCGCTCTGACTCATCTGTTCGACCCCAACGACTACAAGGACGAGATCCGCCAGATCGCCCGCGACAAGGCCAACCTCGAGCTGCAGCTCAGGGGCGATATCGGCTGGAGCCTGTTCCCCTGGCTGGGCCTGGAACTGACCGACGCCACCCTGGCCAGTGCCGACACCCCGGACAAGCCCTTCGCCGACCTGCGCATGATCGGCCTGTCGGTGCGCGTGATGCCGCTGCTGCGCAAGGAAGTGCAGATGAGCGACATCCGCGTCGACGGCCTCAACCTCAACCTGCAGCGCGACGACAAGGGCCGCGGCAACTGGGAAGGCGTCGGCCGCCCGGCCCAGGCCAGCGCCACGCAACCCGCGCCCAGCGAACCCGCACCGAGTGACGATGCGCCGCCGAGCCAGCCGAGCGAAAAGCCGGCCGGCCAGCCGGTCAAGCTGGATATCGACAGCCTGACCCTGAGCAACTCGCGCATCGACTACAGCGACGCGCAGAAGGGCCAGCAATTCACCCTGGAGAACATCGAGCTGAAAACCGGCGCCATCCGCGAAGGCGCCAGCATTCCGGTCAAGTTCAGCGCCTTCTTCGGCACCAACCAACCGGTGCTGCGCGCGCGCAGCGAGGTCGAAGGCCAGTTGCGCTTCGACCGCGTGCTCAAGCGCTACCAGTTCGAAGACCTCAAGCTGGCCGGCGAAGCCTCCGGTGAGCCGCTCAAGGGCAAGACCCTGAACTTCTCTGCCCAGGGCCAGCTGCTGGTCGACCTGGCCGCGAATATCGCCGAATGGAACGGCCTCAAGCTTTCCGCCAACCAGCTGCGCGCGCTCGGCGAGATCAAGGCGCGCGAACTGGACAAGGACGCCAAGCTTTCCGGCGGCCTGTCCATCGCCCCGCTCAACCTGCGCGAATTCCTCGAAGGCGTCGGCGTCGAACTGCCGCCCATGCAGGCCGCCAACAGCCTCAGCCAGTTCGAACTGGCCAGCCGCCTGAACGGCTCGAGCAAGGGCATGATGCTCGAGGAGCTCAACCTCAAGCTCGACGGCAGCACCTTCACCGGCAAGCTGGGCGTGACCGACTTCGCCAGGCAGGCGCTGCGCGCCGACCTCAAGGGCGACAAGCTCGACCTGAACCGCTATCTGCCGCCGAAAGCCCAGGACAGTGCCGGAGCCGCACGCAAGGCCGAGGTCAAGGAAAGCATCGCCGGCGCCGGCAAGGACGGCACCACCCCGCTGCCCAATGCCCCGACCCAGCAGGCCTGGAGCAGCGAGAAAGTGCTGCCGGTGGATCAGCTGCGCAAGCTCGATCTGCAACTGGCACTGAACCTGGGCCAGCTCAGCTATGAAAAGCACCAGTTCAGCGACATCAACCTCAAGGCCAACGGCCGCGGCGGCCTGATCACGGTGGAAGAGCTGCGCGGCAAGCTGCAGGGCGGCAGCTTCGTCAGCGGCGGGCGCATCGATGTGCGTCAGGCCGAGCCGATGCTGAGCCTGGAACAGCGCTTCAGCCGCATGCCGCTGGAGCCGCTGCTGAAGAAGGACGACCAACCCTCGCCGATCAAGGGCCAGCTCGACCTGGATGCCAAGTTCAACACCCGCGGCAACAGCCAGAAAGCCTGGGTCGAGGCGCTCAACGGCAACGCCAGCTTCGTCCTCAACGACGGCGTGCTGGTCGACGCCAACCTCGAGCAGCAGCTGTGCCGCGGCATCGCCACCCTCAATCGCAAGGCGCTGAGCAACCCGCCGAGCGGCAAGGACACCCCCTTCCGCGAGCTCAAGGGCAGCCTCAGCGTGCGCGACGGCGTTGCCCACAACCCGGACCTCAAGGCCCAGGTGCCGGGCCTGGCGGTCAGCGGCAATGGCGATCTCGACCTGCGCGTGCTCGGTCTCGACTACAAGGTCGGCATCACCCTGCAGGGCGACCAGCGCGAGATGCCGGACCCGGCCTGCCAGGTCAACGAGCGCTACGTCGGCATCGAATGGCCGCTGCGCTGCCGCGGTCCGCTGGAGCTGGGCGCCAAGGCCTGCCGCCTGGATCAGGACGGTCTCGGCAAGATCGCCGCACGCCTGGCCGGCAACAAGCTGACCGAGAAGCTGGAAGAGAAGCTCGGCGACAAGGTCAGCCCGGATCTGAAAGACGCACTCAAGGGCCTGTTCAATCGATGAGTCCGGAGCAGTTCAACAGCGCCGTGCTGGCCTGGTACGACCAGCACGGGCGCAAGGATCTGCCCTGGCAGCAGAACATCACCCCGTATCGTGTCTGGGTTTCGGAAATCATGCTGCAGCAGACCCAGGTCAGCACCGTGCTCGGCTACTTCGACCGTTTTATGGCTGCATTGCCGACCGTGAAGGACCTGGCCGAAGCGCCCGAGGATGAAGTGCTGCACCTGTGGACCGGCCTGGGCTACTACACCCGCGCGCGCAACCTGCAGAAGACCGCGCAAATCATCATGCGCGAGCACGGCGGCGAGTTCCCCCGCAGCGTCGAGGCGCTGGCCGAGCTGCCCGGCATCGGCCGCTCCACCGCCGGCGCCATCGCCAGCCTGAGCATGGGCGTACGTGCGCCGATCCTCGACGGCAACGTCAAGCGCGTGCTGGCACGCTACGTGGCGCAAGAGGGCTATCCCGGCGAACCGAAGGTGGCCAAGCAGCTGTGGGACATCGCCGAGCGCCTCACGCCGCACGAACGGGTCGGCCACTACACCCAGGCGATGATGGACCTCGGCGCCACCCTCTGCACCCGCAGCAAACCCACCTGCCTGCTGTGCCCGGTGCGCAGCGGCTGCCAGGCGCACCTGCTCGGCCTGGAAATCCGCTACCCGGTGTCCAAGCCGCGCAAGACGCTGCCGCAGAAGCGCACCCTGATGCCGCTGCTGGTCAACGCCGCCGGCGACATCCTGCTCTATCGCCGCCCCTCCACCGGGCTGTGGGGTGGGCTGTGGAGCCTGCCGGAACTGGACGACCTCGAGCAGCTCGCCGACCTCGGTCAGCAGCAACAGCTCGAGCTTGGCGAGCGCCAAGAGCTGGAAGGCCTGACCCACACCTTCAGCCACTTCCAGCTGGCCATCGAACCCTGGCTGGTGCGGGTGACCGAGCAGCCGAGCCGCGTGGCCGCGGGCGACTGGCTCTGGTATAACCTCGCCACCCCGCCGCGCCTGGGCCTCGCCGCCCCGGTGAAGAAGCTGCTCAAACGCGCGGCGCAAGCCATTACCGCTGGAGAACCGACATGACCCGCACCGTGCTGTGCCGCAAATACAAACAGGAACTGCCCGGCCTGGATCGCGCGCCCTACCCCGGCCCGAAAGGCGAGGACATCTTCGCCAACGTTTCCAGGCAGGCCTGGGACGAGTGGCAGAAGCACCAGACCATGCTGATCAACGAGCGTCGCCTGAACATGATGAACGCCGAGGACCGCAAGTTCCTGCAGACCGAGATGGACAAGTTCCTCTCCGGCGAGGAATACGCCCAGGCCGAAGGCTACGTGCCGCCGAGCGAGTAAGAGGTAGGGTGCACGGCTTCAAGTAGGGTGCGCCATGCGCACCAGCCGTCGGCTCTCGATAGCAGTGCGCACGGCGCACCCTCCCCCTCACGAACCTAAGCGCCCGAAATAATTAAATATTTTTCAAACCCGCGCTTGACACTGATCCCTCAAATCCGTCTAATAGCGCCCCGTTGGCCCAGGTAGCTCAGTTGGTAGAGCAGGGGATTGAAAATCCCCGTGTCGGCGGTTCGATTCCGTCCCTGGGCACCATGAATAGCAAACGAAGAGCCTCAGCCATGCGCTGGGGCTTTTTGCTTTCCGCCTCCGGCAATTTGTCCGTGCCATTATTTCGCCTGCGCGACAAGCAACTGCAGCCAGGCGACACCCGCGACCCAGAGACCCTCTATCGCCCGGCAAACGGCTTGGCGGTCACGGAAACGCTATGCTAGCTTGGCCGCCAGCCAGGACGGCCCGCAGCACGCCGGAGCGCTTTCGAAGAAGAAGAGGATCACACCCCATGGCCGAGGCGACGCCCGCGCTGGAAATCCGCAACCTGCACAAACGCTACGGCGACCTCGAAGTGCTCAAGGGCATTTCCCTGACGGCCAAAGACGGCGACGTCATCTCCATTCTCGGCTCTTCCGGCTCCGGCAAGTCCACCTTCCTGCGCTGCATCAACCTGCTGGAAAACCCGCATCAGGGGCAGATCTTCGTCGCCGGCGAGGAGCTCAAGCTCAGGGCCGCGAAGAACGGCGACCTGGTCGCCGCCGACAACAAGCAGATCAACCGCCTGCGCAGCGAAATCGGCTTCGTCTTCCAGAATTTCAATCTGTGGCCGCACATGAGCGTGCTCGACAACATCATCGAGGCGCCGCGCCGCGTGCTCGGCCAGAGCAAGGCCGAAGCCATCGAGGTGGCCGAAGCGCTGCTGGCCAAGGTCGGCATCGCCGACAAGCGTCACGTCTACCCCAACCAGCTGTCCGGCGGCCAGCAGCAGCGTGCGGCCATCGCCCGTACCCTGGCCATGCAGCCGAAGGTGATCCTGTTCGACGAGCCCACCTCGGCGCTGGACCCGGAGATGGTACAAGAAGTGCTTAACGTGATCCGCGCGCTTGCCGATGAAGGTCGCACCATGCTGCTGGTCACCCATGAAATGAGTTTTGCCCGCCAGGTGTCCAGCGAGGTGGTGTTCCTCCACCAGGGCCTGGTCGAGGAACAGGGGCCACCCGCCCAGGTGTTTGACAACCCGCAATCGGCACGCTGTAAACAATTCATGTCCAGCAATCGCTAACACGGAGCAACATGCATGCAGAACTATAAGAAGATCCTGCTGGCCGCGGCCGCTACCCTGGCTTTCGGCACCAGCGCTGTCGCCGCCGACAAACTCAAACTCGGCACCGAAGGCGCCTACCCGCCCTTCAACCTGATCGACGCCAGCGGCAAGGTCACCGGCTTCGACGTGGAAATCGGCCAGGCGCTGTGCGCCAAGATGCAGGCCGAATGCGAAGTGGTCACCTCCGACTGGGACGGCATCATCCCCGCCCTCAACGCCAAGAAGTTCGACTTCCTGATCGCCTCCATGTCGATCACCGAAGAGCGTCAGGCCGCGGTCGATTTCACCGAGCCCTACTACACCAACAAGCTGCAGTTCATCGCGCCGAAGTCGGCCGAATTCAAGACCGATGAAGCCAGCCTCAAGGGCAAGGTGATCGGTGCGCAGCGCGCCACCATCGCCGGCACCTGGCTGGAAGACAACCTGGGCAAGGTGGTCGACATCAAGCTGTACGACACCCAGGAAAACGCCTACCTCGATCTGGCCTCCGGCCGTCTCGACGGCGTGCTGGCCGACACCTTTGTCAACTGGGAATGGCTCAAGAGCGACGCCGGCAAGAACTTCGAGTTCAAGGGCGACCCGGTATTCGACAACGACAAGATCGGCATCGCCGTACGCAAGGGCGACCCGCTGCGCGAGAAGCTGAACACCGCTCTGCAGGCCATCATCGAAGACGGCACCTACAAGCAGATCAACGACAAGTACTTCCCGTTCAGCATCTACTGATGACCTGAAGGCATTGCGCCGCCCACTCGGCGGCGCAGTCGCCCGAGCCCTCCGATGATCTTCGAACTCCACGGATTCGGCCCCGCCCTGGCGGCCGGCACCCTGATGACCATCAAACTGGCGCTTTCCGCGCTGGCGGTGGGTCTGGTGCTCGGTCTGCTCGGCGCGCTGGCCAAGACTTCGCCGTACAAGCCGCTGCAGTGGCTCGGCGGCAGCTATTCCACCATCGTGCGCGGCGTGCCCGAACTGCTCTGGGTGCTGCTGATCTATTTCGGCACGGTCGGCCTGATGCGCAGCCTGGCCGACCTGCTCGGCGTCGCCAGCCTCGAGCTCTCCGCCTTCGCCGCGGGCACCATCGCCCTCGGCCTGTGCTTCGGCGCCTACGCCACCGAGGTGTTTCGCGGCGCCATCCTGGCCATCCCCAAGGGCCATCGCGAAGCCGGCATGGCCCTGGGCATGTCCAAGGGCCGCATCCTCTGGAAGCTGATCCTGCCGCAGATGTGGCGCATCGCCCTGCCCGGCCTGGGCAACCTGTTCATGATCCTGATGAAGGACACCGCGCTGGTCTCGGTGATCGGTCTGGAAGAGATCATGCGCCGCTCGCAAATCGCGGTGACCGCGAGCAAGGAGCCCTTCACCTTCTATATGGTTGCAGCCTTCATCTATCTGGGCCTGACCATCCTCGCCATGATCGGCCTGCATTTTCTCGAGAAGCGCGCCAGCCGCGGCTTCGTCCGGAGCGCGTCATGAGAAAGAACGCCGCCATCATCGCCTGGCTCGCAGCGGGCCTGCTCATCGCACTGGCGCTCTGGACGAGCCTCTCGAGCCTGAACTGGGCGGTGATCATCAAATGGCTGCCGCGCCTGTCCCAGGGCGCGCTGCTGACCCTGGAGCTGGTGACCATCGCCGTCGTTGCCGGCCTGATCCTCGCCCTGCCCATGGGCATCGCCCGCGCCTCCCGGCACTGGTACGTGCGCGCCCTGCCGTATGGCTACATCTTCTTCTTCCGCGGTACGCCGCTGCTGGTGCAGCTGTTTCTGGTCTACTACGGCCTGGCGCAGTTCGATGCCGTGCGCCAGGGGCCGCTGTGGCCCTATCTGCGCGACCCGTACTGGTGCGCGATCATCACCATGACCCTGCATACCGCCGCCTACATCGCCGAGATCCTGCGCGGCGCCATCCAGGCCGTGCCGCCCGGCGAGGTGGAAGCGGCGCGTGCCCTAGGCATGTCGCGCGCGCAGGCGATGCTCTACATCATCCTGCCGCGCGCCGCGCGCATCGGTCTGCCGGCCTACAGCAACGAAGTGATCCTGATGCTCAAGGCCAGCGCCCTGGCCAGCACCGTGACGCTGCTGGAGCTGACCGGCATGGCACGTACCATCATCGCGCGCACCTACCTGCCGGTGGAAATCTTCTTCGCCGCCGGCCTGTTCTACCTGGCCATCGCCTTCGTTCTGGTGCGTGCCTTCCGCCTGCTGGAACGCTGGCTGCGCGTCGACGCCTGCCAGGGCCGTTGATGCAAGCGGGCCGCCAGAATTGGCGGCCCGGCTCAAACCGGAAGCAGACAGATGTCCGAGCCGATACTCACCAGCAACGACCTGCTCGCGCGCTTTCAGCTTCTGGATGCGTTTCTGCTTGAACACCAGACGCTGTGGCGTCCACGACCCTTCCATCACCTGCAATTGCCCTGGGAAAGCGAGCTGCCGGCGCTTGCCCGCTGGTTGCGTGGCCGCACGCTGGAGCAGGCCGAGGCCAGCCATGGCAGTCCCTGGGAACTGGACGCCCCCGCGCCCTTTCGCCAACTGGCCGAACAGGCACGGGCACTCGGTACCGTTGGCGAGCTGCCGATAACCGCGCTCGACGAGCGTCCGAGCGCCTTCGCCGTCGATGTGCCAGGACGCAAGCTGGAGCAGATTCAGGCCTTCGCCAATCACCTGCAATTCACCCAGGCACCTCGCCACTGGCTCGACTGGTGCTCGGGCAAGGGCCATCTGGGACGCTGGCTGAGCCACGGCGGTCAGCAACTGACCTGCCTGGAATACGACCCGGCCCTGGTCGAATCGGGCCAAGCGATGAGCGCACGACTGCGACTGAACGCAGCGCACCTGCAGCAGGACGTGCTCGCGCCGGACTGCAGCGAACGCCTGCTCGCGGAGCACACGCCGGTAGCCCTGCACGCCTGTGGCGAGCTGCACGTGCGGCTGCTGCAGCTTGCCAGCCGCAAGGGCTGCGAGCAGCTGGCGGTCGCACCCTGTTGCTACAACCGTATCGCCGGCATGCATTACCAGCCGCTGTCGGACGCCGCCAAGGCATCACGCCTGATACTGTCACGCGATGATCTGGGCCTGCCACTGAGCGAAACCGTCACCGCCGGCGCCCGAGTGCGCCGCCAACGCGACCAGTCGATGGCCTGGCGCCTGGCCTTCGATCTGCTGCAGCGCCGCCTGCGCGGCATCGATCAGTACCTGCCAACGCCCTCGCTGAGCAGCGACTGGTTCAGCAAGCCCTTTGCCGCGTTCTGCCGAGACCTGGCGGCACTGCGCGAAGTGCCGCCGCCCGGCGATCAGGACTGGGCGGCGCTGGAGGCAAGCGGTTGGCAACGGCTGGCTGCAGTGCGCAACCTCGAACTGCTGCGCAACCTGTTCCGTCGCCCCCTGGAGATCTGGCTGCTGCTCGACCGTGCGCTGTATCTGCACGAACGAGGCTATGAGATCCGGCTGGGAACCTTCTGCGATTACCGGCTCAGCCCGCGCAACCTGTTGCTGCTCGCAGAGCGCGACGAGGTTGCCCACAGAAGCTGTGGATAACTCTGTTGATGTTTTTTGGGCAAGTGCCTCAGACGCCCTGCCCGATTACCTCGCCGACAACTGATTATTTTTCAACCAACCGCCTAAGGCCTTGAAAAACAACAAGTTGCGCCTTCTTGTGAGGAGTAGCCCCAAAACAGGGCGGGGCTATCCGGCTCGCCTTCTCTTTGTGCATAAGCCCACGACTGCTGATAGCCAAGCCTGGGAGAAACGTCTGACACGGCCCGCTTTACTCAGGCCGATGAATGGATATAATGGCGGCCCTTCCGTGCCGGTATAGCTCAGCTGGTAGAGCAACTGACTTGTAATCAGTAGGTCCCGGGTTCGACTCCTGGTGCCGGCACCATCTTTCAAAGCCCCGCTCACGCGGGGCTTTTTCTTTTCTGCGTCACCGCCCCGTACGGGTGTAGTAGGCATCGCGGTCATAGACCTGGGTCACCTCGCAGGTCACCCCCGAACGGAACACCAACTTGTTCTCCAAGCCATAGGGTTCAAAAACCAGCAGCGCGCTGTCCGCGTAGGCGATCTCGTCGCAATAGCGGGTATGGATATGCATGCTTTCTTCAATGGTTTGGTAATGGTTTCTCTCGACGCTTTTTATGTTGACGGGAATTCGTTCCACCGCGCCGACACCCGCAGCCGAACTAGCAACAATGGCTGTCAGGGCAGAGATAAACATTCGCACTTGCCACCTCCGTGGATCAGCGGCACTTTCAAGAAACGCAGACATTATCCCAGACCTCTGGCATTAACCATCCCCTTGCATTGAACCACCCATAAAGGCATGCTGCCATCATCGCCAGCTGACCAGCCTCCCCATGGACAGTTCGTCATCCCGCGATGAAATGATCCGGCTGAAGATTCATGCTGCTTATATCACCCCGCCAGCATGCCGGCGCCAATATTACAGCGAACCCACGAGAAACAGCCGGCAATGGGAAAACTGCATTCACTTCAAGCTCTGCGCGGAATAGCCGTACTAGCGGTTCTGCTCTTTCATATGATTGCGGTGGAAGGCAAATACAGCGCTGGAGCCACACTGCTCGCGTACGAGGCGCTCTGGCTACAACTTGGAGTCGATCTGTTTTTTGTCATCAGCGGCTTCGTCATGGTTCTGGTAACCCGCAACCGCTTTCAGCAGCCGAGAGAACTTGGCCGCTTTCTCTTTCATCGCATTGCGCGCATTTACCCTAACTACTGGATCTATTTTCTACTTACTCTTTCCGTATTACTGTTGCAACCACACCTGGTCAATTCATCACATGGCAGCTCAAATATCTGGCTGTCGTTTTTCCTTGTTCCCAATGAACAAGTTCAACTGGTCATGGTCGCCTGGTCGCTGATATTCGAACTCTGGTTCTACCTCGTATTCAGCGCCCTTCTCTTGTGCCGTGAAAAATGGCTACCCACCCTGCTGGCGAGCTGGGCGCTGGGGCTGATCATATTCAACGTATCGGCCGATCTCGAAGCCTTCTCTCCCTTGATGAAAATAGTGCTGCACCCCTACGCCCTTGAGTTCATTCTGGGTAGCGCGGCAGGGCTGATTTTTTTCAGCCGCCATGCCCACCGTATACCTCTGCCCCCCCTGTGCCTGCTTGCCGTACTGGCGATGATCGCGCTGCCCTGGTTCTTCAGCGCACAAGTATCCGGCCCCGAGGGCGTACTGCGCATGCTGCTGTGCGGCGGCAGCTTCGCTTTGCTACTGCTTGCTCTGGCGCTCTTGGAGCAGCGCCAACACTGGACGCCCCCGGCCACGCTCAGCGCAATAGGTGACATGTCTTACACCGTCTATCTTTCACACATACTGGTGCTGGGCGTAATCGGAAAGATCTGGCAGTGGTATGGGCCTGACCCGAGCACTCTGCTGGATAACGTCCTGTTCGTTTCGCTCATGTTCGGCGCCGCACTCAGCTATGGCTGGCTGGCTTATAAAACATTGGAAAAACCCTTGGTTAACTTGCTGAATCAGTATGGAAATCGCTGGTTCAGGCAGAGGGCTCCAACGCTTCTGGACTCCGCCCCGCGCTAAGGAAAGTCGAGTATGGCCAAGGTTATCAATGGCGGGCTGGACGCCCTGAAAGTTGCACTTTCCTGCATGGTACTGGCGGTACATTGCGGCTTTCTCGGTGGCAACGGCACACTACTGGGCTACCAGTTGAACAGTGGCATCTTCAGAATTACCGTGCCGGTCTTTTTTCTTATAAGCGGCTATTACCTGTACCACAGCCTGCAGCGCGATCCGCACAGCATCAAGTTGTGGCTGCGCCGAGCCGTCACTCTCTATGTTTTCTGGATGATTCTTTACGCCCCATTCTATGTAACGCCGGCAACATTCGAGGGTTTAAGAGGCGCCATAGCGCTCATCAAACATTGGGTAATCGGCTTTTTCCATTTGTGGTACGTCATCGCCATGATTGGCGGTGGCGTCATGATCTACCTTCTTCGCCACCAGAGTAACCGCACGCTTCTATGCCTCACCCTCCTGCTCTACTGCACCGGAGCGGTCCTTCAATACATGCGCGCTTATTATGAAATTCCCGTTCCTTTACTTCAGCACATCAACAACAACGATTATGTAGGGCGAAACTTCCTATTTGTCGCCTTTCCCTTGATGACTCTCGGATTTTTGATTGCCCGCAACCGGCTTCAGGAAAAGATAACCACTGGCCAAACCCTGACACTCTTTCTGTTTGGTTGCGCGCTGGTACTGGCAGAGGCAACACTGCACTATCAGTTGCAACAGGACTCGCTACGCAAGCTGAACTTCGATTGCATGTTGTCGATTCTCATCGCAGCGCCAGCACTGTTTCTGCTGCCTTTGCGCCACGTGATCGAAGGACACAGCTTGATCCCCGCCAAGCTGTCTGCGGCGATCTACTACCTACATCCGCTGCTGCTGATTCTGCTGATTGGCATCGGATTCGAGGAGAGCACGTCGACCGCCTGGATGGTATTGGCGCTTACGCTACCTGCCTCGGCGCTGCTGATATTGACCAGCCGCCGATTGCGCTTCGTTCTCTGAGACTATTCCCGCCAGGGCTTCAACTTCGCCGCCAGAAGCAGCATCAGAATCAGCGCCGCGGCTGCGCTGCTGAACAGCTGCGCCAGATGCCCGCTGCCCAGTGGCAGCAGGTAGGCAGCCAGGGCCATTGCGAGCAGCGCGACGCTTGCCTGACTACGCCAGGCAAGGATGCTCCACAGTCCCTGCCGCCGTAGCAGCAGCAAACCTGTCAGCGTCACGCCAGCACAGGCAGCCAGGGAAATGCCCGGCAGACCCAGATAGAAAGGAAGGACACCGAGCAGACAGGCGTTGAGCAGGCTTCCGCTGAGCTCACAGCGCAGCGGCAGTACGGTGTCGCCACCTGCGTAGGCGTAGCGCGCAAACAAGGCATTCCAGGCGCTGAACAACAGCGGAACGGCGAACCACGCAACCAGTTCGACCAAGGCGGAATCGTGAGCCTGCGACGGCATCAGCAAGGCCACCAGCACAGCAGCCCCGCCGATCAGCCCGACGACGGCAGGCAAGCTGAGCAAGGTGGTGCAGGCCAGACCACGACGCAGCAAAGCCAATCGCTCTTCGCCCTGGCGTCCGCTCATCAGGCCGAGCATGACCTGGTTGAGGCTCATCAGAGCGACCAGCGGCAGATTGATCAGCTTGCGCGCCAGATTCAGCCAGGTAACGGCGCCTTCGCCAAGCAGCGACGCGACCATCCGCTCCAGCAAGGCCAGGCCATGGCTGGCCAGATTGCTGCCGAACAGCGGCGCCATGCGCGCCAGCAGCTCACGTCCTGCGCCGGAGCCCCGCCCCAGCTTCCACGGGCGCCAACCCAGGCTCCAGGTTGACCGCAACAGCAGCAGCGGCATGCACAGGCTGCCAACCAGGCAGGCCATCGCCAACCCAGCTGCGCTGCTGTCAGCCCCCCATGCCAGCAGATACAGCACCGGCGGAAGGTTGAAGGTCAGCGAGCCAAGGCCGGCCAGGACGAAGCGCGACTGCGCCTGCAGCGGCACACAAAGCAGGGCGTGCAGAAGGATTCCCGGGGCGCTCCAGGCAAGCAGCATCAGACTCTCGCGTGCCGTTGCCGCAGCCTCGCCTGACAGCCCCGGTCCGACCACCGCCACCCAGAGCGGCGCACCGACACTCATCAACAACGCCAGCACCAAGCCCACCAGCACTGTCCTGGGTAACAGGCTGCAGAGCCAGGCTTCGCGCTGCTCGGCATCACGCTGTTGAAACAATGGCAAAGCCGCTGCGCTGAGCAGACCGGCCGCGAAGGCCATGCGCAGAGCCTCGGGCAGAAACAGAGCGACGATGAACGCGTCACTGCGCGAGCCGACACCCCATGCCGCCACCAGCAACCACTCACGGGCAAAGCCTGCCACCAGGCCGAGCAGGGTGGCCAGGGTCAACCAGAGCGTCGAGCCGAGCACGAAGCGTCAGTGCAGCAGGGTGAAGAGGCCCTTGCCCCCCACCTTGTAATTGAGATTGCGACAACGCTCGCCCATGGGTTTGGCGGGGCTTCCGCCCACGATCTTGTAGGGCTCGACCCGCTTGGCGACCACCGCCTGGCCGGTAACCACCGCCCCTTCGCCAATGTCCGCGCCGAAGGAAAGCAGTGCCCGACTGCAGATCCAGGCATAGTTGCCGATCTTCACCGGCCCACCGACGGCCCAGAACTCGGGGGCCTCCAGATCGTGCCCGCCGGCAATCAGCAGAACGTAGGATGCGATGGTCACATGATCGCCAATGGTCAGGCCGCCCCGTGCATCCAGCAGACAGTGCCAACCCACCACGCTGTCTTCACCTATGACCAGGCTGTCCATCCCCAGCACTTCCGTATTGCGCCAGACACTCGAGCCCTTGCCGATCTTCGCGCCACCCAGACGCAGCCAGAACAAACGCAGAGTGTGGCTGGGAATCTTGCAGATGAAGATGTTGTAGATCTGCTCCCAGGTACGCAGCATGCGATCACGCAACGTTGGCCAGTTGAGCCCGTAGAGCGGCACCAGCGCACCCTGCAGTTCTTTGCCCAGCATGGCGTAGAAACGCCTTGCCAGAGGATGCTCGATACGCGACTCGATGTTCACGTAGGAAATCGAGCAAAGCATGTCATCCTTGATCTGGCGCTCGAAGCAGACGTCGTTCTGCAGCATCCAGTCGTAGGCGCTTTCCAGCTCCTCGACGCTACAACCCAGGCGCTGGGCATACGCGGGCAGGGCCTGGCGCAGATTGTTCGAGTGGTACATGCGATGTTTCATCGCCGCCTCCATTGCTTATCCGGGGAATCCTGATTCGGCCCTGCCTCATCCACGTCAGCCCCCCGCGCCTCGGCCCCGTACAAGCGCCGGGCTTCATGCAGATTGAGCCCCATGAACAACCAGAACAGTGCGACCAGCACCATGGTGAAACTGAAATAGTGGTCGAACAAACCGCTCAACAGCGCCGCCAGCAGGCCGCCCAGCGTACCCAGCCAAATGGCGTTGTCGGCGGTCAGCGGGATGACTCTGGAGCGCGGCCGGACGACCCGCCACCAGCTCCAGGTCACCGCGATGAATAGCAGCATGCCGGGCAGGCCGATCTTGTAGATGTAGTTGAGCCAGAGATTGGAGATGCCCCATAGACCGCTGCCCGGGACCGGGGGATCGACCTTGAACCCCACACCGAAGGGGTAAGCCGCCATGGCAGCAGGGAAGTTGGCGTATTCGTCGAATCGCACCGAGGTGCTCTCGTTGCTGGTCAGGAACATGGTCAGCAGACGCTCCTGCAACGGCGGGTACGCCAAGGTCAGCAACACGCCCAGGAAGCTGCCGATCAACAGCAGACGACCGGCATAGGGCACGCGCCGCCCCGCCATCCAGACCAGTATCAGCACCAGACTCAGCAAGGCGCCTCGCGATCCGGTGAGCAGCAACCCCATGCTGCCGAGCAGGGTGACGGCCAAGCCGAGCGCTCGCGGCCAGCCACGACGAGCCAGGCCGTAACAGAGCGCCAGCGGAAGCAGGAGAGCCAGCGCCCCGCCCGTGGCGTTGGGATGCATCCAGGGCGAGCCCATTCTCGGTGCGAGGGCCATCAGGCTGTCACCGAGAACCTCCAGCGAACCGTAACCAAGGGCCGCCAGGATGGGCGTCATGCTGGTCGCCGAGCGCTCACGCAGGAAGGTCGGGATCGACAGCAAGAGCATGAACAGGGTGCCCAGCAAGAGCGCTATGACCACCTGCTCTCGAGCCTTCCGTTCGGCCAACAGCCGCCCCACCAGAAACAGCGCGGACAGGTTGAACAGCCAGCGTATCCAGTTGATCGGCCCATTGCCTTCGGCGTCCACCATGACCTGCCCGATGACCAACGGAAACAGGCTATACACGGCCAGGGCCACGGCCAGTCGCTCTGGAAGCCCGGGGGACTCGGGGGCACGCGGCAGGCCACCCAGCAGGGTCTGGAACCAGATGCCGACCCAGACCAGCATCAGCAGTGCCTCGGACACCGTGGTGCGAATGCCTAGGCTGACCGTCGAATATGGCAAAAAGGTGCCCACCACCGCGAACAGCAGCAAGCCCAGTAGCGGCCGCCGCAGAATGGTCAGCCCCAGCGCGGCGCCGGCCAGCAGCACCAGCAGTTTGCTGGCCGGCAGTACCCAGAGCAGCGCACCGAAAAGGCCGCCACAGAGCAATGCCAGAGGGACGCCAAGCGGCATGCTCATGACCTCAGCTCCTCCAACAGCCGCGCCACGTTTGCCCGATAGGGTGCTTCAGCAAAACGTGCAGCCCACTCCTTCGATGCGATCCCGGCACCCTTTGCCTCCTGCGCCAGGGTTTCCATCAGACGACTCAGGGCCGCACCATCGCGCGGATCAAAACGCGGCGCCTCGGGGGGGGCGACTTCGTCCAGCGCCGACCCGCGCGCAACGGCCACCGGTGTGCCCTGGCCAAGCGCCTCCACCACGGGCAGACCAAAGCCCTCGGCATATGCCGGCTGCCAGAGGCGTTCGGCACGCTGGTACAGAGCCCGCAGCTGCGCATCACTCAAGCCGTGCACGACATGCAGCCCGGCCACTTGTCGCTGCTCCTGGGGGAGCTCCTCGCGCGCGCCTACCAGCACCAGCTCGGGCACGGCCGCGCATTGCCGGCGGGCCGCCTGCCAGGCCTCGATGAACCAGGGAATGTTCTTGCGCGGCTCTCGAATGCCTACCGCCAACCAGTACCGCGGCGGCAGACCGAGAGCGTCGATGGACTCCACCGAGTCCGCCAGATCGGAAACCAGGTTCGGCAGAACGCGGACCTTGTCGCGCACAGCGGGGAAATAGCGCGCCACCTCGTCGGCAGTGAACTGCGAAGGCGTCCAGATGCGGTCCGCGACCCGTACGGAATAGCCGATCGACAGGCGATCGCTCACGCCATAGACCATGGCCCTGAGCGATGTGGCATGACGGTTACGATGGGTCAGCTGAAACAGGTCGTGCAGTTGCAACACATAGCGCACACCAGGCGGTCGCGGCGGCAACGGCAAGCCCATGTTGAAGTTGCTCACATGCACGTCGATGCGCTGCTCGCGCAGCGCGCGCGGCAGGAACCCCGCCTCGAAGCGCAGGCGCAAGGGCAACCGGTGCACCCCTTGCAAAGGGCTCGGCCAATCGGGGCAGCGGGCCCGCTGGCGCAGCGGATGCTCGGCCGGAGCGGTGGAGAACAACTGCAGTTCCACGCCGGGCAGCGCCGCGATGGCGCCCTCGAGCGCCAATGTCTGACGACCTATGCCGCTATGGGGAAAGCTGATCGCCGGGCGGTAATCCAGTGCTACACGCATGCCGCTATGCCGTCCTTTTCCTGCTTGATGGTGGTGTAGACCTGTTCCAGCTGGCGGGCCGCCTTGGACCAGTCGTGCTCGGCGACGACATAGCCGCGTCCGGCCTCGCCGACGGCCTGCGCCTCGCTCGGTGCGTGCAATAGTGAGACCAGCGCGGCGCTCAGGCGATGCGGATCCTCGCCCCTGCGGTAATGCACGCCGTCGCTTACCGCCAGGCCGGACACCCCCTGCGCCGTGGTCACCACGGGCAAAGCCGCGGCCATCGCCTCGAGGACCTTGAGCTTGGAACCGCCGCCCTGCCGCAGGGGCGCAAAGAAGATGCTGACGCTGCGCTGCAACTCTCGCAGATCGGGGACGAAACCATGCCACTCGATCCGCGGATCGTTCCAGCGCTCAGGCCAATGTGCGGGCATGGCGAATCCCGCGATCACGAAGCGGACGTCGGGGCATTGCTGCCAAAGCAGCGGCATTACCGCGTCGAGCGCCCATTCAACGGCATCCACGTTGGGCGGGTACTCGTAGTTGCCGATGAAGAGCAAGCGCCGGGAGTGGTAGTCCGGGCTGACCGAGGCGTAGTGGCTACAGTCGACACCATTGACCACCACCTGGCTCGGGTGGCGTGACAGCGCTGACAGCACTTGCGCATCGGCCTCGGTCACGCTGACCACCTGTTGCGCCTGCGCAAGCACGCGGCGCTCCCACCTGCGGTAGCGCCATTGGTCCAGACGCACGAACCATCTCAGCCACGACGGAAAACGGTCGTAGGTAGCGGCACCAAGCTCCGACTCTACGTTGTGCTCAGTCAGGATGAATGGCTGGCCCGACTGCCGCAGCAGACGTTCGTATGGCTGAAAGCTGTAGCTGTGCTCGATCTGAATGACATCCCAGCGCTCCTGCAGCAAGTCGCTGAACACCGCCTGCAAACGGGGCGCCAGGCCATTGATGCTGACCAACAGCGGATAGGGCGCGAACAGGGCAGCCAGCAGCGTAACCGGGCTGCGCAGCGGGCGGCGCGGCAGCACGACAAGGCGCTCCAGCCAGGGCGACAGCGCCTCGCGCTCCTGATCACCGAGCGGCGTCTTGCTCTGCACCAGCAGCGTGATGCGATGACCGGCCTGCGCCAGACTGCGGATCAGCTGATATTGACGCGTCTTGCCGCCACTGCTGGTCGGCCAGGGCGAGTAAGGCAGTATCCAGAGGATGCGCATGCTCGCTCCTAACGCCAGACCAGCAGTTGCAGACTGGACTTGAGCGGCACCACCACCCCCTCGCCACCTTGCAGCTCGCGCTGTTCTCCGGTGAGCGGATCGTGCAGGGTGGCGCGCTGCACCGCCGGAAGGCGGAGCTGCTTGCCGCTGGCACTCCAGAACATCCACACGTGGCTGCCGTCCTGGCGAGTCCAGGTGACGTTGTACAGGTCATTTGGCGCCTGCTCGAAACGCGGGGCGTCGCTCGGCTCCAGGCGCGGACCGGTGACCTTGAGCAGGTTGGCCAGGGCGTTGTACACCGGCTTGGGTCGCGCCTGCAGATCCAGCAGGCCATAGCCCTGGTCACGCGGGCCGGCGCGGCTATCGAGATCGCTGAGATTGAACAGGAAGATGCGGTCGAAATCCTGCGCGCTCATCAGCGCCAGTCGGCGCAACGTATAGTCCGCCTGCCCGTCGACGCCGATGATGGCCTGCATTTCCTTGGGCCCGCTGTAACTGGACCAGCCCCACTCGGTCGCCCAGATCTGCTCGATTCCGTGGGCCCGCAGGGCGCTGTTGATGAAGTTGGAGTGCTGCAGATAGTCCTGCTGCTTGGGCGAGGCGCCCTCGGGCAGTTCGGTATAGGGGTGGTAGGCCATCACCAGCTTCTTCTGCGCCACCCCCATCTGCAGCAGGGATTGCAGCATCAGCGCGCCGCCATGCGAGGGCATGTTGCTGTAGTAGGCCATGCCCCCCGCCACCACGGTCTTGCCGGGGACATGGGCGCGCAGGGCATCGGCGCTCTGGAACAGCAGTTTGGCGTAAGCCTGCGGGTCTTCCTTGGGCCGCCAGAAAGGGAATATGTTCGGCTCGTTCCAGACCTGCCAGGCCTCGAAGGCATCGTAGTGCTTGGCCAAGCGCACCAGGCTCTCGCCGTACAGGGCATTGTCCTTGGGCGGGAAGGAATCCTGATAGGGGGAATCGGCCGGAGCGGTGGTGGCGAAAGGCGCCGACCCGACCAGAAAGCCAACCGGTTTCAACTGATGCTTCTGCATGGCCTCGACCATGGGGTCGAAGGCGGTCAGGTTGAACTGCCCGCGCTGCGGCTCCAGGTACGCCCAGTGCATGGCGATTCGCACCCACTCCAGGCCCAGCTCGTTCAACTGCTGCATCTGCGCCTGATAGATGGCGGGCTCGAAGAAGTGGAACTGCGCGTTGACGCCAAGGAAGTCGCGCCATACCAGCGGCCCCGGCGCCTTCAGCGTGGTCACCTCGGCCTCGGCCTGGCGGCTCCAGGGCAGGGTCAGAAGGACGACGCCAAGCACGAGTACCGCGGGGAGCAGGAAAACAGTTCTACGCCACATGCGGCATCACCTCGCGCAGGGTTTCAAAGTGCCGGACGAAGCGTTCGGCGGTGATGTCCCAGGCCCGCTCGGCGGCTATCAGCCGGGCGCGCTCGGCCCACTGCGCGGCCAAACCCGGCTCGGCCAGAAGGCGCGCCAGCTGCTCGGCCAGGGCGTCGGCCCGACCCTGCGGATACATCGCGCCATTGCCGCTGGCTACTTCTTCGGCGAAGGATCGCGCATCCGAGGTGATCACCCCGCGCCCACAGGCCACCGCCCACGACAGGGCGCCGCTGGTCCCGCGCATGGAGCCGAGAAGACGCAGCTTCCTCGACTCACGATAGGGCAGAACCATGACGTGATGACGCTGAATCAAGGCCGGTATGGCGGCCGCCGGCACGTCGAGGTCCCACTCGATCAACTCATCCAGCCCCTCACCCCGAATGCGCCGACGCAGCTCATCGAGATAGGAGCCTCCGGGCGCAAAGGCGGTCTCCGGCTCGCTGCCGCCCGCCAGCGTCAGGCGCAGCTGCCCACGCAGGGAGGGCTGGCGGCGCAGCAGCAACACCAGGGCGTCGAGCAGATCCTCGATGCCCTTGCCGCGGTAGATGAAACCGAAGTAGAGCAGACGCAGGGGCTCTGTGGGCGGCAGCGGTACCTCAGCGATACGTTGATTGCCATGGGCGATGACCCGCACCTGCTCTGTCGGCAAGCGCATGCGACGGCGCAGGTAGCCGGCCCCGGTCTGGGTCAGCGTCACCAGACGATCGATGCTTTGCGCCAGCTTGCGCTCTTCGCTCAGGCACAGCGGATCCGCCATCACCGTCGCCATCTGCGGCAGCGGCGATGGCATGCCCTGCACTAGAGACAGCGGCCAGGGTAGCTGTGCACGTCGCCACACCAGGCGCTCGGGATCATGCACCGTCGCGCTCAAGGGCAGCTCCGGCCGCAACTGACGCAGCGTGCGCAAGGCATGAAACTCGGCCAGGCGCCCGCCACCCAGCTCACCGTGCGCCAGGTCGATACCCTGCCAATCGAAGGCCGCGATACGTGCCTCGGCATCTCGCGGCTCGTTGCCACAGCCTGCCAGGGGCGTCATCACCTCGACCCCCTTGGCCTCCAGCGCCTGCTTGAGATGCGCGGCATAGTCGGCTATGCCGGTCTGCTCGGGCGGCAGCGGTGCAAGCAGGGCGATGCGCATCAAACGGCGCCTCTGGCTGTGGCGATCAGTTGCAGCACCCGCGTCGGCACTTCGAAGCGGCGGCGATTGATGATCACGCCATCGACCTTTCCAAACGCCGTGGAGAGCACACCCAGCGCATGCTCGACGGTCGGAACCGTGCTCTTCTGCGCTTCCACCACCAGGGCAATCAGGTCGGCGTGGCGCAACTGCACGAAGGCTTGCGGGTTGGACAGCAGGCCGGAGGCATCGAGCAGCACGACCTCGCCAGCCTGGCATGGCTGCTCACCGTCGACGCGCACCTTCAGCCCGCGCTCGGCCAGCAGCTTGGCCAGATGCTCGACGATGAAGCTGACGCCTTCGCCGCGGCGAGCGGACGTCAGGCCAAAGGTCAGCCCCTGCTGCTCGATACGCTCCAGCGGCAACTGACCATACAAACGATACAAGGCCGCAAGGAAGGCGGTGTTCTGCCCCGGCTTGCCTTCCTCTATCTCGGGCAGGGTGGTCCACAACGGAACGGAGAAGCGCTCTTCGATGCGCCCCCCATCATGAATACGCTGATCGAGCAGGTAGCAGAGATAGAGCACCAGCAAGCCGACCAGCACGCTCAGCGGCAACGCCAGGAAAATCATCAACAGGCTCTTGGGGAAAACCCGACTCGGGTTGAGCGTCGCATGCTCGATGATGGCGATGTTGCTGATGCGGCTGTCGTCCAGTTCCCGATCGATGCGGGCTTTTTCCAGGCTCTCGTTGTAGAGCGCGAAGTTTCGCTCTGCAGCCGTCAGTACGCGCTGCAAGCGCGCCAGCTCCGGTTCGGCCGCCAGAGCCCTGGCGCGGTCCTGCTCGAGCTTTTCCAGATGACCGTCCTGGCGCAGCAGCTGCGCCTTGAGACGGGCGAGGTCGGCCTGTTGATCCATGAGATTGCTGCGCAGACGCTCGGCGATGGGGTTCGGGGCGAGGTTCTGCGAAGCCTGCACGGTCGCGGCCTCGGCCTTGACCATCTGCTCCAGGTAGAGAATGTTCTCGTCGATGCTCTTCACCGGCGGCGCATTCTCGGTGAAGGTGCGAAGCAGGTCCTGACGCTCGGCACGCTTGTCGTTGAGCATGCGCATCAGGTTCTGGTGCACGGGGTTGAGCGACAGCTCGCGAACCGTACTGACTTCCTTTGGCAGCCCCTGGATCTGCTGGGCGAGGGTGGCGAGGCTGCCCTCGGTGGAGGAGATCAGGCGCGATGTGTAGAAGCGGTCGCTGCGCAGCTGGTTGATGCGTTCGGCCAGGTCCTGCAGGTGCTCGTCGATGCTCACCGCCCCCAGCTCGTTGAGCTTGTCGGCCAGTTGCTGCTTGTAGCCGAGAATCTCCTTCTCGCTGGCCTGGCTCTGGGTCAGATAGAAGTCATACAGGCTCTTGCGGCCCAGGGCTCGAGTACGCTCCTGCATGTACAGCTCGACCCAGCTCTGCACCACCGCCTGCGCCACGACCGGATCGCTCCAGCGAAAGCTGATCTCCATCACCGAAGAGCCACTGGCGTGCGTCACGCTGAACTTCTTCTCCAGCTTGGTGGCCAGACGATCGACCGGCGTCTGCTTCTCCGTCAGGCCGATCAGCTGCAGGAAACCGCGCACCAGCTCCACCGCACCATTGGCCACCTGGCCCACGCCGTACTTGATGGCGGCAAAGAAACCATCGGGTTTCGGCGCGTTGGCCAGCTGTTCGAGGTAGCGTTCGGCCACCTGCCGACTGATCGGTCGGCCGGTCAGCATGCGCTCTTCATCGAGAATGGGATCTCTCATGGCTCCGGGCATGACGATCGCCTGGCGGTCGGCCATCTCGATGGGCAGGGTGCTGGTTTCCCGTCCCGGCTTGATCAGCAGGCGCGCGCTGGATTCATAGGAAGTGGGCAACAAAAAAGCGCCCAAGAGAACCACCACCAGGGTTGCGATTACCGCCAGCTTGAACTCCCGAAAGAAGATAAAGAACAGGCGCAACAGATCACGGAATGTACGAATTTCGATCATGAGAAGCTGTTCCCTAGCGACTAGTTGCGGCGGAGATCGTAATTGGCACCGATGCCAATGGATTTCACGAACGGGATTAACTGATTGAGATAGAGGTCGACGCCCTCGATGCGGTTGCCCACGCCGGACTTGGGTACGAACACCACGTCACCGCGCTGCAACGCCACGGCCTGACGCCCCTGCGCGCCGCCTTGCAGCAGTTGGCTGTAATCCACGAAATAGGCCTGATAGCGGCCGTCCGGGTCGGATCGCAGCAGCGCGACGTGCCGGCTGTCGGCGTTGGGTTCCACTCCACCGGCTGCGACGATCGCCTGCTCCAGCGTGGTGACGACATTGGTGGAATAGGATTGAGGGTTGCGCACGGAGCCGCCCACGAACACGGTATTGCCGGGCGCCTGGTTGATGTTCACGGTTACGCCGGGCTCGCGGTAAAAGGGCGTCAGCCGCTCCTTGAGCTCGGCCGACAGTTGCTCCGGCGTTTTGCCACCCGCCTGCACCTTGCCGATGAATGGGTAGGAAAAGGTGCCGTCATTGAGCACGGTATACAGCGTCAGCTCGTAGATGGAGTTGGCGGTAAAGGCTGAGATCGTCGGGGTTTCCCCGCTGTCGCGGACGATACGCAAGGTATCGCCAGGGTGGATGCGCTCCTGCACCGGCGGTAGATCGGCAAGCGTCAACGCGGCGTGGTGCCCGGCGTCGAGCGTATCGGAGTCGGGTAGGCCGATACGGGCCGGAGTGGTGCAGGCCGTGAGGCCCAGCGTCACGATGAGCAGCAAAAACGCTTTCATAAGGGAATTTTCCTTGCAGACCCCAATATTCACTTCCAGTACCCCGGAAACATGCTAAGGCGGCGTTTCAAGCCAACATCAAGATAGCGCTCGCCCTGTCCAATCCTGTAGCCAAGCAGTTTCGCCGCGGTGCGCAGCAGCACTTCCGGCACGCGCCAGAGTGCGCCCGCAGCCAGCACAGCCTGCAGCTCAGCCTTGACGTAGCGAAGGCCCTCCCCGCTGGCCGCGCCGAACGCCTCGCCAATCCAGCGTTCACGCCCGTAGAACACACCGATATCGAAGTAGCGACGGAACTCTTCTAGCAGACGGTAATCATGCGAGTGATGCACCTCGGCATCCGCCGCATAGCGCACCGCATAACCGGACAGCAGCATGCGCGCCGCCACATAGGCGTCCTCGCTGCCGATCACGTCCTCGGGAAAACCGCCGACCGCCTCCAGCGCATCACGTCGGTAGACCGAAAAGGAGTCGGAACTGAAGCAGGTCTTGATCCCCAGTTCGCCTGCATCGACAAGGCGCTTGGTCCGGCTGACCGGCGGATAATTGAAACGACGCGCCTGCGCGCCCAGCAAACCGGCATCCGCATGGGGCAGCTGACGACCATAGGCGACGCCGATATCCGGCTCGCCATGCAGGGCGCCGACAATGCGGGCAAAGGTGTCCGGCGTTGCCGGAATGGCATCCTGGGTCAGGTAGATCAGCACATCCGCTGCAACCTGCTGACTGGCCCAACGCCGCGTACCGCCATGATTGAACTGGCTCGGCTCGATCACTTCGACCCGCGCACCGGCGCCTCGCAGACGCGCCACGCTGTCGTCGCGCGAACTGCTGTCGACCACCAGAAACTCGTCGGGCTGCAAGGTCTGACGGGCGAGCGCAGGCAGCAGGCGCTCGAGGTGAGCACCGGCATTGCGCGTGGGAATGATCAGGGCAACGGACATCAGCTGAGCGTCTCGGCCACCGGCACACGGCCATAGATATCGGTGAAGCGCACGATGTCATCTTCGCCGAGGTACTCGCCGCTCTGCACTTCGATCATCACCAGGTCGATCACCCCAGGATTTACCAGGCGGTGACTGTGCCCAGCGGGAATGAAGGTCGACTCATTGGTGTTGAGCAAAAAGTCGCGCTCGCCGTTCACCACCCGAGCCATACCGCTGACCACTACCCAGTGCTCGCTGCGATGGTGGTGCATCTGCAACGACAGGGATTCGCCGGGGCGGACCATGATGCGCTTGATCTTGAAGCGCGCCCCCTCCTCCAGCACGGTGTAGGTGCCCCACGGGCGAGTCACCGTACGGTGCAGGCGATAGGCCTCGTGGCCGCGCTTCTTCAACTCCTGGGCGATGAACTTGACGTCCTGGGTGCTGCGCGCGTCGGCGATTAGCAGGGCGTCTGGCGTGTCCACCACCACCAGGTCACGCACGCCCACGGCGCCCACCAGCCGCTTGGGTGAATCGATGTAACAGTCCTGTACGTTGTGCAGTACCGCCTCACCTATGATCTGATTGCCATTGGCATCCGCCGGCGTCAGCTCGCGCAGCGCCTGCCACGAGCCAATGTCGCTCCAGCCCAGGTCGCAAGGCACGACAGCCACCCTGGAGGAACGCTCCATGAGGGCATAGTCGATGGAGATATCCGTTACCTCGGCGAAACTGGGCGCATCCAGCTCACATTGCTTGCCCTGCTTGCCTTCGACGGACCCACTCAGTGCCAGGCATCTTTCCACGCCCTCGACGACCTGCGGCGCATGTTCGCGAAGTTCGCGCAGCAGCACGTCGGCGCGGAAACAGAACATGCCGGCGTTCCACAGATGTTCGCCGCCCTCCAGATACGTCTGCGCGGTCTGCAGGTCGGGCTTCTCGACGAAACTGGCTACGCGATACCCACCGGCCTCCAACGCTTCACCCTGCTGGATATAGCCATAACCGGTCTCCGCATGGCCGGGGCGGATGCCGAAGGTGACCAGCCAGCCCGCCTCGGCCAGATCGCGCGCGCGCGCCACCGCGGAAACGAAAGCCTGCTGATCACGAATCAGGTGATCGGCCGGCAGCACCAGCAACTGCGCCTCCTCACCGTAGTGACGAACGGCGTGCAACGCTGCCGCGGCAATCGCCGGTGCCGTGTTGCGCCCCATCGGTTCGAGGAGAAAATCCAGCCCCAGGCGCCGACGATTCAACGGCCGGTAGTCGTCCAGGGTGCGAAACAGCAGCTCCCGATTGATCACCGTCAGCATCCTGGCCACATCATCCAGGCCAGCGACACGCTCGAAGGTCTTCTGCAGCAGGCTGAGACCATCGGCCAGACGCATGAAAGGCTTGGGCATGGCCTCGCGCGATACCGGCCACAGACGGGTGCCGGCACCACCGGCAACGATGCAGGGAATCAGCGTGCTCATCAGTAGGCCTCGCGGGTGAAGATGACCGCAGGCAAGGTGCGGAAGAGGATGTACAGGTCGAACCAGACCGACCAGTTCTCGATGTACTGCAGGTCGTACTCGACACGTTTCTCGATCTTTTCCAGCGTATCGGTTTCGCCGCGATAGCCATTGATCTGCGCCCAGCCGGTGATGCCGGGCTTCACACGATGCCGCGCGGTGTACTCCTTGACCGCTTCCTCGAACAGGATTCCGGCCGCCTTGGTCGCCGTGGCATGGGGGCGAGGCCCGACCATGGACATGCTGCCGAGCAGTACGTTGAACAGTTGCGGCAGCTCGTCGAGGCTGGTCTTGCGAATGAAGCGGCCGACCCGGGTGATACGATCATCGCCGCGGGTGGTCTGGCGCTCGGCGTTGGCATCGGCGCGGTCGCAGTACATCGAGCGGAACTTGAACACTTCGATCAGGCGATTGTTGTAGCCGTAACGTTTCTGCCGGAACAGGACCGGGCCGGGCGAGTCGAGCTTGATGGCCAATGCCACCAGCACCATCACCGGCAGTGCCGGTACCAGCGCCAGGCTCGCCAGCACCAGATCCTCGAGGCGCTTGATCAGGGGCGACCAGCCATCCAGCGGACGCTCCGATACGTTGAACATGGGCAGCCCGCCCACCTCGGTGATGCGGTTGCGTGCGTGGCGAAAGGCAAGCATGTCCGGTACCAGCAAAACGTTGACTGGCAACTTGCGCAGCTCGCGCACGATCTGGCCGATGCGGTTCTCGGCCGACCAGGGCAGTGCCACCAGCACCTGAGTGACCCGCTCGCGGCGGATCAGACTCTCCAGGTCACGGCTGTCACCCAGCAGCGGCAAGCCTGCCAGCGTGTCTGGCATACGCCCGATACGATCATCGATGAATCCGATCAGACCGGAGCGAATGTCGCAGTGACGCGACATGTGCTCGGCCAAGCGCACGCCATTTTCGGTACCACCGAGAATCACGGCACTCTGCAGGAACTGCCCGGCACCGACCCAGCGCCTGAATAACGACAGAACGAGCAGGCGCTCCGCACCAAATGCCAATAAACTGACAAAAAACCACAGTGCGAGCAGGTGCCCTTCCATGAAGCCGAACATCTCCAGCGCCTGATGCATGAACAGCAGCAGACAGAACGCCGCCGACCAGGCGAAAAACATCACGCGAAAGCGCAACAGATTGCTGAAGATATCTTCCGAATAGACGTCCAGCGCTTGAAACATCAGGACCGTCAGCACTCCGAAGAACAGCAGAACGGCGCTGTAGCTTTGCGTCAGGGCGCGCTCTTCCGATAACCACAACAGCAGCAGCAAGCCCGGCAGCGCGGCGGTAAAGCCATGCACCAGACGCATTCCCGCCAGGAAATACTGGACAAAGCCAGGACGTGCCAGCAATGAGCTACCGTGCAAAAGCTGACGCATGATGGTTTACCCCCGCCATATCTTCCGAGGACGCTTCGCCCGCTGGCGACAGAAAAAAGGCAGCAGAAAGAGTTTTGCACGCGATACGACAGAATGCCGTCGCTTCTGTTATGGTGCGACTTAACCACTTTTATGATGGCATTTCAACATCCTTCCGATATTAGGATGCAGTTAAAAATTGGCGTCAGATAAGCGCCGCTGCCAAGCGTCTTCGGACCAGACATCCCATGGCCGAAAACGCGCTCGGGTCGCCTGGCGGCGCCGCTATGATCGGGTTAGTGAGGAGGCGACAGGTAGGCGCCGGCAACCAAGTGACACGAGCGGCACAGCAGCTTTCCTCCCCTATTTTGAGTGACTGCCTTATTATCCGCCGCGACGACTAGCGTTCATGTTCCATAGGTAAAGGGCATCATCCATGCGTATCCTGATCACCGGCGGTGCCGGCTTTATCGGTTCGGCTCTGATCCGTCATCTGATCCGTCACACCGAGCATGAGGTGCTCAACCTCGACAAACTGACCTATGCCGGCAACCTGGAGTCGCTCGCTGAAGTAGCCAACAGCCCGCGCTACCGCTTCGTCCGTGCCGATATCGCCGACAGCGCACTGGTGACGCAGACACTGGCCGAGTTTCAGCCCGACGCCATCATGCACCTCGCCGCCGAATCCCACGTCGACCGGTCCATCGATGGCCCAGCGGCCTTTATCCAGACCAATATCGTCGGCACCTATGCCCTGTTGGAAAGCACCCGCGCTTACTGGCAGCAGCTTGACACCGAACGCAAGGCGACCTTCCGCTTCCACCATATCTCCACCGACGAGGTCTATGGCGATCTGCACGGTGTCGATGACCTCTTCACCGAAACCACTCCCTATGCGCCCAGCTCGCCCTATTCGGCGAGCAAGGCGGCCTCCGATCATCTGGTGCGCGCCTGGCAGCGTACCTACGGCCTGCCGGTGCTGATCACCAACTGCTCGAACAATTACGGTCCGTACCATTTCCCCGAGAAGCTGATCCCGCTGATGATCCTCAGCGCCTTGGCAGGCAAGCCGCTGCCGGTGTACGGCAACGGCCAGCAGGTGCGCGACTGGCTCTATGTCGAGGATCACGCGCGGGCGCTGCTCAAGGTGGTCTGCGAAGGCGAGGTGGGCGAGACCTACAATATCGGCGGGCATAACGAGCAGAAGAATCTCAATGTGGTGCGCGCCATCTGCGCACTGCTGGAAGAGCTGGCACCGCACAAGCCGTCCGGCGTGGCGCGCTATGAAGACCTGATCACCTACGTGCAGGACCGCCCAGGTCATGACCTGCGCTATGCCATCGACGCCGGCAAGATCGAACGCGAGTTGGGCTGGGTGCCACAGGAAACCTTCGAGAGCGGGCTGCGCAAGACGGTGCAGTGGTATCTGGACAATCTCGACTGGTGCCGCCGCGTGCAGGATGGCAGTTATCAGGGCGAGCGACTCGGCGCACTTTAAGGAGCCTGTTGATGATCTGCTGCGCGTCGGCCCTGCTGCGTTAAAAACAGGCTCAGAATGCTCATTTACAACTCGTAAACTCCGCTTCCTCGCCTGTTTTTGCCTTGCATGGCTCTAGCTCGCGAGATCCTAAACAGGCTCCAAGGAGCAGGAATAATGAAAGGCATCATCCTCGCCGGCGGCTCCGGCACCCGGCTGCACCCCATCACCCTCGGCGTGTCCAAGCAACTGCTGCCGATCTACGACAAACCGATGATCTATTACCCGCTGTCGGTCCTGATGCTGACCGGCATTCGCGAGATCCTGATCATCTCCACTCCGCAAGACCTGCCCAACTTCCAGAAGATGCTCGGCGATGGCAGCCAGTTCGGCATCGACCTGCAATATGCCGAGCAACCCTCTCCCGATGGCCTGGCTCAGGCCTTCCTGATCGGCGAGTCGTTCATCGGCGACGACTCGGTATGCCTGATCCTCGGTGACAACATCTTCCACGGCCAGCACTTCACGGAAATGCTGCTACGCGCCGCCAGCCAGCCGAGCGGCGCCACGGTATTCGGTTACTGGGTGAGCGATCCCGAGCGCTTCGGGGTAGTGGAGTTCGATGCCGCCGGTAATGCATTGTCGATCGAGGAGAAGCCGGCCGATCCCAAATCCAGCTTTGCCGTGACCGGCCTGTACTTCTATGACAACGACGTGGTGCAGATCGCCAAGGACGTAAAACCGTCCGCCCGCGGCGAACTGGAAATCACCGACGTCAACAATGCCTACCTGGCGCGCGGGAGCCTGCGTGTGGAGCGCTTCGGCCGCGGCTTCGCCTGGCTCGACACCGGTACCCACGACAGCCTGCTCGAAGCCTCGCACTACGTGCAAACGGTGGAAAAGCGTCAGGGGCTAAAGGTCGCCTGCCTGGAGGAAATCGCCTATCAACAGGGCTGGATCGATCGCGAAAAGCTGCTGTCCTGCGCCAAGGCACTGGGCAAGACCGGCTACGGTCAGTACCTGTACAAACTGGCGGAGGAGTCGTTGTGAAAGTCATCGCAACTGCACTACCGGAAGTGCTGATTCTCGAACCCCAGGTATTCGGCGACGAGCGCGGCTTCTTCTACGAAAGCTTCAACGCGCGGCGCTTTGCTGAAGCCACCGGGGTGAACCGCGAATTCGTCCAGGACAACCACTCGCGCTCGGCGCGTGGGGTGCTGCGCGGCCTGCACTATCAGTTGCAGCAGGCCCAGGGCAAGCTGGTGCGGGTCAGCGCTGGCGAGGTCTATGACGTGGCGGTGGATGTGCGGCGCAGCTCACCGAACTTCGGCAAATGGGTCGGCGTGCATCTGTCGGCCGAGAACAAGCGCCAACTATGGGTGCCGGAGGGTTTCGCCCATGGTTTTCTGGTGCTCAGCGAGTACGCCGAGTTCCTCTACAAGACCACCGACTACTACGCCCCCGCCCATGAGCGCTGCATCCGCTGGGATGATGCGCGCCTGGCCATCGACTGGCCGCTGGACGGGCTGACGCCGCAACTGTCGGCCAAGGACCAGCAGGGCCTGAGCCTGCAGGACGCCGAGACATTCGCATGAAGATCCTAATCAGCGGCCACACCGGCCAGGTCGCCCGCGAACTGCAACTGGCCCTGCGCGAGCACGAACTGGTCAGCCTTGGCCGTCAGGCATTCGACCTGTCGCGCCCGGACAGTCTGCGTGAAACCATCCTGCGCGAGCGCCCGGCACTGGTCATCAATGCAGCGGCCTATACCGCCGTCGACCAGGCCGAACAGGAGCGCGAGCTGGCCTTCACCGTCAATGCCGAGGCACCGGGCGTCATGGCCGATGCCTGCTTCGAGCTGGACATCCCGCTGATCCACTACTCCACCGACTACGTCTTCGACGGCAGCAAGGCCACACCCTACCGCGAGGCCGATACGCCACACCCGCTGGGTGTCTATGGCGCCAGCAAGGCGGCTGGCGAACAGGCGCTGCGCATCAGCGGTTGCGACCACCTGATCCTGCGCACCAGCTGGGTCTACTCGCAGCACGGGCGCAACTTCCTGCTGACCATGCAGCGCCTGCTGCAGGAACGCGAGGAGCTCAGCGTGGTGGACGATCAGATCGGCGCGCCGACCTGGGCCGGCAGTATCGCCAGCGCCACCGCCGAGCTGATCGACAAGTGGCAGCAGGGTCGCCATCACTGGGGCACCTACCACCTGACCTGCCAGGGCGAAACCAGCTGGTTCGGTTTCGCCAGCGCCATCGCCGAGCGCCTGCGTGCGGCCGGCAAGCCCTGCGCCAGGCTGCGCCCCATCCCCAGCAGCGAGTACCCGACGCCGGCGCAGCGCCCGCTCAATTCGCGCCTGGATGGCGAGCGCCTGGAACAGGAATGGCAGGTTCGCCTGCCGGACTGGCGCGCGGCACTGGACGCCTGCCTGCAACGCATGAACTGAAGGCTCCCGGCGGAACGTGCATAATGCGCCGATCATCCCGGCGCAGTTTTCCATGAGCTCGATCCCCGCCACGCCCCGACGCCTCCGCTGGCGCAGCCTTGTGCTGCTGGCGCTGCTGCTCGCTCCGCTGCTGTGGCCGGTGCATTACCTGGCCGAGCGTTATTACCGTGAGGTGCTGATCGAGCAGAATCGGCAGACGCTGGACCTGTATGTCGCCAACCTGCTCGGCACGCTGCGCCGCTACGAGGTGCTGCCGCAGATCCTCGGCGACCTGCCCGGTCTGCGCGCCGCCCTGCAGGCTCCGGAAGACCCCGCCGTGCTGGACAACGCCAACCGCCTGCTGGCCCGGGTGAAGAGCCAGACCGGCGCCGACGTGATCTACCTGATGAACCCGCGTGGCCTGACCCTGGCCGCCTCCAACTGGGACAAACCCGACAGCTTCGTCGCCGGCAACTTCGCCTTCCGCCCCTATTTCCGCGAAGCCCTGGCCGGACGCCTGGGACGCTTCTTCGGCCTCGGCACCACCTCCGGCAAGCGCGGCTACTACTTTGCCTACCCGGTGCGCGAAGGGGAACAGAACATCGGCGCACTGGTGGTCAAGGTCGACCTCGACCACACCGAGACCCTCTGGGGCAATACGCCCGAGCAGCTGCTGGTCACCGATACCAATGGCGTGGTGATTCTCACCTCGCGCCCGGACTGGCGCTTCCACGCCAGCCGCCCGCTCGATCGTGTCGAGCAGGCCGCCATCGCCGCCAACCAGCCTTACCCGACCCAGGCCCCGCCAGCCCTGAATCTCGATCCGGACGCCTGGCTGACGCAAAGCCGCGCACTGGAAGAGACCGGCTGGACGGTGAGCATCCTTGCCCCGCGCGTGCTGCTCGACCGCCCGGTACGCAGCGCCGTAGCGGTAGGCGCCGCGGCCCTGCTGGCCCTGCTGCTGTTGCTCGGCCTGCTGATCCTGCGCCGCCGCCACTACCTCGAACGCATCGCCCTCGATGCCCGCGCCAAGGCCGAACTGGAGCAGCGCGTGGCCGAACGCACGCACGACTTGGAACTCCTCAACAGCCGACTGAAACAGGAAGTGCTGGAGCGCGAGCAGGCCCAGCAGGAACTGGTGCGCGCCCAGGACGAACTGGTCCAGGCCGGCAAGCTGTCGGCCCTCGGCACCATGAGTGCGAGCATCAGTCATGAGCTAAACCAGCCGCTGGCCGCCATTCGCAGCTACGCCGAGAATGCCAGCACCCTGCTCGACCACCAGCGCAACGACGACGCCCGCGCCAATCTCAAGCTGATCAGCGAGCTAACCGAGCGCATGGCCTCGATCATCGCTCACCTGCGCGCCTTCGCCCGCCGTGACCAGCACGCCCCGGAGCGAGTCGCCCTGCAGCCGGCGCTGGACGACGCCCTCGCCCTGCTCGCCAAACGCCGCCGGGCCATGGATGTGGAGCTGATCCGCGACCTGCCGGACGCCACGCTCTGGGTCCAGGCCGGCGAAACGCGCCTGCGCCAGGTGCTCGGCAACCTGCTCGGCAATGCCCTGGACGCGCTGAGCGACAGGGCGCCACCGCGGCGCATCTGGATCAGCGTGCAGCAACAGGACCAGCACCTCGAGCTGCTGCTGCGCGACAATGGCGCGGGCTTCTCGGCCGAATCCCTGGCGCGCGCCCGCGAACCCTTCTTCACCACCAAGACCAGCGCTCAGGGCCTGGGGCTCGGCCTGGCCATCTGCGACAGCCTGATCCGCGCCCTGGACGGCGAGCTGCTGCTGGCCAATCATCCGGCGGGCGGCGCGCTGATCACCCTGCGCCTGCGCCTGGCCAGCCCCGGCGTCAACCTGCAACCTTCTGAGGACCCTTCGCCATGACCAGCGACAGCGCCATCGACAGCCGCATTCAGGTTCTGCTGATCGACGACGATGCCCACCTGCGCCAGGCGCTCAGCCAGACCCTCGACCTGGCCGGACTCAAGGTGCTCAGCCTGGGCGATGCCCAGGGCCTGGCCCAGCGTATTCCGGCTGACTGGCCGGGCGTGGTGGTCAGCGATATCCGCATGCCCGGCATCGACGGCCTGCAACTGCTGCAGCAACTGCGCGAGCGTGACACCGAGCTGCCGGTGCTGCTGATCACCGGCCACGGTGATGTGCCGCTGGCGGTGCAGGCGATGCGCGCCGGTGCCTATGACTTTCTGGAAAAGCCCTTCGCCAACGAGGCGCTGCTCGACAGCGTGCGCCGCGCCCTGGAACTGCGCCGCCTGGTACTGGACAACCGCAGCCTGCGCATGGCGCTCAACGACCGCCAGCAACTGGCCGGGCGTCTGGTCGGCCAGTCGCCGGCGATGCAGCGCCTGCGCGAGCAGATCGCCGCCCTGGCCGGCATCGCCACCGATGTGCTGATCCTCGGCGAAACCGGTGCCGGCAAGGAGGTGGTGGCGCGCGCCCTGCACGATCTGTCCAGCCGCCGCGACGGCCCCTTCGTCGCCATCAACGCCGGTGCGCTGGCCGAATCGGTGGTGGAGAGCGAGCTGTTCGGCCACGAGGCAGGCGCCTTCACCGGCGCGCAGAAACGCAGAATCGGCAAGTTCGAGTTCGCCAATGGCGGCACCCTGTTCCTCGACGAGATCGAGAGCATGAGCCTGGACGTGCAGGTCAAGCTGTTGCGCCTGCTGCAGGAGCGCGTGGTCGAACGCCTCGGCGGCAACCAGTTGATCCCGCTGGATATCCGCGTGATCGCCGCGACCAAGGAAGACCTGCGCCAGGCCGCCGATGCCGGGCGTTTCCGCGCCGACCTCTACTACCGCCTCAACGTCGCGCCGCTGTCCATTCCACCACTGCGCGAGCGCGGCGAGGACGCCCTGTTGCTGTTCCAGCACTTCGCCGAAAGCGCCGCCGCCCGCCATGCGCTGCCGCCGCGAGAGCTGCAGCCGGGTCAGCGTGCCCTGCTGCTGCGTCACCCCTGGCCAGGCAACGTCCGCGAGCTGCAGAACGCCGCCGAGCGCTTCGCGCTCGGCCTGGAACTGGCGCTGGACAGCAACGCGCCGAACCTGCCGCCGGTCAACGGCGGCCTTAGCGAGCAGGTCGAAGCCTTCGAGCGGGCGCTGATCGCCGCCGAGCTGAGCCGCCCGCATGGCTCGCTGCGCAGCCTGGCCGAGGCGCTGGGCGTGCCGCGCAAGACCCTGCACGACAAGCTGCGCAAGCACGGCCTGAATTTCTCCGGCGCTGGCGGAAGCTCGCCAGAGGATTTCGACTGACTGGCGGCAAACCGCCAAACGCGCTGCCGGCACGCCTCGGCCGGCAGCCGGCAGAATGCCACCAAGGCCCGTAGAACGGGCTTTACCGGCGCACCGACAGCGCGCTCATGCGGACTGGCACAAGGGTTGCTCTAGGCAAACTCCAAGCGAACCCACAAGTACAAGTCCAGGCCTCGCTGACGCCCCCGGCGTTTTTCCCCAAGCCGCCTAGACTTGCCCTTGTTCGTTCGTCAGCAGCGCTTCGGCGCCAATGCGATAAACACAACAAGAGGAAGCATCCGCATGTTCAAACTGTCTGCCAAGGCGCTGGTCTGCGCCCTGTCCCTGTCCATCGCTGGCGTGGTTCACGCTGCCGATCCGATCGTCATCAAGTTCTCCCATGTGGTTGCCGAGCACACCCCGAAAGGTCAGGGTGCCGTTCTGTTCAAGCAACTGGCCGAGGAGCGTCTGGCTGGCAAGGTCAAGGTCGAGGTCTACCCGAACTCCTCGCTGTTCGGCGACGGCAAGGAAATGGAAGCGCTGCTGCTCGGCGACGTGCAGATGATCGCCCCGTCCCTGGCCAAGTTCGAGCATTACACCAAGCAGCTGCAGGTGTTCGACCTGCCGTTCCTGTTCGACGACATGGCTGCGGTGGATCGCTTCCAGAAGAGCGCTGAAGGCCAGAAGCTGCTGACCTCCATGACCGACAAGGGCATCACCGGCCTGGCCTACTGGCACAACGGCCTGAAGCAGCTGTCGGCCAACAAGCCGCTGCTCGAGCCCAAGGACGCCCGGGGTCTGAAGTTCCGCGTACAGGCTTCCGCAGTGCTGGAAGAGCAGTTCAAGGCCGTGCGCGCCAACCCGCGCAAGATGAGCTTCGCCGAGGTCTATCAGGGCCTGCAGACTGGCGTGGTCAACGGTGCCGAGAACCCCTACTCGAACATCTACAGCCAGAAGATGCACGAAGTGCAGAAGTACATCACCGAGTCCAACCACGGCCTGCTCGACTACATGGTGATCACCAACACCAAGTTCTGGGACGGCCTGCCGGCAGACGTGCGTGACGAGCTGAGCAAGATCATGGACGAGGTCACCGTCGAGGTGAACAAGCAGGCTGACGCCCTCAACGAAGGCGACAAGCAGCGCATCCTCGAAGCCGGCAGCACCGAAATCCTGACGCTGACTCCGGAGCAGCGCAATCAGTGGCGCGAAGCCATGCAGCCGGTATGGAAGAAGTTCGAAGGCGAGATCGGCGCCGATCTGATCAAGGCTGCACAAGCGGCCAACCAGCAGTAAGGCCGGAGAGCCGTAGGGTGGGCGGTATCGGCAGATAGCGACCCACCACGGTGCCCGCGCGGGCACCGTCATGCTGCAACCGGTGGGTCGGCCCAGCTGCCCCACCCTACGCCCTTTCCATTCGGGAGAACCGACCATGAACGCCTTGCGGCGCGTCTGGGAGCACTTCGAGGAAGGCTTCATCGCTTTCCTCCTGGCGGCCATGACGCTGATCACTTTCGTCTACGTGATCCTCAACAACTTCTACACCCTGTTCTACTGGCTGGGTGACACCTTCGGCGGTAACGAGACTCTGCTCGCTATCGGCGACTTCATTCTCGACATGGCCCAGGCGATGACCTGGAGCAATGCCCTGACCAAGGCCCTGTTCGGCTGGCTGATCTTCTTCGGCCTGGCCTATGGCGTGCGCACCGCCGGCCACATCGGCGTCGATGCCCTGGTCAAGCTCGCCCCGCGCGGTATCCAGCGCATCATCGGCGTGATCGCCTGCCTGTGCTGCCTGGGCTACGCCGGCCTGATCGCGGTCGGCAGCTTCGACTGGGTCCGCACCCTGTTCATCGCCGGCATCGGTGCCGAAGACCTCGGCCACTACGGCATTCAGCAGTGGCACATCGGCATGATCGTGCCCTTCGGCTACGCCATGGTGTTCGTCCGCTTCCTCGAGATCCTGGTGCGCATCCTGCGCAATCAGCAGACCGGCCTGGGTCTGGCCGACGAGGCCGCCGACGCCCTGAAGGTCAATGAGCACGAGGAGCCCAAGCAATGACCGTCCTGTTCCTCTTCCTGCTGCTGTTCCTGCTGATGTTCATCGGCGTGCCGATCGCTGCGTCGCTCGGCCTGGCCGGCTCGATCACCATCATGCTGTTCAGCCCCGACTCGGTGCGCTCGCTGGCGATCAAGCTGTTCGAGACCTCCGAGCACTACACCCTGCTGGCCATCCCGTTCTTCCTGCTCTCCGGTGCCTTCATGACCACCGGCGGCGTGGCCCGTCGCCTGATCGACTTCGCCAACGCCTGCGTCGGCCACATCCGTGGCGGCCTGGCCATCGGTGCGGTGCTGGCGTGCATGCTGTTCGCCGCACTGTCCGGCTCCTCGCCGGCCACCGTGGCCGCGGTCGGCTCCATCGCCATCGCCGGCATGGTGCGTTCCGGTTATCCGCAGGCCTTCGGCGCCGGCATCGTGTGCAACGCCGGTACCCTGGGCATCCTGATTCCGCCGTCGATCGTGATGGTGGTGTACGCCGCCGCCACCGAGCAGTCGGTGGGCAAGCTGTTCATGGCCGGCGTGGTGCCCGGCGTGATGCTCGGCCTGGCGCTGATGATCGCGATCTACATCGTCGCGCGCATCAAGAAGCTGCCGGCCCTGCCGCGCGCCAGCTTCCGCGAGTGGCTGCGCGCTGCGCGCGAGGCGTTCTGGGGTCTGCTGCTGATGGTGATCATCCTCGGCGGTATCTACAGCGGCATGTTCACGCCCACCGAGGCCGCGGCCGTGGCGGCGGTCTACGCCGGCTTCGTCGCGCTGTTCGTGTACAAGGACCTGACCATCCGCGAGTGCCCGAAGGTGCTGCTGGAGTCCGGCAAGCTGACCATCATGCTGATGTTCATCATCGCCAACGCCATGCTCTTCGCCCACGTGCTGACCACCGAGCAGATCCCGCAACAGATCACCGCCTGGGTGGTGGAGCTGGGCCTGCAGCCCTGGCAGTTCCTGCTGGTGGTGAACATCGTGCTGCTGGTGGCCGGGGCCTTCATGGAGCCCTCGGCGATCATCCTGATCCTCGCGCCGATCCTCTTCCCCATCGCCATGCAGCTGGGCATCGACCCGATCCACCTGGGCATCATCATGGTGGTGAACATGGAGATCGGCCTGATCACGCCACCCGTGGGACTGAACCTGTTCGTCACCTCGGCGGTGACCGGCATGCCGCTGACCCACGTGATTCGCGCCGCCCTGCCGTGGCTGATGATGCTGATCAGCTTCCTGATGGTGATCACCTACATCCCGGCCGTGTCCATGACCCTGCCGAACCTGCTCGGTATGTGAACCACGCTATCCAACGCTGCTTCTTTGGTACTTTGTGTACCGACTCCGCCCGGCCTGAGTGCCGGGCTTTTTTTTTGCGCCGCACCAACTTCCATCAGCTCTCGCAACGCGCTGTTGTGCGCAGAATCGCCCGGCTTGGCGTAAAGTCGCCTGCACACTCGCTAAGGAGCCGGATGCATGATCAGAAGCAGCCTGAAATCCATCGTCACCACCTGGCTGACCGGCCTGCTGTCACTGCTGCCCCTGGTGCTCACCCTGGCCCTGCTGGCCTGGATCTTCAGCCTGCTCAACCGCCTGGTCGGGCCCTCGACCCTGATTGGCCAGTTGTTCGCCGCACTCGGCCAGCCGTTCTCCAGCAACAGCTACCTGGCCTATCTGCTCGGCAGCCTGGTGCTGCTGGCCAGCCTTTATCCACTGGGCCTGGCGGTGCAGATGGGGCTGCGCAGGCCGCTGTCCTGGCTGCTCGATCGCACCCTGCGGCGCACCCCGCTGATCGGCAACTTCTACAACCTGGCCGACCGCTTCGTCGGCCTGCTGGACAAGAGCAAGAACCCGGATATCACCACCATGGCACCGGTCTGGTGCTTCTTCGGCGGCGAGGGTGTCGCCGTACTTGCCCTGCGCCCCAGCTCGGAAACCATCGAGCTGGAGGGACGCCCCTACTGCGCGATCCTGGTCCCCACCGCGCCGATCCCGGTCGGCGGTGGCCTGCTCTATGTGCCGCAGGCGTGGATTCGTCCGGCCGAGATGGGCGTCGATCAGCTCACCAGCATCTACGTTTCCATGGGCCTCACCCCGCCGCCGGGCAAACGCCATCCCGAACGCGGCACGCCGACCCCGCCAGCACCGACCAGCCCCTAGCCCAGCGGCAGGCTGGTGGTCGACTTGATCTCCGACAGGGCGACGATGGAGTTGACCTCCTGGATCCCCGGCACCAGCGACAGCTTCTCGAAGAAGAAGCGCTCGTAGGCCTCGATGTCACGGGTGACGATGCGCAGCATGAAGTCCACCGCTCCCATCAGCACGTGACATTCCAGTACCTCGGGAAACTCGCGCATGGCCTCGGCGAACTCGGTGAGGTTGGAGCGGCCATGGGCGTTGAGCTTGACCTGGGCGAAGACCTGGGTGTGCAGACCGATACGCTTGCGATCGAGCAGGGTCACCTGCTTGCGGATCACCCCCTCCTCCTTGAGGCGCTGGATGCGGCGCCAGCAGGGCGATTGCGACAAGCCGACGCGCGCGGCGATCTCGCCGGTGGACAGGCCGGCATCCTCCTGCAACAAGGCAAGAATGCGCTGATCGTACGAATCCAGAGCTACGGACATAAAAAATCCCTCAGACAGCCAATACAGGGCAAGACTATCCACAAGATCTAGGTTTTCCCACTAAACCAGGCAGAACTTTTGCCGCCGGAAAGCGGAAACTTAGGCAAAACCTGCCCGAGTGACCGCCATGCCCGATACCACGCCGTTTCCCGCCCTGCCTCAGCGCCGCGATCCCTGGCAGGATCGCGCCGATGCCTGCGTCGAATACCAGTTGCGCACCGATGCCGAAGCCGACGTGATGTGCCGCCTGCTCGGGCTGTTCGCCCAATTGCAGCTGCTCCCCGAGGCTCTGCACATGGAACGCTTGCAGGACGACCTGCACATCAGCCTGCGCCTGCCCGGCCTCTCGCTGCACCGGGCCGGCGTGCTGGCGCAGAAACTGCGCGGTCTGGTGTGCGTGTGGCAGGTGGATTGGCAGCATCTGGATCACAGCCTGGAGACGGAGGTGGCCTGAAGCGGGCGCTCGATCACGCCGGCCCCTTCGCCCTGCCGGCGCTTTTCGGGCATCCTAGTTCGGCTACCCTTGTCCAGGCCGACCCCGAGGAGCCCGCATGTCCGCATTTGCCGCCACCGCCCAAGACCGCGTACTGGATCTTGGCGACCTGCTGCGCGAGCTGGTTGCCCAGGGCCGGGTCGCCCAGGAGGTGGCCGAGCAGTGCCTGGCGATTCGCCGCAGTTCGCTGAACAACACCCAGCACCCGCTGGAATTCCTCGCGGCGCAGCAGGTCGACGACCTGACCCGCCCGGGCAAGAAACTCGATCTGGAAACCCTTACCGTCTGGCTGGCCAACTTCGCCGGCCAACCCTACCTGCGCATCGACCCGCTGAAGATCGACGTACCGGCCATCACCCCATTGATGTCCTACGCCTTCGCCCAGCGTCACAAGATCCTTGCCGTGGCGGTGGACAGCGAGAGCGTGACCATCGCCAGCAGCCAGCCGCTGGTGCACAGCTGGGAAGCCAACCTGATCCACGTGCTCAAGCGCCCGATCAAGCGCGTGGTGGCCAACCCGGCGGACATCCAGCGCTTCACCACCGAGTTCTATCGCCTGGCCCGCTCGGTCAGCGGTGCCAATGCCACCGACCAGAAGATCAGCGGCGTCGGCAACTTCGAGCAATTGCTCAGCCTTGGCGCCCAGGATCAGGAGCCGGACGCCAACGATGCGCACATCGTCAACATCGTCGACTGGCTGTTCCAGTACGCCTTCCAGCAGCGCGCCAGCGATATCCACATCGAACCGCGCCGCGAGCAGGGCACCGTGCGCTTTCGCATCGACGGCGTGCTGCACAACGTCTACCAGTTCCCCGCCCAGGTCACCATGGCGGTGGTCAGCCGCCTGAAGAACCTCGGCCGCATGAACATCGCCGAAAAGCGCAAACCCCAGGACGGCCGGGTCAAGACCAAGACTCCGGACGGCGGCGAGGTGGAGCTGCGCCTGTCCACCCTGCCCACCGCCTTCGGCGAGAAGATGGTGATGCGTATCTTCGACCCCGAGGTGCTGCTGAAGAGCCCGGACCAGCTCGGCTTCTCCCCGGACGATCTGCGCCGCTGGCATAGCATGACGAGCCAGCCCAACGGCATCATCCTGGTCACCGGCCCCACCGGCTCGGGCAAGACCACCACGCTCTACACCACGCTCAAGCAACTGGCCACGCCGGAGGTGAACGTCTGCACCATCGAGGACCCGATCGAGATGATCGAGGGCGCCTTCAACCAGATGCAGGTGCAGCACAATATCGACCTGACCTTCGCCAGCGGCGTGCGCGCCCTGATGCGCCAGGACCCGGACATCATCATGGTCGGCGAGATTCGCGACCTGGAAACCGCCGAGATGGCCATCCAGGCCGCACTCACCGGTCACCTGGTACTCTCCACCCTGCACACCAACGATGCCCCCAGCGCCATCACCCGCCTGCTGGAACTGGGCGTGCCGCACTACCTGCTCAAGGCCACCATCCTCGGCGTCATGGCCCAGCGCCTGGTGCGTACCCTGTGCCCGCACTGCAAGGCACCGGTGCAGCTGGACGAAGACACCTGGAACGGCCTGACCCGGCCCTGGAGCTCGCCACTGCCGACCCAGGCGCACCACGCCGTCGGTTGCCTGGAATGTCGCGAAACCGGCTACCGCGGCCGCGCCGGCGTCTACGAGATCATGCTGATCAACGACGCCATCAAGCCGCTGATCAGCGCCGACACCGACCTCACCGCCCTGCGCCGCGCGGCCTTCAAGGATGGCATGCGCAGCCTGCGCCTGTCCGGTGCGCAGAAGATCGCCGCGGGCCTGACCACCATCGAGGAAGTGCTGCGCGTCACGCCGCAGAGCGAGCATCGCTGAGTTCAGCGCGCCCCTGCGGCGAGTTGGCGGCACGGCGACAGCGCGGACGCATCCAGCCAGCGCGGGTCGGAATGCCAGGCGAAGAGGAACTGACCGCCCACCAGCTGATCGACCACCGTTCGCGCCACCTCCTGCCTGACCGCCGGACAGCCCAGGCTGCGCCCCAGACGGCCGTGCGCCTGCAGCCAGCCGGAGCTCACGTAGTCGGCGCCATGGATGACGATGGCGCGCTCGCGCGCCCGATCGTTGAGGCCGGGCTCCAGGCCATCCATGCGCAGCGAGTAGCCGTGCTTGCCGCTGTAGCTTTCCGCGGTGCGAAACAGGCCGAGGCTGCTCTGGTGGCTCCCCGGCTCGTTGGAAAACAGCGCGGCGACATCCTCGCCGGAGCCACGCCCATGGGCGACCAGATCGCGCAGCAGCAGGCGCCTGCCCTGCAGGTCGAAGATCCACAGGCGCCGTGCGCTGGAGGGCTGCGAGTAATCGATCACCGCCAGCCGACTGGCAGCCCCTGCGCCCCGACTCTGCGCACAGCGCATGGCGCCGAGCGCCTGGCGCAGGGCCTGCACTTCAAGCTCGGGCGCCTGCCTGGTCAGCGCCTCGAACAGCTCGTCGGCGCACGCGCTCGCGGCGCCAAACACACCGAACAGCAGCACCAGAGCATGACGGCCAATGGCTCGAAACATCGACCTGCCCTCTCCTCCCGCAAGACATCTGTCATACGAGCGAAGATAGCCCAATGGCCAGGCTCGCGGCAGCTCGGCGGACGGACAGCGAACACTCTGCCGACAATGAGCGCCAGGTCACGTCTGCGCCCAGCCGGCAACGCCGGCACCAGGCACTGAGAAGGGGTCGGCGGCAGGCGCATAGCGACTATGCTTAGATGCCAGAAGGCCACTGCGCACCTTGCGCAGGGCCGCTCATATGCGCACGAGGGAGATCGCACTATGGAAATCGGTGGCGTCCTGCTGCTGTTCGTCGGCCTGGCCGTGGCCATCGTCTACATGGGGTTCAAGGTGGTGCCGCAGGGCTCGGAATGGACGGTGGAGCGCTTCGGCCGCTACACCACCACGCTCAAGCCCGGCCTCAACATCATCGTCCCGGTGATGGACCGTATCGGCCGCAAGCTCAACGTGATGGAAAGCGTGCTCGATATCCCGCCGCAGGAGGTGATCAGCGCCGATAACGCCATCGTGCAGATCGATGCGGTGTGCTTCTTCCAGGTGATCAATGCGGCCCAGGCCGCCTACGAGGTCAACGACCTGGAGCACGCCATCCGCAACCTGGTGATGACCAACATCCGTACCGTGCTCGGCTCCATGGAGCTGGACGCCATGCTCAGCCAGCGCGATGCGATCAACGAGCGTCTGCTCAAGACCGTGGACGAAGCCACCGCCCCCTGGGGTATCAAGATCACCCGGATCGAGATCAAGGACATCAGCCCGCCCGCCGACCTGGTCGAGGCCATGGCCAGCCAGATGAAGGCCGAACGCCTCAAGCGCGCACAGATTCTCGAAGCCGAAGGCTCGCGCTCGGCCGCCATCCTCACCGCAGAGGGGCACAAGCAGGCGGAGATTCTCCGTGCCGAGGGCGAGCGCCAGGCCGCCTTCCTCGAAGCCGAGGCTCGCGAGCGGGCAGCCCAGGCCGAAGCGGAGGCGACTCGCGTGGTATCCCAGGCGATTGCCGAGGGCAACGTGCAGGCGGTCAATTATTTCGTCGCCCAGAAATACGTCGAGGCGCTCGGGCAACTGGCATCGGCCAACAACAGCAAGGTGGTGCTGATGCCGCTGGAGGCCAGCCAGGTGATCGGCGCGGTGGGCGGCATCGGCGAAATCGTCAGGGCCACCTTCGGCGCCGATGCTACAGGCGGGAAGCGGGGCTGATCGATGATCCATTACCTGCAACACCTGTCTTTCTGGGACTGGCTGGCGCTGGCCACTGTCCTGCTGATACTCGAAGTCTTCGGCGCTGGCGGCTACCTGCTGTGGATCGGCCTGGCCGCCGCCTGCGTCGGCGTGCTCACCTATCTGTTTCCCGAGCTGCCCTGGGTCTGGCAGTTCTTCCTGTTCGGCCTGCTGGCCATCCTCACTGCCGTGGTCTGGTGGCGCCGTCAACGCAGCATGCTGCGCCCCAGCGACCAGCCCGGCCTCAACCGCCGCGGCAGCGAACTGCTCGGCCGGCGCTTCGCCCTGCACGAGCCCATCGTCGGCGGTCGCGGCAAGATCAAGGCTGGCGACAGCCTGTGGCTGGTCAGCGGACCTGACCTGCCGGTAGGCAGTCAGGTCAAGGTCGTGGCCCAGGACGGCGTGATTCTGCGAGTCGAGCAGGACGCCTGAGCGAACGCGAAAGAGGCCATTCGACGGTGGCCGGTCATGGCGACCGGCCATCGCCCACAAGGAACCACAAGGGGCCCGCACGACTCTGAGCAAGGGAGTCAATCCACAGGAGTACCCCCCCATGCGAGTAATGAGCCGAGCCGCCCTGGCGCTGAGCGCCGCCCTGATCGCTCAGACCGCCGCCGCCGATGGCCTGCTGCGCGACATTCTGTCTTCCGGCGCCACGACTGCGTCCACCTACCTGACCTTCAAGGATCGCAAGCTGGTCGCCGCCGCCGAAGAGGATGCCAGCAGCTTCGTCGCCAGCGCCGGAGAGATCCGTGGCCCGCATTTGGAAGCGGCGCTACAGCAGCTGCGCAGCGATAACCCGCAGTTGCGCGATAGCGACGACATGGCCCTGGCCAGCGCCATTCTCGCTGCCTCCGCGGCACCGCTGGATGCCAGCACCGCCGACGCACGCTGAGCGCAAGCGCGAAGCAGAATTGGCGGTCGATGCACCCGATATGGCCGGGGCAAGCGCATCCATTTGCGAGCGTCGCAAGGAGCTTGCCGCGCAGCAGCGGATTGGGTGTATTCAGCTAGTACGGGCTCTGCCAGTGGGCTCGCGCTGCAGCCGACCGATATCGCGTTCATAAAAAATGCCCGCATCCAATGGATGCGGGCATTTTCATCAAGCCTCCGGAACGACAGGCCTGCAACAGGCCTTCCGGAGAGCTGCCGACTTACAGCAGCGGCAGGGTGTAGCTGACGATCAGACGGTTCTGGTCGGCGTCGGCGGTAGAGGTGTTGCCACGCAGCACACCGTGGCGCCAGCCCAGACCCAGGCCCTTCAGGGCACCTTCCTGGAACACGTAATCCAGGGCGATGTCGCGCTCCCACTCCTTGGCCTCGTTGGCGCCAGCAACCTGAATGTTGGTGCCTTTCAGGTAGATCACCGACGCTTTCAGACCCGGAGCACCCAGGTTGGCGAAATCGTAGCTGTACTGACCGAAGGTGGTGCGTTCGCCGGCACGGGTAAAGCTGTTAACCAGGCGGTCGGTCAGCAGGTACACGCTGGCACCAGCGGAACCTTCGATGCCACCCTGGTTCAGCTGCACGAAGTTGCTGTCTTCAGAAACGCGCTGATGACCCAGCATCACGGCATGGCTGCCCAGGCTGTAAGTGAACGCGGCGCTCCAGGTGTTGTTGTCGATCTTGCCATCGCCATTACGGGTGTAACCGCCCACCGAGTAGCCGGCTTCTTTACCGTTCTTGCCATCGGAATTGGTGCGGAAATAGCGCAGATCGGTCTTCAGGGTGCCTTCACCCAGCGCCAGGTTGTGGCCCAGGCCGGCGAAGTGCTGCTTGTAGTAGTCTTCGAGGTTGGCGTAGTAGTACTGAGCAGTCAGGTCGCTGTTTACTTTCCAGTCACCACCGGCGAAGTAGAACTTGTTGCTGGCTTCGCTGCCGCCGGCAACCGACAAACCGGTGCTGTTGCTCGAAGCACGGCCTACGGCGTGCTCGATCTGACCGGCAGTCAGGGTCAGGTTGTCGATTTCGTTAGAGGTGATCTGACCACCTTCGAACAACTGCGGCAGCAGACGGCCGTCGTTGGATACCAGGATCGGCAGGCGCGGAGTCAGGGTGCCGATACGTGCCTCGGTCTTGGAAACACGGACCTTACCGGTCAGACCGCCCTTGCTGAACTCATCAACGGCGCTGCCATCGCTTTCCAGCGGGAACAGAGCACCCGGGGTGCGATCACGACCAGTCTTGTTGGCACGGCCACCGGAGTCCAGCTTCACACCCAGCAGGCCTACCGCATCAACACCGAAGCCTACGGTGCCTTCGGTGAAACCGGAGGTGTAGTTGAAGATGAAGCCTTGGCCCCACTCCTTCGCTTCACCGTTGTTGTTGGCGGTGTTCTTGGTGTTGTGGTCGAAGTAGAAGTTGCGCAGAGTCAGGTTGGCCTTGCTGTCACCGATGAAGTCAGCAACGGCTACTTGGCTCAGGCCCAGGGTGCTGGCGGCTACGGCCAGTGCCAGGGAGGTCTTTCTCATTATGTTTCTCTCCAGTGTGTTTAAGGTGACGCTTCGTCCGGACACAGACTTCGGCACGAAGAGGCAGGCCGGAACGAATGGGGCATACGCACCCGCACGCCAGGACACGGCTCGAGGCCTGGCCGAAACGGATGCGGAAGAAACTCAGGAAGAACGGAACAACGGCGCGCGCGCAGGGGCAGCCGAGATGAGGCGGGCAGAGTGGTGCATGGTGGTGCTCTCACGTCGTTGTTATTTTGCGCCGACATCCCAGCCGGCATCGTCCAGGGCCCTATGCAGGGACCGCGCCAGAATCAGGCAAGGCCATCGCAAGGCTTCTAGAACAGTAGGTTACAGTTTTTCTGCAGAGCAGTTACCGCTTGATGACCAGGCATGACCGGCAATTTTCCGCTTATGAGAACCCCCTCTCAGGCGGAAAATCGCCAAGCCCTCAGCCCAGGACGATCTGGTTCTTGCCCTGGCGCTTGGCCAGGTACATGGCGGCATCGGCGCGTGCATAGAGCGCGTCGAGGTTGACGTCGGCAGCGCGCATGCTGGTCAGCCCCTGGCTGACGGTGATGCCGAAGCTGACGCCCTCATGCTGGAAGCTCAGGCGTTGCACCTCGCGCTGCAAGCGCTCGGCTACCTGCAGGGCGACATCCGGTTCGCAGCCGGGGAACAGGGCAGCGAACTCCTCGCCACCGATGCGACCGAACAGGTCGCCGCGACGCAATGCGTTGGCGCCGCACTGCGCCAGACGCTGCAGCACCTGGTCACCGAGCTGATGACCGTACTGGTCGTTGATCTTCTTGAAGTCGTCGAGATCGAGCAGCAGGAAGGCCAGCGGGCTGCCGAACTTGCGCGCGTGCTCGAATTCGCGGCGGGCACATTCGAAGAAGTGCCGGCGATTGCTGCTCTGGGTCAGCACGTCGGTGGTGGCCAGACGATGCAGCTCGCCTTCCAGACGCTTCTTCTCGGTGATGTCCTCGGCGATGCCGACTATCACGCACCCCTGCCCTGCCCCCGAGCGTGGGCTAACGAAGCACTTGTCGCTGAGCCAGCGCAACTGGCCATCGGAGCGGATGATGCGGTACTCACGAAACTCCACTGCGCCGGTTTCCAGTACCTTGGCCAGGCTCTCGGCGGCGTAATCGAGATCGTCAGGGTAGATGCTGTTGCGCCACTCTCCGTAGTCGGCCAGCAGCAGGGCCGCGGAACGGCCGAAAATGCGTTCGTAGGCAGGGCTGACGTAGATCACCCGCTGCTCATCCCAATCGAACGCCCAGAGCGCGGCGTTGACGCTGCCGAGCAGGCTGCTGAACAGCTGTTCGCGCTCTCGCAGCCGCTCCACCTCGGCACGGCTGTGCAGCAGGGCCAGGGTCAGTTCTTCCAGCTCAGAAACACCGTTGCCTTGATCATCCATCACAGCGGCCATCCAATCCCTCGCATAAGCATAAAGTGAGCATAGTGCGAGCTGTTGGACAAAGACAAAGGCCCGCCGTTCGGCGGGCCCTTGGAGGAAATGCGCAGCGGTTTAGACTGCGGCGGCAGCGGGACGCAGCGAGTAGGTCTTGAGCTGCTCGGCGAACTCGCGCAGCGACTGGATGCCGCTGGCCTCGGCCTCATGCACCCACTGCTTCATGGCCTCGAGCATGTCGTGGCCGTTGCTGCTGGTCTTGACCCAGATCTGCTGCAGCGCCAGGCGCTTCTCGTAGATCACCTTGAGTGCCTGGCTTTGCGCCAGCAGGTCGGCGATGCGCGCGTGGTGCTGCTCTTCCAGCAGGCTCGGCTCACGCGACAGCAGGCGCTTGGCACGGCGGAACAGGTGACGAACGGACTCGTCGGCCTTGGCCACTTCCTGCTTGACCAGCGGTGCGATCACCAGCTTGCGGTACTGCGCCATGATCTGGAAGCGGTTGTTGAGGATGGCCATGGCGGTGTCCATGTCCAGGCTGCGCTTGCCTTCGACCCGATGGGCGATGGGCGCGACGCGCTGCACCTGGGCCAGACCGAGGAAGCTGAAGAGCTTGATCCAGGCCCAGCCCATGTCGAATTCCCACTTCTTCACCGACAGCTTGGCGCTGTTGGGGTAGGTGTGGTGATTGTTGTGCAGCTCCTCGCCGCCGATCAGGATGCCCCAGGGCACCAGGTTGGTGGCCGCGTCACGGCACTCGAAATTGCGATAGCCCACGGCATGGCCGAGACCGTTGATCACGCCGGCGGCCCATACCGGAATCCACATCATCTGGATTGCCCAGACGGTGATGCCGAGCACGCCGAACAGGGCCAGATCGATGATCGCCATCAGCGTTACGCCGCCGATCGGATAGCGGCTGTAGACATTGCGCTCGATCCAGTCGTCCGGACAGTTCTTGCCGTAGATACGCAGGGTTTCCTGGTTCTTCGCCTCTTCCTGATAGAGTTCGGCGCCTTTGCGCAGCACGGTGCCCAGCCCCTTGATCACCGGGCTGTGCGGATCATCGACGGTTTCGCACTTGGCGTGGTGCTTGCGGTGAATCGCGGTCCACTCGCGGGTGTTCTGGCCAGTCGTCAACCACAGCCAGAAACGGAAGAAATGCTTGAGCGCGGGGTGCAGTTCCAGCGCACGGTGCGCGGAGTAGCGGTGCAGATAGACGGTGACGCTGACGATGGTCACATGCGTCATCAGCAGGGTCGCAGCGATCAGCTGCCAGACCGAAAGGTCGAGTAAACCGTTGTACCACATGGACGCAGATGCCTCTTGAAAGGGAAACGCGGCTTGTCCTACAAGGACTCACCTGGGCGCATTATCGCTGACCCAAGACAGAAAACCAGTTGGTCTTTTAGATAAGAATGTTTCGGCCTCGAAGCATCTATACTGCCCAGCATTTACCGGGAGCGCAGCCACCAGCCCATGCGTATCGACATCGCCGCCTTGCGCCTGACCCTGGGCTACCTGCTGCTCGCCGGTCTGTGGATTCTTCTCAGCGACCAACTGTTGACCGTGCTGGGCCTGTCACTGGCCCAGCTGGAACGGCTGCAATCGCTCAAGGGCCTGATCTTCGTCGGCCTGACCGCGGCGTTGCTGTATCTGGTGCTGCATCGGCACGCCCAGCAGTACCGGCGCGCTCGCCTGCAACTGACCAGCAATGAGGAGCGCCTGCGCCTTGCCCTGGATGCCACCCGCGACGGGCTCTGGGATTGGGATTTCGCCGCCCGGCGGGTGTTCTTCTCCCCCAGCTACGCCGCCCTGCTCGGGTTGACCCCGCAGGCGCTTGGCGACACCCGCGATGCCTGGGCCGAACGCCTGCATCCGGAAGACCGCGAGCGGGTGCTGCAGGCACTGGCCGTCGACCAGCAGTACGACAGCTACGACAACGTTTACCGCCTGCGCCACGCCGACGGCACCTATCGCTGGTTCCACTCGCGCGGCCGCCTGTTGCGCGACGAAGGCGGGCGGCCACAGCGTTTCATCGGCATCGCCAGCGACATCACCCAGCAACGCGCCAACGACGAAAGCCTGCGCCAGGCTGCGGCCGTATTCGATGCCACGCAGGAAGGCGTGCTGGTCACCGACCCCGAGCAGCGCATCGTTCACGTCAACCCGGCCTTCAGCCGCATCACCGGCTACAGCGCCGAAGAGGTCCTGGGACAGCACCCCACCCTGCTCAAGTCCGGCCGTCACGACGCCGCCTTCTACCAGAGCCTGTGGCAAGCCCTGCACAATCGTGACGCCTGGAGCGGTGAGGTATGGAACCGGCGCAAGAGTGGCGAGATCTACCCGCAATGGCAGTGCATCCGCGTCATCCACGACGAGCATGGGCGCATCAGCCATTACGTCGCGGTGTTCTCCGACATCACCGCGCTCAAGCGCTCGCAGCGCGAACTCGACTACCTCGCCCATCACGACCCGCTGAGCAACCTGCCCAACCGGCTGCTGTTCACCGAGCGGATCGCCCACGCCCTCGAACGCAGCAAGAGCGAGCAACTGCGTGGCGCCGTGCTGCTGATCGATCTGGATCACTTCAAGCACATCAACGAAAGCCTTGGCCACAACGTCGGCGACCTGCTGCTCAAGAGCGTCGGCGAGCGATTGCAGCAGGACCTTCCCGGCGGCTGCACCCTGGCCCGCCTGGGTGGCGACGAATTCGGCCTGCTCAGCGAAACCTGTGCCGGCGCGCCCCAGGCCGCCGAGCTGGCGCAGAACCTGCTGCGCTGTCTGGAGGCGCCCTTTCGCCTCGATGAGCACGAGTTGTATATCGGCGCCAGCATCGGCATCAGCCTGTTTCCGGATGATGCCGACAGCGTCGAGCAGGTGCTGCGCAACGCCGACTCGGCCCTGTTCAAGGCCAAGAGCAGCGGGCGCGAGGGCTATGCCTTCTACGTGCAGGAACTGACCGATTACGCCCGTCAGCGCGTGGAGCTGGCCAGCAGCCTGCGCCACGCCCTGGACAATCATGAGCTACGGGTGTTCTACCAGCCGCTGCACGACTTGGAGAACGGCAACCCGGTCGGCATGGAAGCGCTGGTGCGCTGGCAGCATCCGCAGCGCGGCCTGATTCCCCCAGCGGAGTTCATCCCGATCGCCGAAGACAACGGCATGATCGGCCCCATCGATGCCTGGGTGCTGGAGCAGGCCTGTGGCCAGATGATGCGCTGGAATGCCGAAGGCTCTGCCCTGCGCTTCGTCGCGGTGAACGTCTCCAGCCGCCTGTTCAGCCGCGGCGAGCTTGATCTGAAGGTGGCCCAGGTCCTGGCGGAAACCGGCCTGTCGCCGCAGCAGCTGGAACTGGAGGTGACCGAGAGCGCGATCATGGAAGATCCCGATGCCGCCCTCTCCCTGCTGACCCGCCTGCGCGCCCTGGGCGTGCGCCTGGCCATCGACGACTTCGGTACCGGTTACAGCTCCCTGGCGCGCCTCAAGCGTCTGCCGGTGGACAAGCTCAAGCTCGACCAGAGCTTCGTGCGCGGCCTGCCGGACGACATCGAGGACGCCGCCATCGCTCGCGCCGTGATCGCGCTGGGCCATAGCCTGGGCCTGTACGTACTGGCCGAAGGCATCGAGTCGCCGGCTCAGGTGGACTTCCTGCGCGCCCTCGGCTGCGATTATGGCCAGGGCTATCACTTCGGCCGTCCCGCACCGGTAACCGCGAACCATGGCGGCACGCCGATGGCGACCGTGGCACAGGCCAGCCAGACCGATACGAGGAGCTGAGCATGCGCGTACTGATTCTCGAGGACGACCCCTGGATCGCCGACCTGCTCAAGCAGATCGTGCTCAGCCTGCGCCCTGCCGCCCGCATCGACTGTCAGGCGCGGGTGAGCGACGCCATCTCGGCCTGGCAACGCGAACCCGCCCAGCTGGTGATCGCCGACTGGAACCTGCCGGACGGCAGCGGCACCCTGCTGCTGCAGGCGGTGCGCAGCCAGGATCGCCAGGTGGCCCTGGTGATGGTCACCGCGCGCGCCGACCGCGACAGCGTGCTGGAGGTACGCCCGCTGGGCATCAGCGCCTTCATCACCAAGCCCTTCCAGGTGCCCAAGGTGCTGGACTGCCTGCGCCGCCTGTTACCCGAGGATGATGAGCCGGCCGTGGCCATCGTCAGCGATCAGGATTTTTCTCACCACCTCGCCGCCTTGCCAGACGAGGAAATCGATCTGCCGCTGCGCGACGAACTCTGTCAGCAGCTGCGCGAGGCGAGCGAAGCCCCTGCCACCCTGCAGCAACTCGACGAGCACTGGCAGCAGGACCCGGCAGTGCAGGCCCGGCTGATCGCAGCGGCCAACAGCAGCCTCTACAACAGTGCCGGGCAGCCCTGCATCAGCCTGGCTGATGCGGTCAAGCGCCTGGGCGCCGCCACCGCGCTGAATTTGATCCAGGGGCTGGCGCTGCGCCCGGTGGCCAGCCTGCAGGACGCCGATCTGAAGGCGCTGGCGCAGGGGCTCCTGGAGACCCAGCTGAACTTGCGACAGCGGGTCGGCGACCTGGCCAAAGCCTGTCAGCTGGACCCCGCGCCGCTGCAGAGTGCCGCCCTGCTGCAGGGCATGGGCGAGCTGGCCGTGCTGCAGCAGGCGCAGCTCTGGCGCAACCGCGCGCTGCCCCTGAGCGACGCTCAGCTGCAGCAGGCCCTGCGACAACACAGCAGCGAGCTGGCCAACCGGCTCAAGGCCCACTGGCGCCTGCCCATTCCGCTGCGCGAGCTGATTGGCGCCTGCTATGGCCTGGCGCCGGGCAACACCCGCCGCGAACCTATTCTCATGCGTCTGGCCAGCGCCGAACTGCACAGCGCCGAGAGCCAGGAAGTGCAACGCCTGCGCCGTCTGGCCGGGCTGACCTGAGGCGCGACGCATGACTCCGAGGCTGAGCCACCGCTGGTTTGGGCAATGGCTGTTCAGCCGCTGGGACGCCGGCCGCCGGGACGCCGGTCGCTGGATAGTCATTGGCGGCAGTCTGTGCCTGGCCCTGTTCTTCGCCTTTCTGGGACGCCAGGCGCTCAACGAGCGCGAAGCCCTCTGGCAACTGCAGATGGGCAAGCAGGCGGACATTCAGCGCATGGCCCTGAACAGCACCCAGCACGGGCTGCAGGAGCGCACGCAGCTACTCGCCGAAACCATTGCCGCCGACGCCTGGGTCACCGAACTGGTGCGCCAGGCCCACGCCCTGCCGGCGAGCGACCTGGAAGGTCTGGCCAGCATTCGCAGCCAGCTTTACACCCGCCTGGCGCCACGCTGGCGCAACCTGCAGGCGCACCAGCCGTTTCGCCTGTACGTGCATCTGGCGCCGGACATCAAGGTGCTGCTGCGGGTACACGAGCCCGAACACTTCGGCGACTTGCAGATCGGCTGGCGCCCCATGGTGCAGGAAGCGCTGCGCAGCGCCAGCAGCCAGGCCGGCCTGGGCCTGACCCGCGGCAGCATCGGCATGCGCGCCATTGCCCCTTTGTTGGCCGAAGGCAAGCATGGCGCCGAGCAGGTCGGAGCCATCGAGGTGGCCATGGGCGTGCTGGAGAACCTTGCCCAGCTGGACCGCGAGTTCAACAGCGGGGTGGCCCTGCTGCTGCGCGAAGATCTCCTGCTGGGCTCGGGCAGCGGCGAAGAGTTGCGCGGCCTGGCCAGTGATGCCCAGCGCTGGCAGCTGATGGACTACTCGCGGCAGCAGGTGCTGGCCTGGCAAGAGCAACGGCGGCTGCCCGCGCCCGAGGAGGGCGACAGCGTACGCCTGCTGGACGACGGCGAGCGCCACTACCTGGTCAATCAGGTGGCGCTCAGCAGCTACCGCCAGGCTCACCAGCGGAGCGACGAGCCGCTGGCGGTGGCCCTGATCTGGCATGACATCAGCGACCAGTACAACGTGCACCGGCGCGACAAGCGCTGGCTGGTGATCAAGTGGCTGCTCGCCTGGTGCGGTGCCGAGGCCCTGCTGCTGGGCCTGTTGCGCAGCACCCAGCGCAGCACCCAGCGCCTGATGCAGCGCCAGCAGGCCGCGCTGCGTGCGCTCA